>CAZWKF010000012.1:0-20543 GCA_964634785.1 uncultured Muribaculaceae bacterium
TTTTTCTTTGGCAAACTCTTCAACACTTTGATGTTTAGCATCATTCCAATTTTTAATACTCTTTGAACTTACAAGTATGAAAGTAATATCAAGTTCATCACAAAGATTTTTTATTTTTTCTAGATAACGAATATTTAATTTAGGAATGACTTTTCTCTTATCCATCTTCTTCATGTAGTCACGAATTTTAGCAGGTGCAATTCCCTTTTTTATTCGAAATCCTTTATTTGGGTCTGTGTAGGTATAACTAACTTTCCCTGTAAAATCATTTAGTGTTAGATTCTTCCAACGACTATGATATTTAAGTAAAGGAATAAGATTTTTCCATCTAGCAAGAATACTTGTCTTTAAATCATAATCACGGAAAACAGCATTCGTCTCTAAAATAACGACTTTTGGTTTTTGATTCTCTAAAGCTTTTTCCAAGAAATCATACGAGTCATAAAGTCTTTGTCCTGAAGTTCCACAGATATAAGAAGTAAATCCCTGTTCTTCATACATTTGCAAAGGAGAAAAAGATGTATACGTTTCTGAATCTCCTAATACGAGGACATCAATCGTGTTTTTCTTTTCTCCTAAAATGCCATTGGCACTTACTTGGTCCATTCCAAAATTCTTTAAATTATTTTTAGGCATAAAGAGAATGGAAAATAGGACAATAAGAAATATAAGAATCAATGTAAATAACACAATTCGTAGAGTTATTTTTGTCTTTGTCATCTTCACACCTCCCTAAAAGTTCGCATACATTGGGTCAACAGGAATATACCCTGCTCCATATGCTCCAAAGATCACAATATAAAATAGCAATGCATAATAACAGAACCAACGGATATAGATAGGCTTCTTAGAGATTTCTTCTCGTATAGAAATCCCTTTTTCATGAAGAATACTTGCAATAAGGAGAAGAATAAGAGTAATTCCTAAGATGATAAATTCTCCTTCATCTAACCCAATCTTAAAGATAAAGCCATTTGTAAAATCAGTTAAAGTAAAGGTTGTAAATATCCTTTTAAACATGATAAATCCAATTGTTAAAGTAGGTGCCTTAAAGAAGAGTTCACCAAAGAAGACAATGATACAGGTTTTAATGATTCTTACAAGATGCATTATTTTACTTTCACGATTGATTTTAGTAATACGATAAAACTTTAATATAAGAGGCTCAAAAATGTTACCTAAAAGAATAAATGTAAAGTGGTATAATCCAAAGAAAATGTAATGATATCCTGCTCCATGCCATAAGCCATTTAAAAGCCATACACATAAAAGGGCTATACTTCCAGCAAGTAAGGGACCAAAGTGATTGCCAATTTTCTTTCTTAAGCTACTTGTCATCTTTTTCGATACTTTTGATAAAGATACTGGATAAAAAATGTAATCTTTAAACCACGTACCTAAAGTGATATGCCAACGAGACCAAAAGTCTGAAATACTCTTTGAGAAAAAAGGTTGTCTAAAGTTTTCTGGTAACTTAACATTAAAGATTTCTGCACTTCCAATGACAATATCCATTACACCTGAAAAATCCATGTAAAGTTCAATCGTATAAAAAATAACACCTGCAAGTAATATTCCTCCATTATAGGTTGCATAATTTGAGAATATATTTTCGACAATAATATTTAAGCGATCGGCAATGACCATTTTTTTAGCTAAGCCAAAAAGGATTCTTTGCATCCCAAAGCAGACCGTCTGATAATGTAAATCTTCTCCTTCATATAGTTTTTCTGCGGTTTCATTATATCTTGCAATGGGACCTTCCATAATTTGTGGAAAAAAGGCAAGAAAGAGAGACAAACGTCCCAAATTCTTATCAGCACTTACTTTTCCTCGATAGACATCAATTAAATAAGATAAGGCCATAAGGGTATAAAAGGATACTCCAATAGGTGCTAAAAAACGATATTGCTTTATTCGCCATTTTAGCCCAATAAGTTTTAAAAGTTCATTAACATTAAAACAAAAGAATGGCAAATATTTTACAAGCGATAAAATGCCCACTTGTACAAGAATTCCAAGAATTAAGACATTTCTGCGTTTTTTAGAAAACTTCTCTCTTAAGCTTTTTCTCTCCTCTTTTGCTCCCTCACCTAATGCCTCTTCTTCCTCCTTTTTTACCATATCTAACCACAAACCAAAATGATGAATGGAAAATGTCGAGATAAGCAAATAAGCAAGTAATTTTCCACTTAATAAATAGAAGAAAAAATAACTCGATACAAGTAAGACAATCCATCTTTTATTCTTTGATGCAAGTCCATAGAAAAGGATAACAAGAGGCAAAAAGACTAAAAGATAGGACATATCACAATATTGCATACTATTCTTCCTCTTGTAACCTAGTAATTAAATTCATCATACTCTCAACAGAATTAAAATTAGCAGGAATAATTTCGACAGTTGGAATCATGACGTCAAACTCATCTTCAATCTCAGCAACTAAGGATAAAATGGATAAAGAGTCTAAATAATGTTCATCGATTAAAGTTGTACAGTTTTCATAATCAACTCCCGGTTTAATACTTTCTAAAATATTTAATAATTGTTTCATTTTTACTTCTCTCCTTTTTCTTTTGGCTCGTTTAATACGTATGTTGGTACATTACCACGAACCACTTTTATTTTTTTATTTTTTATGAATACGACTGCAGGTAAATCATGACTTAAGAATAAACTAATTCCTTCCGTCATTGAATAAGCCCCCACATTTTTAAATTGAAATACATCCCCTAATTCTAAAGAGGGACATTCTATGTTTTTCACTAAGATATCATTAATGGTACAAAGCGATCCACATAGATTGACGATTTTTTTATTCTCTTCTCTTTTGGGAAATATTTCATAATGAGGAATCTTCATGGCCATTGAACTGCCATAGTAAACAAGTTGATGAATTCCTCCATCGAGAATGGCAAAATTTCCTACTTTGTTTTCTTTATAATCGACTACACTGGTAAGATAACTTCCACAGCTTGCTACCATACTTCTCCCAATCTCTAAAGTGACTGTATGATTTCCAAAATGGTTTAAAAGTTTAGCCACTTCTTTAAAGAAAACATCCTCATCAAATTCATCTCCTTCGTAATAATAGATAGGAAATCCAAGTCCCATCTCAATCTCTAAAGGATTTTTATATTTGTTCTCAAGAGTACTCACAAACTCATTTACTTCTAAAATCTCTTTTTCGATTCTCTTAAGATTGTGTTTTTGGGTTCCTGAAAAATATTCAATTCCCATTGGCGTTATCCATTCATTTTTCTCTTTTACCAGCAATTCGATTTCTTCTTTATTCATTCCAAATTGATTGCCACTTGTAAGTCTTAATAGAACACGAATAGGTCTTTCATATTGTTTAGCTAAATCTCTTAAGAGTTTATATTGATTTACAGATTCAATCGTAAATAAGCCAATTTCAATAGATCGCTCGAATAAATATTCCATTTCACTCTGTTTTTTCCATACACCTGATAAGACAATTTTTGAAGGGTCAACCTTTAAGTCTTCTAGAATTTTATACTCCCCAAATGAACAGACTTCAAATCTTTCTACGTTCTTTTCAATCTCTTTTACGACAAAGGGATTGGCTTTCATCGCATAACAGAGTATTTCTTTTGGAAAATAGGAAGCAAGTTTTTCTATTCTTCTTTTTAAGCAGTCAATATCAAAGACATAGGTTGGTGTTCCCACTTCTTTTATGATACTTTCTATCATACTTTTCCCTCCTCTATTTGTTTTTGTAAGATTTTGCGGTCAATTTTGCCATTTTTATTAAGGGCAAAATCATCTACTTTGACAAAACGACTTGGAATCATAAAACTTGGAAGTGACTTTGACAAAGTCTCAATGATCTCTTTTTCCAAAATGTTACCTATATAGAAACAGTACAAACGATTTTTCTTTTCGTAGAAAATGGTGACAACACGTTCAATATCTTTCATCTTTAAAATCTCAAGTTCAATCTCTTCAAGTTCAATGCGATGTCCTTGGTATTTTATTTGGAAATCTTTTCTTCCCATAAAGTAAAGTTCTCCATCACTTCCATACTGGGCTAAATCACCTGTTTTGTAAATAAGTTCATGATAGGCATTGTGAAGTGGATTTTGTACGAAGTGGGCATCGGTTTGCTCTTTATTATGATAATAGCCTAAAGCAAGTGCACTTCCAGCAACACAAATTTCTCCTACGACTTCTTTTTCCTTTACTTCAAGTCCATCATCATCTAATAGGAAGACTCTTTCATTTTTAAAAGGTTTCCCAATGGGGATTTTTTCATATTCTTTCGTTGGGTCAATTTTATAGTACGTACAATTGCAAGTAATTTCTGTCGGACCATACAAATTTACAAAAGTACATTCGGGAAGATGTTCCATCCATTGACGTAAGTGTTTCATCGGCATAACTTCTCCACTAAAGAGAATCTTACCAACCGTACTCGGAACTTTATAATCAAGTCCATGGAAAGTCGTAATTAAGCAAAGTGCCGAAACGGCCCATATCATTGTTGTCACTTTCTTTTCTACAAGATAATCCAAAAGAAGAGTTGGATTGGAAAAATATCGCTTAGGTACAAGCACCAATGTTGCCCCCACTTTAATCGAGGAATAAATATCTTTAACAGAGACGTCAAAATCAAATGGTGCTTGATTGGCAAGCCGATCACTTTCTTTGATATCAAATTCTTCTGTAAAGATATCGATAAAATCTATAATGGAACGATTTCCAACGACGACTCCTTTAGGTTTTCCCGTTGAACCAGAGGTAAAATTGATATAAACGGGATCTAAGTCAATTTTAAGACTTCTTATTCTTTCTAATATGTCTTCCTCTAACTCGGCTTTCTTTACATCCTCAATTAAAACAATCTCTTTATCCACAATTTCCTTTAACAAAGAAGAATGCTCTTTATCGGTCAAAATAACCTTAGCCTCTAGGCAATCTAAAATTTCTACTACGCGAGATGAAGGAAATTCAGGATTGACTAGGCTATAACATCCTCCAGCATAGAGAATACCAAAAAAGCCAATCAAAGTGTCAATCCCTTTTTCCATAAATACGGCAACGGGCTCTTGAAGACTTATCTTACTTGCTAAGAAAGATCCTACTCTTTTAGAAGCGTCTATGAATTCTTCATAAGTAATTGTCTTCTCTTCTCAGATGATAGATGTATTCTGAGGTATTCTTTTCGCGGTTTTTTCTAAATAATCTACTACTAACATAACGACTCCTTATAAATACTTTAACATATTTAACTTAAGAAAATCTTAACTTTATCTTAAGATTTGTTAATAATTGCTTAAAGGATATCAAAAAATAAGACGTATCTCTACCAACTATTGGTTGAAATACGTCAATTTAAAGTTGCAATTAAAGGAGAATATCGATTTCAAAGGCATATGGGCGAAGGGGTTCTTCTATACATTCAATTTTTCCATGATGTAAATCGACAACTCTTTTCGCAATACAAAGACCAAGTCCTGTACCATACCCGCTACTGCGTGATTTATCTCCCATGACAAAAGGCAAAAAGATATTCTTTCGTGTAGTCTCTTCTACTCCTACCCCATTATCAGCTAAGATAACTTTTACTTTTTTCCCACGGTCAACAAGTTTAAAATAAATGGTTGTTCCCTTTTTGTTATATTTGACACTGTTGCCAATGATATTATCAAAAAGACGTCTTATTAATAGACTATCAAAGTCTTTCATTATTACTTTTTCAGGAAGTTCAAATACTAACTTATATCCTTGTAATTCTAAATCGATGTATTTATTTGCAAGATAAGTCTTACAAAATTCGACAAAGTCTAAATGTTCAAGATGAAGTTTATATTCTGGGTGTTCCATCTGTGTATATTCAAATAAGGCATCAATTGTTTGAACGGCGATATTGCACTTATTGTAAATGGCATCCATATACTTTTCTTCTTTTCCTTTGGGAACCATACCATCTTTAAATGCCTTTGCATATCCTTGTATAACCGTTAAAGGGGTCTTTAAATCATGGCTTATATTGGTAATAACACTCTGTTTATCTTTGTAGATTTGTTCATTTTTAACGCGTTCTTTTTCTAGATTGGCAAGTAACTCTTGAAAGGATGCAAAGAATTTTGAAAATTCATAAGGAATCTCTCTTTCATCGTAAATGACAACACCGCTTTTTTCGTAAGTATTTAAAAGCTCTTCCATTGGATTAATGGCCTTTTTTATTCTTCTAAAAAAAGAATACATAATCAAAAGCTCTAGCAAAATGACGATGGGAATAAGATAAAGCCAAATGGAATAGATGCGATTGATAGCATGTTGATACTCCGTACTATCAAAGGAAGGTTCTAAAAAGATAAGGGATCTTTTTTCTCCTCTTTCATTTTCATAAGTATATTTTTCAATATAGTTTCCTTCATTTAATCCCTGTAGTAATTCAAATTCTCTTTCAGTGAGTTGTTTTCTTCCTTTAAAGGCGTTTCCTTTGACAATATTCAACTCTTCATCTAAGATAGCATAGACTGGTCCAGCTAATTCAATTTCACTTGTATCATTTAAAATTTGAATTAAGTAATAATATGTATTTCCTTTTTTACTTGTAAACTCTTCAATATAATAATTTGAGTTATCATAATAACTATAAATAAATTCTAAATCACTCGAGTTAATGGAGAGCTTCAAATGATTTTGTGTATAAAAGAGAATGGTATCCTGTTCATCATAGATGACTATTTCATTTCTTTTAAATTTCTTTAAGGGAATACGCTGAAAATCATCTTTTTTTAAATAATTTTCATATTTTAATACATCTTCTAAACTGGGAAACATATTCTCAATTTTTTGATTGATAAAAAAGTTAATCGCAAAAATAATCCCAATTAAAATGAAGGAATATAGAGAAAAATACCAAAGGCAGTAAGCAATAAAGCTCATTTTAAATCTATTCTTTTTCATATTCAAATTTATATCCTAATCCTCTTATCGTTTTTATGTATTTAGGTTTGGCTGGATCATCTTCTATTTTTGAACGCAAGTTAAAAATATGAACAAGCATTGTTCCTTCATCATTTTCAAGATTTTCTCCACTTATGCATTGGTAGAGTTGGCCTTTAGTAAATATTCTTCCCGGGTTTTTCATCATTTTTGTTAGTATTTTTACTTCTGATGAAGTAAGTAAAATCGATTTCTCATTCTTTTTTAGAAGATAGGTATCTAAATCTAATGTGAGCTCACCTCTTGTTAAAAGATGATCTTCATTTAAGGAATGACATCTTCTTAAAATTGCTTTGATTGTGGCAACCACTTCTAAGGGATTAAAAGGTTTTGTTAAGTAAGCATCGGCACCAATATCTAATCCCAATACGCGATCGACATCTAATCCTTTGGCCGAAAGAATCATAATAGGAATTTGATTATTTTCGCCTCTTAATTTACGAATAAGTTCATACCCATTCATTTCGGGCATCATGATATCAACTATGGCTAAATCAGCTGTCTCAGTAGTTAACATATCATAGGCTTCTTTTCCATTTGCTGCGCTCTTCACATAAAAGCCATTTCCCTCTAAATAAAGTGTTAATAGTTCAACAATATCTTGATCATCTTCAGCAATTAAAATTGTCTCTTTCATAAACTTCACTTTCCTAAATAAACTTGATGTTATTATAACATAGGCATGAAAAAAAGAGAACTATTTCTCTTTTAGTAAAAATATTTCTGAAGTTGTAAAAAAGTATTGTATTTAAAACAAATGTTTGGTATTATGAATTTGGATACATTTGGAATATATCAGGTGCTTTCCCTTTCTTTATCAACAAGATTTAAGGAAGGTG
The DNA here is from genome assembly GCA_964634785.1 of uncultured Muribaculaceae bacterium. Lineage (GTDB taxonomy): Bacteria > Bacillota_I > Bacilli_A > RF39 > UBA660 > CAG-582. The sequence goes on from CAZWKF010000012.1 coordinate 7,818, forward strand.
GTGATATTTATGACAAAGAGAGAATTTCCTCTATTTATTATAATATTGCTTCTATTCTTAGTTGTCATTCTTCTGCTTCTAAAATAGAAAAAACATCTGATTTCACAACAATGTGATTTCAGATGCTATATCCAAAAGGGATTGCATTTGGTTAAGCACTATCAAATGTATCCTTTTTTTATTTTATGCAAGTTTCCCTCGCATATTCATAATAGCATAAGAGGATGCTTTTGACAAGATTATCATTGCTATTTCTAAATATATCGGATATTTAAATAAGTTTCACTTTTTCGACTTTAAAGGGTCCAATCCACCTTTAGACCATGGATTGCATTTTAAGATTCTTTTTAAAGCAAGAAAGCTTCCATAAAACAAGCCATAGTTTTCAAGTGCCTGTATTGCATATTCAGAACAACTTGGAATAAATTTACATTGACGATGAGTTCCCATAGGTGCTCTTTGATAAAGGCGAATGATTTTAATAAGTCCCTTACTTATCATCAACCTTAATCGCTTTCACTTCTTCTTTTACTTTTTTCTTCGTTATCGTCTTTTTTGTTTTAACTTCTTTAACTTTTTTTGGTTCTTCTACTTCAGTACTTTTGAAAAGTACACTATTTACTTCATTACCCTCTTTATCTAAAAGAACTACTTTCGTCTTAAGAATTAAGTCATGAATACTTCTTTGATCATCACGCATAACAAGGACAACTAAGAAAGCCATTTCATAAATATATTTAGCTTGATTTATCCAATAATGGAATGTCGTATAAGTATTTAGATGAAGAGTTGAAACTCCTATTATTTCCATAAGGACAAAAAGTATTTCATTGATTAAGAAAGCCCTTAATAGAAAATTGATTAAAGAGATTTCTTTCTTTTCATCAATAGATACAGTTCTAATACGCATAAACTTTTTGAAAAGTGTATATCCTTTAGTAAAGTAAGGAATAATACCAAAATATAGAAGATAACAAATGATGGCAATACAATTTTCAATAATAGTTAATTTATTTACCTTATAAGTATACGCATTTAAAATCTTTTTATATTGTTCATTAATCTTTACTTTAATGTCTTTAATAAATTCATTTTTTAAATCTTCATTTACTGTAACATCCTTAAAGATCATTTTATATTCAGGATACTCTTGCTCAATTCGCTTACTTTCTTCTTCTGTAATAACCGAATCTTCTACCATCTTTGGCGCTTCTTCCATAAAAGATAGGTAGGTCTTATAGGAATTATTTTGTTCTGCATATAGATGGTTAATTTTATCAATATTTGGATTGATAAAAGGAACTAAAGAAATACCCCAAATAATAAATGACACAAATAGAGTATCTAGAAAAAAAGCAAGGAATCGCCATAATAGTTTTTTCAAAAGAATCATCCCATTTCTACTTTTATTATAGTATTATTTTAACAAATTATCAATCATTTGCTTTTTTCCTTAATTTATAGTATGATGAGTTTGGTGATAACATGAATTGGACATATCTTCTACAATATGCCATTATTGCCGTTGCTTTGATTATTATCTCTTTGGTGATTGTTAAATTAAATCACAAGAATTTCAATCTAGAGATTAATAAACTTGTACAATTTTTAGGCGGGAAAGACAATATACTAGATACAGAAGTCAATATGTCAAGATTCAAAGTAACTCTTAAAGATGTCAGTATTGTAGATAAAGAAGGCATTCAAATATTAGGTGCCAAAGGAATTGTCGAAATTGACAATCAATTAAAAATTATTTTTGGACCCGATGCACGGGCATTAAAAAAATACATAAGTGAAATGAAATAACTTATGTATTTTTTAGTTTCATTTTAACTTCTTCAATACTCTCTTCACTAAGAGTAACATCTAACCCTTTTACATGATAATTTAAATCCGTTAGAATATTCCCCAAAATCAAATTCCCATAAAATTCAAGGACTCTTTGATATGTAAGTGTTCTTCGAATAAACAATTCATCAAAGCAATCTACTACACTTGAAATATAATCTAATGTTTCAACTTTTATGTTGTTTAAACTTTTCTTTTTCTCTAAGTAGTTTTTTTTTTCTTCAAAAACAATACCCTCTATTTTTATTTCACTAAAGAAGGGGGCAAAAATATCTTCCACACTTTGTACCAAATCATCATAGTACTTTGATTCTGAAAATTTTGATGTACCTGCTAAAATTTGACAATAATCTGTGAATATTCCTTGTCTTTCTTCTTCCATATAAGCAAGCATGACTAATATAGAAGTATAAAGTTCTTCAAATGCTTCTTCCATTTCTTCACTTCTCTCTTAAGAAGATAGTATACCATCTTTTTCCCATTTAAGAAATGAAAAAGTTTTATTTTACTGCGAGAACAAGACGAGAAGTGCAATAGTCAGTAGCTCCTCCTGTTTCTCCTGCAAAGGCAAACTGGCCAGCAAGCACTCCACTTAATTGGTAGCCACCTCGATCATACCAACTTCCTGCTCCTAAAAAGCGAGAAAAATCTTCATACCAACGATTATGCTGATAAGATGCAGCCCCACTATCACTATAAAAGTAAAAAGGTCCCATCTCTCCTGTTGCGTCTCCTAAAATTCTGTTGTTATAAGAATTGATTGAACTATCACTTGGATAAACATCAAAGTATTTTGCATATGTGATTAATTCTTCTGCGGTTAGTCCACTTCTTCCTATTCCACTATAGGCAGCAACATACTCCCAAGCTCCTCCTGATAGATCATATACACCTGTAATATTTCCCGTTGTGCTTGCTTTATATCCCACTTCTGTGTTGTATCCATATCCAGTAAGATAGTTTGGAGCACTATTAACTTGCACTTCTCCATTAATCCCATATTTAGAATGGCTTAGATACGCTACTGCTCCCCATTCCGTGTTCTTCATCATATGGCTGTCTAAGTCTCTTTTATAATTATAGTTTGTCTTAAAGAAGGTTGCAACATCGGCATTTCTCCACGAAGATATATTTGGTTTTACAATAATTCCGTTATCATATCCATTTTCGAATTTTCCTATCCATAAGCCTGTGACATCAAAGTTTTGGAAGGCCGGATGTGTCATCCATTTCCCTACACTACATGTTCCACTTTCGCCTGCTATCTTTGGACTTACACAAGATGTATCTGTATCAGTTGTTTCATCTGTAGTGAACTCAATTTCGATTTCTTTTGCTATACTTGTCTCTGGTTTACTTGTTCCTGCTTGAGCTGTATAATCTCCCATATCAAAGATTTTATATTTATATTTAGGTATCCACACAAAGTAAGATTCGATATCATCCTCTGGTATTGTATCTCCTACTTCATGGGTAACTCCACTCTTTAAGATAACGGCATTGGCCCAATTCTTTTCTTCATAACTATACCATTTAGACGTCGTATCAGCCATGGTAACTTTTCCATCTTCTGCCAATGTTACAGGAATTAACCCGCTATGCAATACTGGTTCTGTTCCATTAAGTGTTCTCTCTTTGTAAGGAGATGTTGATTTAATATCCTCTCCACCTAACTCTGTTCTTTCTACAGCATTAACTTCTATTGTAATTTCAAAATCTAGTCGTTTTTCGGTCATTACACTTTTAATTACTTTGATTATTAAAGTTCCTTGTCTACTTGTTCTGGCTAAAAGAGGATTTATATCAAATTCATTTGTTACTCTTATATATTCGTTTCCATTTGGTATATTAATATTTACACTTACATCATAGTTCTTTGAGGCATTTGTAACTTCGTATTCGAGTATATATTCTTCTCCTGCTTCACGAAACTCTGCTGTAAATGCAATATGTTTTTTGTCTTGAATTAAAGTATTCTTCTCAGTTCCATTTTCATATGCCTTACTAAAATACACATCAAAGTCATTTGCATTACTTGCTACATTTGTGTTTCCATTTATAATTAGAGTTGTACTTACTGTGGCAAAACCTATTGCCATTAAAATTATTGCAAGTACTAATAAACTCTTTCTTTTCATCTTCATCATCTCCAGTAAAACGTACTATCCTACTGTAATTTTACCATTTTTTTTTTTTTTTTGCACCCCTAATCTGTTTTGTCAAGCCAAAATATTTAAAATTATACACTTTTACTGTAAAGAAAAAAGCGGTTATCCTAAAACCACTTTGATAATCTTCTTCTTTCCCTTTTGTAAGACAAATTCTTTTAACTCAATTGTCATATTCGGATCAGTTACTTTTTCACCATTGATACTTACTCCACCCTGTTCTACTAGTCTTCTTGCTTCTGATTTAGAAGGTGCAAGTTCAGTACCCACTAACAAATCTAGAATATTTCCTTCAAATTTTTCAAGTTCAACAGTTGGCATGTTATCAGACATATCGCCACTAAAGACACGATTAGAAGTTTCCATGGCAAGATTTGCCTCTTCTTCTCCATGTAAGAATTTAACCACTTCATAGGCAAGTGCACGATGTGCATCTCTTTTCTCTGGAGCTTCTTTATGCTTACGTTCAAGTTCTAAGATTTCTTCTTGTGAAAGGAATGTAAAACGTTTTAAATATTCAATTACCATCTCATCTTCTGAATTAATGAGATATTGATACATTTCATATGGACTTGTCTTCTCTTTATCTAACCACAAAGCATTTCCTTCACTCTTGCCAAATTTAACTCCTGATTTTGTCGTAACAAGAGGCATCGTAAAGGCATAAGCATCTTTTCCTGTTTTCTTTCTAATCAGTTCTACACCAGATGTAATATTTCCCCATTGGTCTTGCCCAGCTACTTGCATAATACAATTCTTATTTTCATATAACCAAAGGAAGTCAAAAGCTTGCATTAACATATAGGAAAATTCTGTATAAGAAATCCCTTCATCCAATCTTCTCTTGATAATATCTTTATTGATCATATAATTGATATTAAAATATTTACCATAATCTCTTAAGAAATCGATATAGGTAATATCTTTTGTCCAATCATAGTTATTGACCATCTCACAGTGGGGAAAATACTTCGATAGTTGACTCTTAATTCCTTCGACATTTTTCTTAATAAATTCAACCGTAGAAGTCTCCCTTTCCTTAGTAGGGCGAGGGTCTCCAATTAAACCTGTTGCTCCTCCAACTAAGACAATAGGATGATGTCCAAAACGTGCAAGACGCTCACAAATTAAGAAACTTGATAAGTGTCCTAAATGCAGTGAATCAGCTGTTGGATCTGTTCCAATGTAAAAGGTCATTCCTCCTTCATTCAATCTTTTCACAAAATCTTCATTGTTTGTTTGATCTTTTATAAGTCCACGAAAGACTAAATCTTCATAACATGTCATTTTTTATCTCCCTCATCTTTCTATTTTTATCATGCGAAGTTCATTCACTTCTTCTTTATTATTTATATTCCCTTCTGGATGGTACCATATAGCATCTAACCCTAATTGCAATGGTCTAATGAAATCAAGATAATAATTATCACCAATCATCACACACTCATTCATAGAATGATTTCCTAATGCAATGGTATAGGCAAGTTCATCTGGTTTTCTATATTCATATCCTCCATAGACTTCAGTAAAATAAGAAAGCAAGCTTAAATATTCCAATCGTTTTTCTTGAACCTCTTTAAAAAAGTTCGTTAATCCAACAATTTCATAATCAGGATATAATCTATCTAGGAATTCTCTTTCTACTGTTACATCACTTTTAGGAACTAACTCTTCAATATGAGCTAAATAATCTTTTACTAAGTCGATGGGAAATGGAATGCCTGCATAGGCTTTTAGATGTTCATAATATTTTTTTATTTGATAATTTCGATGGTTTTGTTCATAATTAGCCATTCCCTGCAAGAATCCATTAATCACTTTTTCTTTTGGTTCATAACCATTTCGTTCAAAACACTTGATGACACTTTCCCTAAAATCAACTTTAGGAATAACAGTTCCATCTAGATCAACAATAATTCTCTTTTTCATATACCCTCCGATAAAAAAACAACCATATTCATAGGAACGAATTTCTCCGTGGTACCATCCTATTTTATGATTGCTCATACACTTTTTTTCTTAACGCGAATCACGATTTAGCTCCATGGGTGTAAATCCATTTCATCACTAATTAAGTTGATTATACTGAAGAAAGACTCACTTGTCAATCATTATCGAATTGCTTGATAAGCTTCTGCTGCTGTAATACTTACTTCACTGACATCATAAACATCAATATTTTCTAAAGCGTTTTCTTGTTCTTCAAACTTGGCATTTTTGATAATATCATCAGCCACTTCTAAAGCTGTATAGTCATAATTATTACTTATATTCACAATTTCCATATAGAAGACACGATCATTTGTAGCTTCTGTAAAAACAACCAATCTATTTTGCAATTTTGTTGTCCCCTCTATGATAAGATAACTCTTTTCTTTTATTTTCATCTCTTTACTGTTATTCACTGTCATTTCATTTTCACGAAGCGTTTCCGTAACACTCATACGAGAACTTGCTAGGTTTTCATAGGAACCCGCATCATCGCGAATAAAAATGCGATAAGTTCCTGCTTCATCATAAATAAGGATTCCTTTATCTTTCTTGTCATAATTAAAACTTTTAGGAATGGTAAAAAGATAATTTCCCACTTTAGTGATATTATTTTTTCCATCACTCACGAGGGGTGTTTTTGTTGTTTTCGTTTTAGGAGCTGACGATAAACAGACATTTTGTTTAAAAAGAGTTCTCCCAAGGATAGCTCCCACAACAAGAGTAACAATGATGGTAATAATGAATATACGAGTAGAGACTTTTTTTCCTTTAGGAATCTTGATTTTTAGTTTTGTATTTCCAATCTTTAATGTAGTATCATCACTTACTTCTCCCACTGTTTCAGGTACTTCATCAACCGATAAGGCACTTCCATCTGATGGCATATTAATCTCTTCTACAGGTTTTTCCACATTAGGTATTTGTATGGAAACTTGCTCTTCTTCTTTTCTTTCTTCCGTCTTTTCTTCCTCAGGAGCATAGGTCGAAATATCATTCTCATTCATCTCTTTAACACCTTGTGTTAAATTTTCTTCTTCAACATTTAAAGCAACAGGTGGTGTATCTTGGGCAATTCCATTTTCTGGAGGAAAGCTCTCTGATGAAACATTTTGAGGATTCTCTTCAACTGGTGGAACTTGCGATGTTTCATTTGAAGATGGTAAATTTTCTATAGGTGCTTGGTTTGTATTCATTTCTAATGGTGGATTAGGGATGTTCATCGCTCCATTAGAAACAGGATTATTTTGGACTTCTGTAGAAGATACAACAGCTTGATTTTCTACTTGACCATTTGTAGGTGCAAATCCCATATTTAAAGCCCCACATGATGGGCAAATATTATTTCCTGGTATTAATGGTGTACCACAATTTCCACATTGCATTTGCTTCACCCTCTATTCTATATTCTATTATAAAATAAAGGATAAGAATATTCAAGGAGAAGTATTTTGATGCAAATGAAAAAACTGTCATCTATGACAGCTTAACGTTTTATCTTTTTCCCTTTGCTATAGGCATTTCGAAGGTTTCTTCTACGTATCCACGTTTCTCTATTTCTTTTAATGCTTCTACTTCTAAAAATTCTTGATATGTTGCATAATCTATTCTGAATTCATGAACATGTTCTTTTTCATATCCTAAAATACGTCCACATTCCTGACAACGACATACTTGTGTTCCTTCTTCAGTCATTACCCATTCTGGAGTATGACCAATACTTTCAACATGACATAATCTTTCTTCCCTATTATTACATATTTGTTCTACTACCATTTCGGAAACTACATCAGCTTCAGATCTATAACTGTGTTCTTTTACGCTTTCATCTTTTTTACATTCGATACTCTCAATCACTTCCTCTTTCGTTGGAAAGTGCCCTTTTTCATAATTTCCCGTAACAAAATGGTAAGCGAGTTCACTAGGAACATTCTCTATCACTAATGTTGAAGTTGTTTGACCATTTGATTTAAGAGTGGTCTCTTCTCTTGTAGGTTCTAGTTCTTTCATTATTTCATTCTCCTTTGCTAATTTAAATATAACATATTTCCATATATTTAGCCTTTTTTGTAAACTATACTGTAAATTTACATTCGAATTTTACTTTGCTTCTAATACCTCTTTTATTTTATTGCGGGCCTTTATAACGGTTGCTTCATTTGGCTCCATTACATATAGATTGGTTTTTGGTGCTACATGTGTATGCGCCATTTTCCCTGTTCCATCAACAGTACTGCTTAAGAATGTCCATGAAGACATGTCTTCTAATTGCATCTTAACTAAAGAAGTAATCTCTTCTTTTGGAATATCTGTTATATAAAGTTTGCTTAGAGAATTCATTAACTCATCATAATGAAGTAATAGATTTCTGCTTGTAGATAGTTTTTTGAATGTTGCCTCTAATACTTGTTGCTGGTTTAATATACGATGACGATCTCCTCCAGCATATGCATAGCGTTCTCTTGCATAGGCAAGAGCTTTTGCCCCATCCATATGGTTTATTCCCTTATTTACATGCCATCCCGGAATATGGTAAGAATCAAATGATGTATCACTATCAATGTCAATTCCTCCTACTAAATCAACAAGTTCAACTACAGAGGCAAAACCTAATTTAATCGAATAATCAATATCAATATCAAATAAGTCTTCTACTGTCTCTTTACTGCGTTCAAGCCCATAAATGCCTGCATGTGTGAGTTTATCTTTTAATCCTGTTTGTCCATGGACCATAACATAATAATCTCTTGGAATAGAAGTTAGTAACACGGTCTTTGTTTTCTTATTAATAGAAACAACCATATTGACATCACTTCGAGATTTATTGGCAATCTTAGTACTTCTTGAATCGCTTCCAGAGATATAGATATTAAAATTGTCGCCTTTTAAAATGGCATTATTTATTGCACTAGGTATCTCTTCTGGCTTCTCTTCTTTTTCTTCCTCTACTTTTGCTTCGATTTCAAAAGTATAAAGAATCTTGATTCTCTCATCTAAGTTCTTATAGTCTTCACTTAAGATATCTAGAATACTATCGGTTACAATTAAAGAATCATATTGACCCACTAAAAAGTTAATAAACGTATCATATAAATCATCGTGCGGTAAAAAAGAGATATTATTTACTTGTTCAGATACACATTGGATGACTTTTTCTGGTTCATTAAAGAACGTATAATAGGCCATATTTTTATTTTCAAGTTCTGCTAGTGCACTTTCTTTACTACTCGAGCGAACAATAACATGATATGCGGTAAGTTCAACCTTATAATTTGAAAAAGCTTCATTAAAAAATTGATCTGTTGTCTTTATATAGTGGCCCCCAATAATAGAAAAGCCAATCAAAAATCCATAGGATAGTACAGTAAAGGTCTTTAGCCATTTCTTTTTCAAAAACAAACTTAATCCCCCTATTGTATTTAAGAAAAGTACGATTAATCCTAATAAAACAAGATACTTTGTTGGTAAAATATCCAACCTTGATACACTTCTAAAAAACAATATAGATAATAATAGAATAATGGCTATTATCCCCCACTTTAAGCCTAGTACCACCTTTTTTTTCATTACAAACACCTCACAAAATTTAGACTATTATACCATTATTTGAAATATTTTCAACTTTTGCGTGCAAATTAACCTTTTTTCATATATAATATGGATATTGGTGATGCACATGTTTAATAAAGAAGATGAAAACTACGTATATGAACTTGTCAGTAAAAATTTTAAAAAATATCGAAAGAAATTAGGACTCTCTAAGGAACAAATTGCGAGAAAATGCGGATTTTCTGCTCAATTTCTTGGGAATATTGAAAGCCCGAAATACCATCAAACTTTTTCTCTTGCGACCCTTTATTCACTTGCCAAAGCCTTAGATATCGATATTCGCTTACTATTTGAAGAAAACGATGATTAAGTTTTCTTTTTATTTGACCATTGAAGCCATTTGATTTTCAAAAACTTTACTTGATTTAACAATAAGAAGTTCTTCTTTTCTTTTACATAATATCCGTTCAATATTAATAAATTCTATTTCCGTTGGTTCTATTTCTTTAAGATGTAATCCTAAATGATGAATCAATCTTGTTTTTATATGTTCACACTTTTCTTCAAGTGTAAACAAGGCATTATACGAAATTGCATGAATTTCTTCATAGATTATTTCATAAGTTTCTAAAGTTTTTATAATTTCTTCTAACGTATACTCACCTAAATCATAAAAGCTTTTCTCTAATGGAATAAGGGTTCTTTCTTCAGTCATATAATCATATATCGGTAATTTATAATCACAATTAACCATAGAAACATCCATTCCTTTCACTATGTTCAAGGCACACATAGTCATGAAATATAAATCACTTTCAGACTAACTCTCCTTATATTTTAAACCATAGAGTAAATTATATTACAACATTACAATCATCGTATCACACTTCATTTACAAATAAAAGAAAAATTTAGGCCTTTTACAATGGGCTTTTACAACTGATTTATCCTATGTTATCTGTATATCCTTTTATTTGAGAATATGTCTTAAATAAAAGTTCTTCTATTCCTTTGGGACAATTTGCAGGAGATGGACTCGGAAGGAAAATATCCTCTATTCCCGTCTTTTCTTTTAGATATTTTTGGTAGAGCATATGTGCTTTTTTCCCTGTTGTAAAAATCATTTTGATAGAAGCGGTTTTTAATATAGGATCTAAATCATTAGGTATAGGATTTTTAATGGAAGCATCACTTGATTTTTTTATCTCACAACTTTTTAGGCAATCAAACAAGGCAATATGATGTCGTTTTAAAAATGCCTCTTTTTCAAGGCTAGACTCTCCTATTTCTTCCTGATAAATGCGACTTAACGTTTTCCAAAAGCGATTTTGTGGATGCGCATAATAAAAGTTTTTTTCTCTTGAGATTACTGAAGGCATCGTCCCTAAAATAAGAACTTTTGAAGAGGCATCATAGATGGGTTTTAAACTATGTTTTACCTCCATTATTTAAAAACTCCTTTGAGATTCGTTAATACTTTATATTTGGAATTCGTTCCTCGATTATTTCGATCCATTAACATACAGTGATATCCATATTGTGCACCAACTTCTAGAAGAGATTCGTTATCATCGATAAAAATAGCTTCCTCTTTTTTTATGCCAAAATCTATTATAGGATATTCAAAAAAAGTGCCCTCTTTTTTTACCGTTCCATAAATAGAAGAAATATAGACTTTTTTAAAATATTGATCTAGTTTTGCCTCTTTCAAAATGCGTATTCCACAGGGCCAGTTATCACTTAATAGAAGAAGTGTATATTCTTCTGCTAATACAGATAATTCTTCTGTTACGCCTTCATAAAATGTACACTTTTCATTTGAATAGGTTGTATCTAAAGCAAAACGTTTCAATATATCTTCAGAAATAGAATAATTGATTTTTCGAAATAAATCTTGATAGTATTCATAAAACATGAAATACTCTTCTTCCTCTGTTTTTAAAGGTCTTGAAATAATTTCACTGTAGGAATTTGCTACAGTCATCAACTCCGAAATTTTTTCACTTTCAATTGTGCGAATAATTTCTGGTGTTACAAACCAGTTTCCAGAAGTCGGTTTAGCTAAAACTCCACCAAAATCTAATACAATATATTTAATCATCATTATTCTCCATTCACTACTTGTATCTTATCAAAGAAATTCTCACTTTACCATCTTTTTATTTTTATCATCCTATATTATAATAAGAGAAATGTGGTGAGGGAAAGAATGAATACAGAAGAATTAATTGCCTATTATAATAAATTTAATGAAGACAAGCGTTTAAATACACGCCATGGTCAAGTCGAATATCGAACTTGCATGCACTATATTGAATGGACTTTAAAACAATTTAAAAATCCCCGTATTTTAGATATTGGTGCAGGAACAGGAAAGTATGCTATTCCCCTTTCAGAAAACTATCATGTCGATGCCTTAGAACTTGTAAAACATAATTTAAGAGTTATTGAACAAAAGGGAAAGAAAGTTCATACGCATTTAGGAAATGCTTTAGATTTAAGTCTATTTGAAACTGATTCCTATGAAGTCATTTTGCTCTTTGGTCCTATGTATCACTTGCTTACTTTTGCAGAAAAAATACAAGCTCTTAAAGAGGCAAAACGTGTCTTAAAGCCAAATGGGATTCTACTTATCAATTATTTTATGAATGACTATTGTGTCATTACACATGGTTTTAAAGATGGTAAGATAAAGGAAAGTATTGAAAAAGGAATGTTAGATGAACAATTCCATATCACCGATTGGGATAACTCTCTTTATAGTGTTGTGCGCTTAGAAGACATTGATGCCCTAAACCAAGAAGCGGGATTAAAACGAGTAAAAATAGTTACTTCTGATGGTCCAGCTAATTATTTGAGAAGTACTTTAAATAAAATGGATGATGATACTTTTGAACGTTTTATGAAATATCATTTTGCCACTTGTGAACGATTGGACATGTTAGGTGCAAGTGCTCATGTATTAGATATAGTGACAAAGTAATTGCACAATTTTCTTGAGATATATGCTTGTGGAAAAAGTTTGATTATACCAATTCATACTCGCGCGCCATTATTCTATCATCAGAACAATATTCAATTATATATTTGTTTTCTTTCTTACAAATAATAATGCCAATGGTTTTATCTTGATAGGCTTTTTTTAAATTGTTATCTATATAGTTCATAT
>CAZWKF010000013.1:0-3823 GCA_964634785.1 uncultured Muribaculaceae bacterium
ACTTCCTTAATTCTATCCCCATTATCCTCCATTGTCAAGTTATTTTTTTACATTTTAGTTAATTTACATAAATTAACATTTTTAAACAAAAAAAACGCAAACAATTGATTTATTATGATATCATATAACTTAAATAACTTTTTTGAGGTGACATATGGAAAATTACAAAACCAATTTGGACATTTTAGAGAAGCCTTATCGCTTTAATATGGTCAATTCTAATGACAATAATTTAAAAAAGTTAGGATTAGTACCTTTATATTATACTGTTTATCCAAGATATATAAATTTAGAAGACCAAATATTTTATTTGGAAAAGGGATTATTACATTACGAATGCAATCTATCAAATGATATTGAAAGAATTCTTAGAATAATGAATAGCAATACATACGAACGATTCAAACCTGTTTTTGGATTTTTAAATGACGATTACCAAATTCACTTTTCTATCTGTAACAATCAGATATTCTTTGATGACGAATGGTCGCTAAGTATTTATAAGCATAATTTAACGATTAGAAATGAAATCAATAAAGAATTTAATTTAAAAAAGGAATTCTATGAACCTACTAGTGAAGAAATAAAGCAAGATTATGCCCTTGAATACTTTAGAAAAAACGGAGCAGAATATGAATGGCATAATTTAAACTTAACTCCTCAAGAATACTTCAAAATGATGATTTCTTCTAAAAGATGGGAATTAAGCCCCTATACAAATGCAAATGAATTAGACGCCTACGATATAAGATCCTGGTTAAATTATAACGCTAATATATTTATGAATCATAAATGTCCTCGAGAAACAAAGGGCATATATAACGAAGAAACCATGGCCTACATTAACCTTCTAAAAGAGACAAAGCTTGAAATTTATAATTTTTTCGATCATTTTGCAAGTCAGGCAAAGGAATGGCAAAAAGTAGTAAAAGAACTTTTAATAGAATTTGGCGTATATTCTGAATTTATTCCAAAAGAAGAAAGCGATAATCCTTTTTTTGACGATAATGCCTATGCCGAAAGAAGTTACTGGGATACCATGTTTGCTAGAGCATCAGCAGATATATTCGTTCAATTCGTTGGATTTGACAAAATTGAAACCCAACTATCACAGACAATTACGACATCAAAACCGAATATTTATGAAGAATTCTTTAATCCCATCATTATGGGTTACGACGTCGTACAATTACCAAGACTCATTTTTGATGAAGAAAAACAAGAGTTAAGATGGATTCATCCTAGTGAGTTTACTAATACGGGCATCAATCGGGAATGTGAAAATGAAATAAAGCAAATAAAGAAATATGTCCCTTTTGATGAACGTTATAAACATTTACGATTCTAAATAGAAAAGAGATGACTTTAAATTCCCGTCATCTCTTTATATAATTCATAATACTTTAAAGCAAACTCTTTATCAAAAGGTCCTTCATTCTTTCTTTTCATTTCAATTAAACTTGATAATTCACTTTTTACTATTTCATCTAATTCATCTGAATAATGCATAATCTTTTTATGATAGTTATATTCATTTTTATCCAATACTTTAAATCCCCCATCAGGAAAAACACGTAAATCCAAATCATAGTCAATATACTTGATAATATGATCATCAATCAAATAAGGTGTTGCAATATTACAATAGTAAAACAACCCCTGTTTTTTAAATTGTGCTAAAATATTAAACCAACGATCTTTATAAAAAAACATAATAGCTGGTTCTTTTGTCTTGTGAGAAGTTCCATCACTTTCTGTTATCGTCGTTTTAAAATCTCCACATACAATGCAATCATCTTTTACATCTAAAACCGTTATACAATCTGAAATACTATTAATCTTTCCATTATGTTTATAACAATGCAATTCAAGATTATCGCCAATTTTTATATCATCCATCCTATCACCTGCTTGCTTCATTATACAATAAACTTATAAAAATATCTATTCTTGAATGCTATTATAAATAAATTCTAGTTTTTCCCTCTCTAAAGCCGAAGAAGAAAGAATAAATCCCTCAATTCCCTTTATCCTCTTTAAATTGTCAATATTTGATGGAGTTATTCCTCCACCATAAACAAGGGAATGATTAATATTTCTCTCCATTAAATAGTCTTTTATTTTCAAGAATACTTTCTCAATATGTTCTATATCGATACTTGCATTTTCATTTCCTATTAAATAGGTTGGCTCAAATGCTATGATAAGATACTTTATTCCACTTGGAATCACTTCTAATTGTTCTTCAATCTCTTTTAACTCTTTATCATTTTGATAAGCAGACATGGTTTCATTAACACAATAGATGGGAATCATGTCATTGGAAACAGTATTTTCCATCTTCATTTTAAAGTCCATTCCTGTTTCATGAAAATACTCTTTTCTCTCAGAATGACCAATTAAAACATATTGAACACCTAAGGCCTTTAAACCTTTTGCACATACTTCTCCCGTATAACTTCCTTTAGCAAATTTAGATACATCTTGGCTTCCTAAAGCATAAGACCCACGATTAAAAAATAACAGATATGGATATTGGGGAAGAACAATAACGTCTTTATCATGGATAAATGTTTCATAAGCGATAATACTGTCTTTTGTTAAATTCATCTTTAAATTTAATATAAGTTTCATACATTCTCCTCAAAACAGGCAAGTCTCTTATTTACAATATATTCTAAAGTTGCTCCTCCACCAGTCGATAAGAAGTCAAAAGTATCTTCAACATGAAATTTCTTAACACTAGCAACAGCATCCCCACCACCAGCAATTTTTATAGCCTTCATCTCTTTTAGTCGTTTGTAAAGTTCTTCTGTTCCTTTTTGGTAAGCCTCTTCTTCATATAACCCCATTGTTCCATTTAAAAAGATGGTAGCAGACTTTGCTAAGTCTTTAAAGTAAGCTTCAATGGTAGATGTGCCTATATCATAAATACAATCGTGTTCTTGTACTTCATCAATAGGAATTAAAATATTTTCATTTTCTCTTTTAACCACAATATCATAAGGCATTCTAATCTTTTCTCCATATAAGGAGATTAACTCTTTTATCTTTAAGATATAGTCTTCACTATATAAACTGTCCCCAATTTCATACCCTTTAGCTTTTAAGAAGGTATTGCCAATTCCTCCACCAACGAAAAGAGCATCACATTCTTCAAGCATTTTTTCAATTAATGTAATCTTATCATCAACTTTTGCACCGCCCATAATAACATAAAAAGGTCTTTTTATATCTTTTATAATGGGATGAAGTCCTGTAATTTCTTCTTGAATTAAAAAGCCAATTCCACTTTCTAAGTATTTTGATATTCCATAATTAGAAGCATGTCTACGGTGCGTTGTCCCAAAAGCATCATTGATAAATAGGTCTCCTAAACTAGACCAATATTTACTTAAATCATCATCACAATTTGATTCATTCTTTTCTGGATAATCTTCAAAACGTGTATTTTCCATTAAAATGAGATTATGATGTAAAAAAGCACTTTCTAATTCTTTTCCTCTTGTTTCTGGAATGAAAGTTACCTCTTTATTTAATAGAGACTGAAGTCTTTCAGCTACAGGGCGCAAAGAATTCTTTTTCTTATCCTCTTCACTTTTTATTTTTCCTAGATGAGAAAAAATCATTACCTTAGCTTGATGATCTAGTAAATACTTAATTGTCTTAATACTCTTTTTTATCTTTGTGTCATCTAAAATCTTCCCATCACGAATAGGGGCATTCAAATCAAGTCTTAAAAGAACTCTTTTATTTTGTACATCTAACTCTTCTATTGTTTTCATATCATCACTCATTCTTACATTTGATTATATAGAAAAAT
>CAZWKF010000013.1:3923-20370 GCA_964634785.1 uncultured Muribaculaceae bacterium
AAAAAAAAGAATTACAAACTCTGTAACTCTTCTTTTGATAACAAGTCTTCTGTTTCTAAATCGAAGTTAAACTTCTTATATTTTTTCTTAGCTGTAGAAACGAGATTTACCCAGTGGGGACTTGCAATCTTTCTACCAAAATTATCATATGTTGGACAATACTTTCTTCCTATTTGAGAAACAGTAGTTAATCCTTTTCCATAATAGTTTTTAGAAAGCATTCGTACATATGACAATACCCCATATTCTATGTTACGATATTTGATTAGACCTTTAGAACTCATTCCACCATAAACATTATTGCATTTAAGCATATATTTAACTTTATAGTATCCAGATTCTGCAGCTCCAATACTAAGTGCGGTCACTGTATCAACATTTGTGTAGATGCGAGTAGTAAAGTAGATGATTAGATTTTCTACATACTTAGCCCCGCCAGTATATGGCACCCTCTTCTTGTTTACTTTTCTTGGGTTGCTTTCTACATAATCGTAGAAATATTCGACTAAGCCATATAAAGCACTTTTATGTTTCTTCAGTTTCCCTTTTTTTGTAAGCAAATAGCCCACATTTGTTTGTTCAAACTCAAATTCACTTGAGTCATATCTCTTTTTTAAATCTTTAATGACATCCTCATATTGAACACGAAATGTCTTAGCTAAAAAATAGATATCCTCTTGATAAGTAGTAATGTAATAGTCGATATCGGGAATTTCAACAGTTGAAAGTGTTGCATCTTCATCCAAATTATCTACTTTTACTTCCTCTTTAGGTCCAGCTAATAAGGCCTCATTTTCTCCCATGTAGCGGAATTTTGCTACTAATTCTCTTGCGCTAACGCGCAGGGGTACAGTATCGCTAGATGAATTTTCTGCTAAAATTTCACCATCGCGTCCTTCTGCATTCATGTGCGTACCTATTGTTAATACAAATAAAACTAAGAGTATTAAACAACAGATAATATGCTTCCAATTTGACTTGAAAGCTTTTCTTGTTTCCATTTCTGGTCCTCCTCTTTCAGTCGAACGAGTCTTATCTTACCATTTTTAACAATGCTTGTCAAGAAAAGAGAAGAAAAAAAGAGGCATTTTAGAGAAGAAATATACTTGAAAATTATTGTTATTTAATATTATTTTAATGATTAAAAAGAAACTTTAAAAAAACTTTAAAAAATATTCCAAATCACTAAAAAAGGCCTTATGCGGCCATTTTTCTTGGATTTTCATTTTCCACTTTTGTCGTTTTAATTTGTTGAGGGAATTCAAAAGAAAGCCCTGTAAGGATTCCTTTTGTTCTCACAGCATCTTCAATATCATATCCATACTCTTCACAAAATTGATCTAATGTCTCTTTGTTATTTCCATACAAGTAAATATCATACCATGAAACTTGTCCTTCATAAACATACTCTACAACTTCTTCTAAAGTTTGTTTATCCTTTAACGTGTATACAACACCATTTTCAGGTTCATCCATTTCAGTATCATTTATTTCGGGAAGTGCTTCCTCTTGTTCTTCTGCTAAGTGATCTTCAAAATAGGAGAAGAAATCAGAACTATCTTCTTTAAAATCATCTGCCCCTTCTATCGATACAGTTTCATCAATTGTCTCCTTAGAAGAAGATTCTTCAAAAGTTTCCGTATTTTCTTTATCCATTTGGTAATCTTTTAAAGAGATAATCACTTCATCATCATAGTCCTTTTCGGGAACATAAAAGTTTGCTAATTGGTTTGCTAATTCATCAAGTTTTTTTCCGTAATATTCAATTTGTTTATATCGTTCATCAATACGAACAACAGCCACTTTTACTTCTTCGCGCTCTTCATATGGCAATGTAGGTGCAATTTCTAAAAGGGCATGAACTGCTTCTTCATTATTACAACGACTAAGAGGTTTTTCTAACTTGATATTATTCTTTTTTAAAAGTGCTACCATATCTTCAAGAATTGCGGATCTGCTTTTGCGATATTCTTCTTTCGGTTCCCAATTTTCTACATAAGCTTGTTCAATCTTATCGAGTTCACTTCTTGCTGTACTCAAGGCTGCATAAAAAGAATCTTTAGCACTCTTTGAATCTCCACTACGACTGTAATCTAACATAAATTACACTTCCTATTCTAAAACAATTATAACAGATTAAAAAGATGGAAACAAGAGGTTTCTATTGACTTTAAGCATTCAAACTCGTATGATAATGAACAACTTGATAAAGATATACGAGGTGATGATGTGACTGAATTCAATGTGTATATAGATGAGTCTGGTGATGAAGGAATTGAAAGAGGATCTAAATATTTCATTTTAACAGCTATTCTTGTTGAAAAAGAAAAAGATTTAAACATTGCAAAGAAAGTGGATGATTTGAAAAGGAGATTAAATCTGGATGTTAAAAGACAACTTCATTGGAATAAAATCAAGGGTTACTCCCATAAATTAGAAATTCTTTCTTGCATAAAAGAGATGGATATTACCATTATCAGCATCATTATCGATACTTCAAAAATTCGTCTACTTCATTCTAATACTCTTTACCATCATTTTTCAGGATATCTTTATGAAAGAGTCTGTTGGTTTATACGAGATAGAAAAGCAATTGCTAATCTCTTTATAAGTAGTCGCGGAGAAAGTCTTTCTAAGGAAAACCTCATTGAATTTTTAAAATCACATCCTAAAAAATTTACAATTGACTATTCTAAAATAAATGAAATTAAGATTATTCCCAATGCCAATAAACGATTACTTCAAATTGCCGATTGTTGCACAAGTTCACTTGGACAAGCTCTAAGGTATAAGAATAAAATGCATTTTCACTATATCACTTATTTAAAGAACAAATTCTATACCTATGGAAATAAGTATATTGGCTATGGACTGAAATACGTTCCCGGGAACAGAGAAATTCCACAGGAACTAGAAGATTTGATTGCCTTTTTAAACACTTAAAAAAGTGAGTTTTCCCCCGACTAAAAGTCCCCACAAGTCTTTGCTTGCTGAGAATCATCTTCTCTTCTAGTAACTCGGCGAACTACTCGCTCACTTAAGCCAATCATACACTACATTAATTTTACTGTCAATAAACAATTTGTATTGTACTATTTTATATGATAGAATAGCCATTCAAAGGGGACTATGATATGGAACATATTTTAATAAACGAGGAAATTTCAAGACTTTTAAAAACCAATCATCATTTTGAATGGAATCAAATATTTATAAAAGGAATACCCAAAGAAGTAACCAAGCCTGTGTATTTTGATACTATCAATTTAATGGATAAAAACAGGGATAATTTGAAAGAAGAATACTATGCATTTGTTAATCGCATCTACCATGATTCATTAGGACAAAGAGTTGCTATTGGAAGTGATTATTGTAGAGAATATCAGACTTTTTATGATTTTTTGTGAATGAAAGTGCAATGGCAAAAGATGGCATCATAATGGAAATTTTAGATGCCGTTATGGGGCTGGATGTATTAGGTATCGATTATTGGGATTTACACCCTTTTAATATTTTAGTAAATAAAGAAAAACATATTAAATTAGTAGATTTAGATGGAGCAAAGGTGAGAAAAGTTGATGAAAAGGAAAGACTTAATGGGATTATAGAGTTGATTTTAGAAAGTTACTTCTTTTTTGATATGAAAAGATCAACAAGTGCTTCAACAAATTCTTTTGCAGATGAATTACGCAGTTTAATTTCCCTAAGAAAATACTATCCTCCCGAGTTTGTTCGCCTTATAGAAGGTACTTACCGTGAATTATCCATTATGGAAAATATTGAGATGGTTTTAAAAGAATTAGAAGATGAAGAAAAGATTATGGAAATTCGTGATAAAGTAAAGATGAGAAGGCCTTATTGGTTTAATAAATAAGGCCTTATTTTTTATCTAAAATTCTTCAAATAGATAAATCTATTTCAAAAATTAACCAATTCTAATTTTATCAATCTTGCTTAATTGTTTCTCGTTAAATTCATGAGTAAGATGAACGAATGGATCATATTGAATATCTCTTAAGAAATCTTGCATAACTTTTCCATATCGTTCATGTAATTCCATAAAAGTAAATCGAATCAAAGGATATTTTTCTTTTACGTCATATTCAATCAAATCAATCATACCAGCCCTTTTATCTTTAAATTCTTCATTAGCGTACTTTGATAAGAATTCTATATAATCAGCATAAGTAGAAATAATGTAATTCATTGTATTAGCAATTTCTTCATTACGAAATTTGGTATTGGTATGAAGCATTCCAGGATACATATGCTCATATTGTCTTCTACTTTCTATAATATCTTTAGGCAAGTGAATATAGGAAGTATTTAAATATTTTTGATTTAGAAATTCTATGTAATCTCTAAATAATTTTAAATATTTTTTATCACTTATAATAGTATTCCCATCTTGATAATGCTCCTCAATTAATTCTCTTTGCCCAATTGAATGTTGGGGTAATATCCCCAAGTTTAGTAAAGCTATATCGCAAGCTATACTTGGTTCTCCTCTAAATAAATACACTTTAAATTTATCAAACATTTCTTTATATTGGCTACTTTTGATTAATTCCTGGTATTTATCTTCACTAATTAAAAGGACAGAATTCTTTGAAACTTCCATACGAGTATTATGCAAATCAAAAAAAGTATCAATAGGATTCAAATTAGCAAGTAAACCATTACTAATCTTTTCTCTTAGAGGTTCAATAATTATAATTGGACGATTATTAAAGATAACACTTGGCATAAAAATGTCTGAGACATTTGAAGACAGTGCATTAATTGTAAAATGTTTAGTATCACGATATGCTGGATGATATACATCTATGTTCTTTTCTTGATGGTTAAATACATGTTTTCCAACATAGTTAGTATCATAGCCAAATTTAATAGACTCAAAGAAAAAATCAAATGGATTCATACTTCCTATATAACAATTATCTTTATTTAAAGGATAATAATATCCATTAATAGGAAACATACCCTCTTTTATACTTCTAACTAAAACTAAATCATCTAAACTAAATTGAAATCCACCATGTATTCTCTTCATTTTTTCATCAATAATAAATTTCTTTAATTTTTCTTGGTTCACTATTTCCGCATCAATAAATAGCATATTATTATTTAACTTTTCAACAATACGCATAAAAATACCCTCTTTCTTTATTGAGGTGTATTATAGCACAATTCATGAAATTGGAAAATTTTTTTATATCTTGTTTTTCTACTAACTTATTTAAGCATCTTCTTATCTCCATAAATCCTCAATTATGAAAAATTACCGATTTTATTAATTTTTCATAATAAGAAATTTTGCTATACCATAAATAGAATTTTTATTTAAATTATTTTTAATACTTAAAAACCAAACATTTCTGTTTGGTTAATCTGCAAAATGGCACCAATGTTGAGATTAAAAGTTATTGTTCTGTTATTAACTTCATTTATCTGATGGATTTTTATTGCTCTATAGTAAGTATTTTAGTATAATGCACTTAGGGATACTTAACAGTTGAGTGCTTGCCTCCGAAAGGAGGTGATGAAAATGACTAAGAAAGATTTTTTAATCGCTTCTTTAATCATTATCATCCTTCTGCTTATTATTCTATTATTTAAATGATAATGAATTATAAAAAGAAAAAGCACTCAATTTACTTTCAGTAGATTAAGTGCAAACCACATTAGGCGAGTACTCAACTTCGGAATGTTAAGTATTCCCTTTTTTTTATTTTATGCAAGTTTCCCCAGCATATCCTAATTAATATTAAAACCAACAATATACGTTGGTAATAATCAAAATGGCGCCCAATGTAGGACTCGAACCTACGACCTAACGGTTAACAGCCGTGCGCTCTACCGACTGAGCTAATTGGGCATTTATAATGGAGCGGGTGATGGGAATCGAACCCACGTTATCAGCTTGGAAGGCTGAAGCTCTACCATTAAACTACACCCGCATCAAGTAGACAATTAGAATTATACCATAATGAATTCTAATTGCAATACTTTTTTCATATTTTTTTATCTATTCGACTTATTTTTTAAGGTTTTATTAAACTTAATCCCACTTTTTCCTTTTCTTTATCAATCGTATCAACATAACATTTTACGATATCTCCTACATTGACAATATCATTTGGATTTTTAACAAAAGATTTACTCATCTTAGAAATATGCACAAGTCCATCATCATGCAATCCAATATCCACAAATGCTCCAAAAGATGCCACGTTGCGGACAGTTCCCTGTAGTTCCATGCCTACTTTCAAATCTTCAATATGCAAAACATCACTTTTTAAGATAGGTGCTTCTAATTCATCACGAGGGTCAAGTCCCGGATTTAATAACTCCTTTAAGATGTCTTCAA
The DNA here is from genome assembly GCA_964634785.1 of uncultured Muribaculaceae bacterium. GTDB lineage: Bacteria > Bacillota_I > Bacilli_A > RF39 > UBA660 > CAG-582. Next base: position 10,294 of record CAZWKF010000013.1, read on the forward strand.
CCGTATAGATATCTGCATTTAATTCTTCAGCTAAAGCCTTTTTATCTGCTTTCTTAATAACCTCTTTAAATCTATCGTCATTGATATTTTGAATGTCTAGTCCAAGCTTAGCAAGGATATTTTTTGCTATATGATAACTTTCAGGATGAATTCCCGTATTATCAAAAGGATTATCACCATCAGGAATACGCAAGAAACCTATCGATTGCTCATAGACTTTTTCACTCATGCCTTTAATCTTTTTAATTTCTTCACGATTCGTAATCTTCTTTTCTTCCTTATATTTTATTATATTCTCGATAACTGATTTTGTTAACCCAGAGACATACTTTAAGATACTCTTTGAAGCTGTATTGACGTTAACACCTACTTCATTCACCACTTTTGATGTTGTAAAATCGAGTCTTTCTCCCAAAGCTTTTTGATTGACATCATACTGATATTCCCCAACACCAATCGATTTAGGATCAATTTTAACAAGTTCTGAAAGGGGATCTTGTAATCTTCTACCAATAGATACCGCACTTCTCTTTTCAACAGCCAAATCGGGAAATTCTTCTATCGCTAGTTTTGAAGCACTGTAAATAGAAGCGCCTGCTTCTGAGGTAATAATATATTTGCAATCTAAATGATATTCTTTAATCATTTCTGCACAAAAACTCTCTGATTCTCGTGAAGCTGTTCCATTACCAATGGAGATAATATCAACATGGTACTTTTCAATTAAGTTTTTCACAATCTCTTTGCTCTGTTTGATGTATTCTTCCTGTCTAGCTCCATTTAAGAAAGGTTTAATGACAGTTGAGTCCAAATACTTACCTGAGGCATCAATAACAGCTAATTTGCATCCATTTACATAGCCCGGATCAAATCCTAAAACGGTCATTCCTTTGATAGGTCTTGTTAATAGAAGATGTTCTAGATTAACACCAAAAGTTTCAATCGCTTTTGCTTCTGACTTTTCTGTAAGTTCACTTCTTATTTCTCTTTCTATGCTAGGCAAGATTAATCTTTTAAGAGAATCTTTAATACTTGCCTTTACTAAATCAACCACAAAAGAATCTTTATTCTTTATAATTTTAGACTCTAAGTAAGCTTGTATAGCCTCATTATCCATATCAATTGAAACACTTAATACTTTTTCATTTTCGCCTCGATTTATCGCAAGAACACGATAATGCTTGATATATTTTACTGCTTCTTCAAATTCATAATACATATCGTATAGCTTTTTCTCATCTACCGCATTCTTCTTTAATTTAGAAACAATTTTCCCGTTATGATACACATTATTTCTTATCCACTTGCGGTACCCCGCATTATCACTTATCCATTCGGCAATGATATAACCAGCTCCTTCTAAAGCAGAAGAAGTGTCTTTTACTTTATCATTTACATATTTTATTGCCATGGACTCTAATGAGCCAGACATTGGAAAAGCCATAATCATCTTGGCAAGTGGCTCTAAACCATTATTGATAGCTTCACTTGCTTTTGTTTTCTTTTTTTCTTTATATGGACGATATAAGTCTTCTACTTCGGTTAACTTCTTACAAGCCATTATTTGTGCCTTTAATTCATCCGTTAAAAGGCCTTTTTCATCAATAAGTCTTATAACGGCTTCTTTTCTATCCAATAAATTTTGATAATACTGGTATAAATCCCCAATTGCCTTTATTTGATTTTCATCTAATGCTCCCGTTACTTCTTTACGGTATCTTGCAATAAAAGGAATAGTTGCTCCTTCTTCAAGTAACTTTAATGTTGCTTCTATTTGCTCTTTTTTAACATTTAATTCAGTTGTTAATTCTTCAATAATTATTTCATTCATGTCAAACACTCCTTGTAGTATTTATTATAGCACGGTTCTATTTGGTAGTAAACGAATGAAAGTTACTTTTAAAACCAATATAAGTATAAATATAATTATCACTTTAAAAGATATTTTGTTTCTCTTCAAGTCATTTTGAAGTGCTAATTATATAATTTTCTTACAGATTTTAAAAATTTGTAACTTTTTATCAAATAGAAAGGAGCCTATAGATGATGAAAAATTTAAAGAAAATTGCAAAAGAAAAGAACAAAACACTTATCTCTGTAGCTGTTGACTTAGAAATATCGCAAGAAGCTGTCAGTCAATACATCAGTGGTAAAATTTATCCTAAGGTAAAAGTATTAATTCAATTGGCTAAAATGTTTAATACTTCAACCGATTATTTACTCGATTTAACAGACAATCCTCTTCCTCCTAATTTTGAACTAACAGAAAAAGAGATGACTTTACTTCAAAATTATCGTGACCTTAGTAATGAAGATAAATTAAAAATTGAATCTTATGCACAGGCATTTATCGATTATAAAAAAGATTAAAGAAGCAAGTTGATTGCTTCTTTGTTTTTTTTATAAAGAAATCTAAATTAGATCTTTACAAATATTTGTTTTCTTCTAGTAAATTTTTGCTTCTAAAGTTTAGCTTAAAGTTTTGACTTTAGAATGATTGATACGATAGATAATATTTGTAATATCTTCATCATCTAATTGCCCATTCATAGCTTTTATTATCTCATCTTCTGTCATATAAGAAATAATTGGCTCAGTTTCAATTTCTTCTAATTTCTCAATAGAGTCATCTGTACATTCCCCATTATTTTTAGCATATGAATATCCTGTCAATACATCACAATAATGGTAATGATAATCAGCGGTATCATATTTGCACAATAAAAGACCTATTCAAATTGAACAAGTCTTTCACCCTTACGAATTAATTTTAACAATCTCAATAATCGTATTTTCTTTATCATAATAGCCAATAGATAATTTATCTCCATTGTTCATAAATGGCAACATTTCACTCAATTCTATCGAAGCTACATACTTCTTATTCTCTTCATCTACGATATAATAGTATGTATTTCTTGCCTTTGTTGCTGCCTTAATACTCTTAATTGTAATTTCCTTCTTCTTTAGTAATTCATCACTAATCTCTTCAGCATATTGATTTAAATAGTTCTGAGCCGCTTCATTAATACCTTTAGATGCATCCGTTACAACAACTTTTTGATAATCCCCTACATCGACAAAACCATACATCTTTACAAGTCCAGCCGCATCTTTTAAACTTACTAAATACGTTGGCTTATTATTTAAGTTGATTAAAAGTGGGAACGTAGACTTATAGTTCATCTGTTGCACTTGTCCTTGAGCAGAAGCCATGGCACTATATTCTTCGGCACCTGCAACACTATAGAATGTAGTGTGTCCTGTACGCATATTTGAAAGAATAAAACCAAGATTCGATTCATCTGCTAAAACAGAAGTAATTCCCGTATATAAATATACGTCATCATTCATAGCCAAGTAGTTATAGCCTTCTGTTGTATTGACAACATTCTTTTGTCCAAAGATGCTATTGAAGAACCCACCGCGATAATTTCCCCAGTCGTCTACTTGTTCAATGAGCAAATCAGCATTGTAGGCATTATCGACCCAAGTAGGGACATCTTCCATCTTGTATTTTTTAGATTCTCCCGTAATTGGATCTAAGATGATAACCCCTGTAACCTTCGTTCTTAAATTTACTCCCGTATAACTATAGGTAGGAACAATCCAGAAAGGTCTTCCTTCGTTATCAATTTCAAATTTAACATCATCAAATATCGTAGTAGGATAAGTAAATCTCAATTTACGATATAAATTTTCTCCAAAGTAGGCACTAGGCATATATTTCATACCCTTATCAAGTTTTACCAAACCTGACCCCCCATTTACAGAATTTACAGTTATATACCCCTTTACGCCTTCCTTGCGGTTGCTAAACCATTTAATGATATCGGCATATTCTAAAGGCGTTACTCTTACGATATCGTTATTATAATTAATTTGTGTATATTGATCGGATACATAATATTGACTGACAAGCTCACTCATTTGCCCCATAACACGATCTCCAAGCTTTTCTGAAGAATCACGGTCGAGTAATGGCAAACTCTTAAAATCTACCTCTTTTATATCTTTTGTAAATTCTCCTGTCTCATCAATTGTGATTCGCTTCGAATAACTCGAGGCATTAAAGAGTGGTGAACAAGCTAAATCAATAACAAGAATAAGACCAACAATTCCCATAATAAGAAACACAGGAATAGATAAATCCAATGACAATTCTGCAATATGTTTATTCTTCTTAATTAATTTTGTCTGTGTTCCATGTACAAGCGATAACATCATGAGTAAAAGCCCAAGTGCTAGCACAACAAACACCCAAAAAGACATCGCGGTTGGATTCAATGGTGGTAATACAAAGTAGTAATAAATAGACATTACAACAAGTTCAATCAAAACGACAAATATATATGATTTTTTCATCTCTTCACCTCTTATGATTATCATAGTACAAATTACTTCAATTGTAAATCAAATTCTTTTTATCTGATGGAAGATTAGGACTTTGTTCCTCATTTTTCATAAAATCACCTCAATTGTCTCTATTATATCCTATTAAAATCGTTTTTCAATTTTCCACCTTTGCGCTAAAATTTGACAAAAAAGTATTTTTGGTTATAATACATAAAAAAAGGGGGGAGTTTATGATGATTATACAACATAATCAATTAGGAAACTTCATAGTAGAGAAGAGAAAAAATAGTCAGAAAGAGCAAAAAATAGTATTTAGAGATATTAAATTTACAAATATTAGTCTTCATAATGGTCACAGGATTGATATGTACTGTTTTACATATGACGATTGTAAGATTTTAAATCAGCCCAATTTCATAGATGGTGTTGGTGTTTTAGAATGTGAATTAACAGGTGTTGTCACAAAGATAAGAGGAGAGGAAAAAGATTCTTTCAAATACAAGACCTCAACAGTTATAAGTGAACCTGTTGGATGGAAAGAAATAGAAGAACAATATGAATTTGTAAAAAGGGAGATGCCTGAATATAATTTAATCGTTTCAGGTTGTTCCTTTGAGATAGTTGGTATACATCCTTATTTTGATTTACATCCTGAAGTATATCAAATTGTAAGATCTCAAAACCACTTTATTGTCTGCATTGATTATCCTTCAAAAGTTCATCCTTCAAAAAAAGCTAGAAAAGAATATATTGAAATAAATTATAAACCGATTAGAAAAAGAACAAAATTTTTTAAACATTTTGTTTATGATAAAGAAAACAAAGAGTTAAAAGAAGACCACTATGATGATTTCATTCAGTATCCAACAATAACCACTTATCCTGATATTGTAATTTCTACATATGTGAATGAAGAAGAGGAATCATGTGCTCTATTCTCTTTAAAATATTCAAAAGAGATTACCCAAAAGTTCTGGAAAATCAAAGAACTTCCTACACATGAATTCCTAGTAATAGATCGACTTGTTAACGGAGAGCAAATGGATTACATATCCTTTAGAATAAACGAAGATGGAAAGAGAGTTTCCAAGGTGTATTCAAGAAATCAAGCAGGCTTTTTACCAATTGAAGAAGATGCTTCAATAGACGATATTTACAATTATGTAGAAAGTCTTTTAAAAAAATCAGAGGAAAAAAGAAAAGTCTATCAATAGAAAGGAAAAAAATCATTTCCTTTTTATTTTGTGATACAATACTCATGTGATGAAATATGTTTATAAATACTTTGGATAATAAACGCTATACAACATTAAATTATTTTTATAAAAAGAAATTTGGCAGTAAAGTATTTAAAGTCACTTTAAATACTGGTTTTAGCTGTCCTAATAAGCAAAATGGCAAATACGGTTGTATCTACTGCTCAAAACTTGGAAGTGGTGATTTTGCGGGAAAAGTAGAAGACGATTTAATCACTCAATTTAACACAATAAAAAGGCAAATCCATAAAAAATGGCCTGAGGGAAAATACATTGCCTATTTTCAAGCGAACACCAATACTTATGCTCCTCTTCCTGTCTTAAAAGAGAAATTTGAGCAAGTTCTTACCCTTCCGAATGTAATTGGAATCAACATTGCCACAAGAAGTGATGCCATCAGTAAAGAAACTTATGACTACTTAAGTGATTTAAATACACGAACTTTTCTAACAGTAGAAATTGGTTTACAATCCATGCATCAAAATACTTTAGATTATATCAATCGAGGACATACGTTAAAAAATTTTGAAGAATGTATCAAAGAGTTAAAAAGGCGAAATATAAGAGTCGTTGTCCATATTATCAATGGCCTTCCCTATGAAACAAAAGAAATGATGCTTGAAACAGTAAGGTATTTAAATGATTTAAAAATTGATGGTATTAAAATTCATATGCTACATGTCATTAAAGATACAGAATTAGAAATCCGCTATCAGCATGAACACTTTCACATTTTAACAAAGGAAGAATACATCGATATAGTAATTACACAACTAGAGCACTTAAATCAAGACATTGTCATTGAAAGAATTACAGGAGACCCTGTAAAAGAAGATTTAGTCACTCCTACTTGGTTACTCAAAAAGTTTTGTGTCTTAAATGATATTGACAAAGAAATGGTAAAAAGGAATACCTATCAAGGAAAAGCCTTAGAACATGAGAAAACAGATAGTCAATAAACTATCTGTTTTTAACAATCTTAACAGCTCCTGTCTTATCCATTGTCTCTTTATCAAGTTCTTCACCATAATTTAATGAAAGACCAATCACAAAGACAAATGAGATAAAGTATAACCACAACATAAGAATGGCAATATTCGATAATGCTCCATAGAACATATTATATGTGGTCATATTCCCTGCAAAATATTTATAGATATCCGTTACAACGATAAAACCAATCGTTGTAAAAAGAGAACCCGTATTTAAATGTGAATTTCTTCTTACGCGATCTGGCGCAAATTCATAAAGTGTACGAATAAAGAAGAAAATAATAATCCATGTAATCGGTCCCTGTAAAACTTTTAATACTTGATAAACTGTCTTATCAATATTAAATAAACTGAATAGACCAATAATCTTATTTCCAAATACAGGAACAAGAAGCAAGAATAAGATAAGCAATACGATTGCAAGTGTCATAAAGATTGCTTTTATTCTTCTTTTAAAGAAATTTGATTGGTTAATACCATATATTTGATTACTTATTAAGATAACTGAATTACATCCATTACTTGCTAGGTAAAACATCCAAATAAAGATGAAAGCAAGCTTTAAGTCAATGGTGTTTCCTTCAATGATTGGAATTAAAGGTCCAATGCCTCCGGGAACGACTCTTCCTAACATATCAATAATGGTATCCATATTAATATTGAAAATTCCTGCAGCATAACCACAAAGCGTGATAATGGGAACTAATGAGAGAATTAAAAAGAAAGCAAGTTGCCCCGGAAGAATAGACATCTCAGGCTTTAAGATAATCTCCCATATTTTTTTGGCATAATTGATTAAATTTTCTTTTGTCTTACGACTTACTTTACTTATTCTTTTTGTCATCTTTATCCTCTGACATTTCTTTATTTTTTCTCATAAGTTCACTTGCTTCATTAAAGGCATCTTCTATTAACTTTGTATCATCCTCAATCATACTGAATCCCATAGGTACCCCATAATCATATGGAAGATGCGTAAACTCCTTCGTTAGCTTTTTCATATAAGAGACAATTTGTTTTTCTGAATAACCGACAGCATAGACAAAGAACTCATTTCCATCAGTACGCATAATTTCCGTATTATCTATCTGTGTTTTTATTAAGATGTTTGCAACCGCCTGAATTTGTTTATCTCCTTCAGTATGTCCCAAAGTATCATTCAACTCTTTTATTCGATTTAAATCCATCACAATACATGCTTGTGGATAAATGGTATTTTTATTCCATGTATCGACACGATCATTGAAGTAATTTCGGTTTTTAAGAGAAGTAAGAAGGTCAATATATTTTAAACGATCTTCTTTTTTAACTTTGGTATTTAATTTGACTTTTTTGACATTTCTTTTCATAAATACAAAGAGAACAAGTGCTATAAATACAAAAGCTAATATATAAGTTGCAATATTGCCAACAATTCTTCCCTTTCTCTCAACTTCATTATAAGAGGTTACACCCGTTCTAACTAAATCACTTGGATCAATCGTTTTCGTATATGCGTTAAAAAGTTGATAGAAAGTATCCGTATCATTTAAGTAACGGAACGTATAATATTCACTTTCAAATGTTCCCTTGAAACGTACAGAATAAGAATTCGTACAACTATTTAAATAATAGTCAAACGTATTCTCATCAATAACAATGATATTCTCTTTTTTTACAAGTTTCTTTAACTCACTCATTTTTTCAAAGGTAACGACATTTATTCCCTCTAAGTCCTTAATCATGTCATAAAGATAGGAATTCTTTAAAACATAGACCGTCTGATATTGCAAACCATTTAAATTAGATAAACTTAAGTCAATGCCATTATGAGCAATAACATAATAATCAACAGAAGATAATGATCCCACATCGATAAAATTTGTCACTACATTATAGTAATTAAAATATAAATCAATATCATTTTTAATAGCAGCAGAGGCAAGATCAGTTGAAGTACGATATTTCTTATAAGTAAAATCAACATTTGAAAAATCAGAAAAACTCTTTAAATAAGCTGCTGTGATTCCTCCATAATCCCCACTCGCAAGGACTTCATAAGGACGATTTTCAGCAAAACCATAGCGATACACTTTATTCGTCAGAGTATCTTCATCAGCTTCTGTAATTTTTAAACGATTGATAAAGAGTTCATAGTTATTTTTGTTATAGGAATCATTATATTTTTTTGCTTTCCAAGCATTAAATTTCTTCGTTAAAATACTATTTAAACTTTTATCATTACCTAAGCGAAGATAATAAAACTTATTTAAATCAGATACATGATAGAGTGTATTGATTCGATTGCCAATAAGTTCATCTTTATACTCATTTAAAGAGACTAAGGCATATTGAATAACGCCATTGTTCAAATCTTCTGTAATTTTCGCATATGAATCATATCCTACAAAGTTTCCTGCATTGGTTCCAAAATAACCACTTACACTTTCTAGCTCACTTTTTAATACGGCAGGTCTTAAACCAATAATCGTGCTTGCATTGTTGATAAGCCCTGTATTTTTACTAATTAAGACGTAATGATCCTTAAATAAGAGTAACTTGTCTTTATCAAACTGCGCAGATACTTCAAACCCATACCCTTCTGTTTTAGATAGATAGGATACTGGATTATTATTGATATTGAGTTTTAAATCGTCATGTAAATATTTTGAAAAATCAAAAAATACTCCTGCACCAGTTGATCCAAATACAGGTAAATCATTTGGAATAACCAAGGAAATAACATTAGAACTATGAGAATCTACCCATTTTTTTTCTGAAATTGATAGTGAATTTTCATCAATAAGTGCATTATACAAGGCAAAACCAATCACCCCTGATAAAAAAATTCCAACAAAAACCAGAATGAGAATTTTCTTTACTTTTTTCAAACTCGTCACCTACTTTTTCTTTTTCGTCGTAGTTGTTGTCTCTTCTTCCGTTTCAAAATTATAATTTGCCCAACTAATGGCTGTTTTTGAAGAGGATTTACTTCCCATATAAGGAGTTAAATTATCTCTTTCAAAAATAAATTGTAAATGATAAAATCCCTTTTGTTCATCCGTTAATTTTTCTAAACAACCATTTCCTAAATTTTGAATTTCTTCATTTGTTACTTTCTCTTCTACTTTCACTGTGATGTAGATAATTTTTCCCTGCAACCGAACCGTTGTTTCTAAAACAGACTTAGAATTTTTAAAATATTCTTCAACATCTCCTAATTCTTTTTCCACTTCATATTTAGAAACATTTTCCAATCGATTTCCATATTTACTAGAAGTAGCTTGTCCCAAAAAGTAAATAACAACAGCTGAACCCATTAAAATAAAACAAACTAAGGATACAAGCATTAATATACAATAAATACGATTATTCTTATAAAATTTCTTTAAATTTTTCATCATTTCTCCACCTTTAAATAGTATCTATATTATACTACATTATATTCGGCCATGCAATTTATATTTTGTCGATACTTTTTATAAAATTAATTG
>CAZWKF010000014.1:0-14167 GCA_964634785.1 uncultured Muribaculaceae bacterium
AATGCTGAAGAAACTATAAAATTCTTTCAAATGTGCAGAACAAATTCCATTTTGCAGCACACGGTAATACTGCAGCAGAGATAATTTATAATCGTGCTGACTCAAATAGACCTTTCATGGAACTTACAAACTTTAAAGGAGAACTACCAAGCATTAATGATATAGATATTGCAAAAAAATTATTTAACTGAAGAGGAATTAATGTTGTTAAATAATTTTTTTTCGGGGTATTTTGATTTTGCAGAATTTCAAGCCATGAAACATAAATCAATGAGAATGAAGGATTATCTTAATCAACTTGATAAAATGCTTAATTCTTTAAATGCAAATATTTTAAATAACGCTGGTAGTATCAGTCATAAGAAAGCAGTAGAAAAGGCAAAATTAGAATATAAAAAATATCAGATAAAGGAACTTAGTCCAATTGAAAAAGAATATTTAAATTCAATTAAAAATATTAATAAGATTGCTTGAAATATAAACAAGGATTAATATACTTGAAGTAACATTTTGTGACCTTAAGTATAAAAAAATAGTATTACTCACGGTGGTTTAAACACATAAAGAATATATATTGATGAAAAAATTTAAGAGATTTCAATTTGCGCAAAAAGTAAAGATGCTGTTCTTTACTTTTGTAATGCTTTATGTTAGTATATTTCAGAAAAAAAGGGGGGAAGTAGAAAATGACTTTAAAAGAAACAATATCTCTTTTTAATTATAAGGTGTCCGAAAAAGCAGAAGACAATATTGAAACTTTGGTAAATTTGATGAATAGTATTCCGGATAGTTTATCTACATTTCAACCGTCATCACGAGATATATCACTTGAGACTGTTATAGAAGAATCAAGAGAATTTATGACATCTCATTTTAGACTTCATAGCATTCGCTATTTAATAGAAGCTAAAAAAACCAAAAGAGAAGATGGGAGTTTCAATGTCAACCTAACAGGTGTTGAAGAACTTGATCCTTATGAACTTCCTGTTGAAAAATGCAAAAATGGAGAAAGCGTCTGTGAATGTGAATTTTTTGGATCTAAAGGTGAATACCCAGAGACCTATTTTAAAAGAATTAAACTGAATGAAAACATGATAGAACTTACACCATGTATATTAACGCATGAAATTGTGCATACACAAGACGGTTTAAGAGAAGGAATATTAGAGTATTATACAAATATAGAGACATTGCCTATTTTTTTAGAAGTCATGCATTATGTGGAAAAATATGCGACGAAGGAAAATAAAGTGAAGCCCATTTTAAGAAGATTAAAGCATTTAGTTATGTACATAGACAGACTAAATTTTTTAACAAAAGCAAAATGGAGATTAAGATATTATGATGATATCGTTATACTTGGGGCATATACTAATAAGAATTCATTAAAAAAAGAACCATCTGATGAAATTATTATCATTAGTACATATATAGAATCAATTTTAAAAGCACTTAATTTATTTGAACTCTATGAAAACTCGAATATAAATATAAGAAAGCAGATGATAGATTATATTCAAAATATTTTTGATGCGAATAGATCAGTAGAGGATTTTTTAGAATTTTATGACATTACTTTTGAAAGTAGGGTAGACTCACTTCAAAAAAAGTTAAGCAGTGGAATGTTTAGTTAGTGGAAATTAAGGAAATATTAATAAAAGCAGGATTTTAACTACCGTAAAAATGAAGAAATTAGCAAAAAAGGAATAAAAGCACAAATGAAGGCCAAACTATACTAGGTGAAGCGTATGGCAAGAGTTTTAATGATTGTTGGTTCAAGAAGGGATGGCAATTGTGCCCATTTGGCAAGAAAGATAAAAGAGGGTTTTGCAAGAGAACGTATTAGTTCCGATATCATTACACCGGGAAATCAAAAAATCTATTTATGTACAGGTTGTATGGATTGTGATAAGAATGGGGTATGTGATTTTAATGACGATATGAAAAGCAATATTGAAAAGGTGAATGCATGTGAGATTATCATCTTTCTTACACCAACGAGGTGGAATACTTTATCAGGTGATTTGAAAATATTTATTGATCGTCTTAATCCTCTCTTTAGTACAAAAGGATTAAAGGATAAAAAGGTCATCGCACTAGTAGTAGGAGCTAAGAAGAGAAACGAATACTCAACGGATGGAGCACTTACTTCATTAGGTTCTTTCTTTGAAAGTGCGGAAGCAAATATGATTTATTATCATCAGTTTGATCAATGTCTAGGGTTTACAGATATTTTAAATCAGGAACAAAAAATAGAACAAGTGATTCAAGAAATGATTGAAAAAATCGGCTAAAAACAGCTGATTTTTTAGTGAATGATTATTCTTTTTTCATTTTTTGTTAAAAAGTAGTTGACAAATGTATTTCTTATTAATATAATGTTAATAACAAGAGGAAAAACTCTTGAAAAAATTTAATTTATTGTTATTAATAAATTGTAAATAAGAAAAGGAGAGATGAAAGATGATTTATGATAACGTAAAACGAGAAAGACCAAGAAGGGGGAAAACGGAGGAAGATAGGCTACTTGAAGAAAGTGTTCATTATACTACTATAGCGAAACAACTTGAAGATGAACATTTTGCCAATTATCAAAAAGCTTTATACATGATTGATATGAATAATGGTTTTGTCAATTTTGGAGCAATGGCGAATCGTGAATACAACAAACTAGTTCCCGAACAACTAAAGATGATTGAAAAAATACGAAATGAAGGGCAATTACTTAATTTTGTTTTAGAAAGTCACGATGAAGAAGCTACAGAATTTAAGAAATATCCAAAGCATTGTATAAGGGGAACAGAAGAAGCAGAACTTATTCCTGAGTTTATTGGAGAAAAGGATCGACCTAATACAAAGGTGTATCATAAGAATTCAATCAATGGAGTCCTTCAAGATGTCAGAGAGGATATTCAAAGATTAAAAAACATTCGCGAAGTTATTTTTGAAGGGGTATGTGCTGATCTATGTGTCATGGATTTTGCAAGAACCTATGCAAGATACTTAGATGAAATCAATCATGAGGCGAAACTATTTGTCGTAAAAAATGCCATTGATACGTTTGAAGCACCAGATCATCATCGTGAAGAATGGATGGACATTGCCTTAAAAGTGATGGCACAAGCGGGAATTGAAGTCGTTCAAGATATAGAAGAACTTGAAAAACGTGAAAAAGTACTAGGACTAAAATAGGGATTATTTTTTAGTCAAATGATATTAATAAAATGATAAAAAGAAAGAAGAGGAAGAATTTATGAAAATTGAAAACGGATATGAAAGATTACCAAGAAATTATTCACTTTTAAGTGATACATATGAACATAAAATGGGGCAAGGATACTTAAAGAATGGAAAGAAGGATCAAATCGCTGGGTTTGATATCTTTTTTAGAAAGGTACCAAATGGTGGTGGGTATGCTGTCATGGCTGGTGTTGATAAAATTATCTCTTATATTGAGCATCTTCAATTTGGCGAAAGAGAGTTAGCCTATTTCAAAAGAGCAGGTTATCGTGATGAATATATAGAATACTTACGAAATTTTAAATTTACAGGGACAATCAAAGCCATACCTGATGGAACTCCAGTATTTCCTAATGAACCATTAGTAACCGTTATAGCACCAGTCATTCAGGCACAAATTGTGGAAACAGCCTTACTTGCTTTAGTGAATGGAGCAATGGAACATGCAACAGGAGCTCGAAGAATTATCGAAGCAACGCCTAAAGGTGTCGGTGTTATGGAATTTGGTTCTCGTCGTGCTGATGGAACGGAAGCAGCTATTGATGCAGCCCTTTATGGTATGATGGCCGGATGTATTGGTACAAGCAATGACTTAGCTGCAGACATGGTTGGAAAAACAGGTATTGGTACTATGGCTCATAGTTGGGTTGAAAGCTATCCCGATGAATTAACCGCTTTTAAAGCCTTTGCTTTAGAATATCCAAATAATGCGATTTTATTAGTCGATACCTTTGATACTTTAAAAAGTGGTATTCCCAATGCGATTAAGACATTCAATTGGATGAAGAAATCTGGATTACCAGTTGATCATATTGGAATTCGTATTGATTCTGGTGATTTAGCGTATCTATCTAAAGAGGCTAGAAAGATGTTCATTGAAGCTGGATTCCCACAAGCAAAGATTTGCTTAAGTAACGGTTTAAATGCCCATACTATTGAATCCTTAGTTGCTCAAGGAGCTGAATTCGACTCATTAGGTGTCGGTGATAATATCAGTAAACCAGAAGGAAGAATGGGGTGTGTTTATAAAGAGATTGCTTTAAAAGAAAATGGGGAATGGATTCCTAAAATTAAGTTAAGTGAAGACGCCATTAAGATTGTCAATCCAGATATTAAAACTTTATATCGTGCTTATGATAATGAAACAGGATATGCGGTTGCTGATATCATGACACGTCAAGGGGAAGAAATAAAGACGGAGGATTTAATTATCGTTAGTACAACAGATTATTTAAAGAAAAAGAAATTGAAAGATTTTACAATGGTTCCATTACAACAAACGATTTTTGAAAATGGAGAATTAGTCTTTGATGATCCAGATTTAGATACCACTGCATCTTATTGTGAAGCTCAAATGGCGACGATTTATCCAGAAGTTAAGAGAACGGAAATGCCTCATCAATATCATGTTTCTGGTACTGAAGAATATGTTCGTTTTAAAAATGAAATGATAAAAGAACATCGTCAACTTGTTTTAAAATAGGTGATACTATGCAAACTAGAAAAGTCATAAAAGAATTAGAAAGACTTAAAGAGGAATTTAAGATATTAAGTTTGAAAGAAATAACAAGTGATAAAAATTTTCTAAATATTCAAAAATATCAATGTGTTTTACAAAATGGTGCACGATTTAATCGCGAAAGATTGATAAAGGGCAAAAGGGATGGAAGTGCCGTAGTCATCGTTCCTCTCACAGATGAGGGAAAGTCAATTGTCATTGTTCAACCAAGGGTATTCACGGAAGCAGGAATTACAGTGGAAGTTCCAGCTGGATATATCGATGAAGGGGAAACTCCAATGGAAGCAGCTATTCGTGAATTAAGAGAAGAAACTGGATATGTTGCTAAGGAAATCATTCCTTTAAAATCCTATTATCAAGATCAAGGAATCTCCTCTGCTTATAACCATGCCTTTTTAGCAATTGGCTGTGAAAAAAAGTATGACCAAAAGTTAGATAAAGATGAATATATCAATTATCTTGAATGTACATTTGATGATTTGATTTGGATGGTTGATAATGGTGTTATAAATGATGCAAATGGGATTATTGCTGTTGAAGCAGCAAAAAAAGTTTTAAGAAATAAAAATAAATGAAGCAATTATACAAACTTTATAATGTGAAATATGGTATTATATAAGTGATGATGTTAAAGAATTGTTTAGATACTAAAAAAGGAGAGTTATTATGGAAAAGAGATTTGGCTTTATGCGTGTTGGGGCATCCGTCCCAGAGATGAAAATTAGTGATGTGCCATTTAATGTGGAGAAAATAAAAGAGCAAATGAGTGAGGCATACCAAAAGGGTGTAGAAGTTACTGTATTTCCTGAATTATGTTTAACGGGATATACGTGTGCTGACTTATTCTTAAATGAACATTTACTTGAATCGGCTAAAAAAGGATTGATCGATTTAAAAGAGTATACGAAGAAAGTACAAGGAGTCTTTATTGTAGGGGCTCCTATAAAGAAGGACAACCAACTATTTAATTGTGCCGTTGTTTTAGAGGGTGGACATATCTTAGGCATGGTTCCCAAAACATATATTCCAAACTATGGTGAATTTTATGAAAAGAGATGGTTTAGTGAAGATTATCGTCGTATAAGTGAAGCAGTAGAAATAGATGGTGAAGAGATCCCTTTTAAAACCAATATGATCTTTCAAGAGAAAGGAGATGAAAGACGCACCTTTGGCATTGAAATCTGTGAAGACTTATGGTGTACCTATCCACCTAGTAATGATTTGACGATTCATGGAACCAAGATGATTTTTAATCTTTCTGCCTCTAATGAGATTATTGGCAAAGAAGAGTATCGTCGTGGACTTGTGAGACATCAATCAGAGAAAACCATCAGTGCCTATATCTATGCTTCTAGTGGCATCAATGAATCGACAACGGACTTAGTCTTCTCTGGAGCCTCTTTCATCTACGAAAATGGGAAAAAGTTAGCGGAGAATAATCGCTTTGATTTTGAATCGAACTTTATCTATAATGATGTCGATTTAGCAAGATTAGAAAGTACACGTTATAAAGATATCTCTTATATGGGTGTTTTAAAAGAGCGGGAAAGAAAGTATGATGTCATTTACTTTAATGGCTATGAACCTGATAATACTTTAGTAAGAGTTTATGATCAATATCCATTTGTACCTAAGGATACAACAAATCGTGATAAACGTTGTGAAGAGATTTTAAATATCCAAGCCTATGCATTAGCAAAGAGATTAAAGACTACGGGAATTAAAAGATGTGTTATTGGGATTTCTGGCGGACTTGATTCAACTTTAGCATTTCTAGTTGTCGTAAAAGCATATACTATTTTAGGCTTAGATAAAAAAGATATCTATGGAATTACAATGCCGGGATTTGGGACAACCAATAGAACTTATACCAATGCATGTGAATTTGTTAGAGTTTATGGAGCAACTTTAAAAGAGGTGAACATTAAGGAATCTTGCTTACAACATTTTAAAGATATCGATCATGATCCAGCGAATTTAGATGTCACTTATGAAAATGTGCAAGCTCGTGAGAGAACACAAGTTTTGATGGATTATGCCAATAAAGTAGGCGGACTCGTTATTGGAACAGGAGACTTATCTGAACTTGCTTTAGGATGGTGTACTTATAATGGGGACCATATGAGTATGTATGCTGTCAATGTCTCTATTCCTAAGACTTTGGTTCGCTACTTAGTTTTATATTATGCAGAAACAGAAGAGAGTGAAGAAAGACGTAAGATTATTTTAGATATCTTAGATACACCCGTTTCACCAGAATTATTACCTCCTAGTGAAAGTGGGGAGATATTACAAGTTACAGAGGATACGATTGGTCCTTATGTGTTACATGATTTCTTCCTTTATCATTTCTTACGATATGGAGCTGAACCAGCCAAAATCTATTATCTAGCTTGTGAAACTTTTAAAGAAATGGATAAATTAGATATCAAAAAATGGTTAAAAGTATTTATTAAGAGATTCTTTACCCAACAATTTAAGAGAAGTTGCTTGCCTGATGGACCAAAAGTTGGAACAATCTCTGTTTCTCCAAGAGGCGACTTGCGTATGCCAAGCGATGCATCCGTAAATAATTGGTTAGAAGAATTTAAAGATTAAAGTGAGCTTCTAGAGTATGCTGAATTAGCAAACAGGACGAATAGCAGTTACATTATTTGCCTCAATTTTGAATATACTAATAATGTAAGATGAATTTGCTAATTTATCTTATGTAACTGCTAGCCCAAAGTAATTGACTTTTTGGGTAAAATATAGTATATTATTATTGCATTTGAAGAAGTGCATTAATAAAGTAAATGTTAATCGCTTCCGGGTGGTGCGAGCTATAAATGATCCCGGTCGAGAAATGTTAATCGCCTCCAGGTGGTGCGAGCTATAAATGATCCTGGTTGTAAATGTTGGAAATTTTGCCTATATGGTGGAGTTTCCTTTTTTTATGTGGTATACTTATAGATATAAAAAGATTTTTAAGCATATAATAGTAAATTATATTTAGGAGGAATTATTATGGGTGCTATAAAGATAACAGAAGAACAAAGAGATAGATTATGTGATGAATTAGCAAAACTTGTATTTGAATTTAGAGAAAATCGAAATATTGAATGTATTTATTTTAGAACTTTTATGGGACTATTAGGATATGGCAAAAACGTGTTAGATTTAGTGCTAGTAACGAATGGGAATATCGAAGAAGAAGATAAGCAATGTGTTAGAGGATTTGAATCCTATACAAGTGAAGACACTTTAAATGAATATGGTGTAAAAATTCATATTTGTATGGATGATGCAAGTTTATATAAAAATGAAGCACATAATATGGATGAGACAATAAGACAAAATGAATTATTTAATTCAACTATTTTATTTGATAGAACGGGGAAGTGTTCAGAAATAAAGGATAGAGTTCAAAGGATTGGCATTAATGCTGATATTTACTACTATGAAGATCTAGCTGATCTTTTTCCACCAATTGGTCAGACTTTAGCTAATGCAATGGATATTGCACGTATGGAAAGAGATACAAAGGCCGGTAAGGAATTTACAAAATCGGAATATTTTGAATATATTAAGAAAATGTAATGGTCAGATATAATTCAATTGGGCTTCTTTGCTTTTAATACTATGTTGTGCCATAGTATTTTTTTTGTGAAAAAAAGTGAAATATTTGAAAAATTTGTTGACAAACCATTATCTTTTTAATATAATGTTAATAAGAAGAGAGACACCTCTCTTAAAAAAAGTATTTTTTCTTATTAATAAAATGATAATAAGATATGTGAGGAGGAAATATGATGAAAATAGAATTGAATACTGAGGAGACAAAAAACTTAATTGAAAAGTATTACGAAGAGAAAAAGGAACGCGCCAATGTATCTTTTACATCTTCTATTCAAAGTGTAGATTTTTACGGAAATGAAGAAGCTTATGGAGAAATTATTCTTAAAAAAGAGATCAATCTTTTAGGAATGAAAAAAGAAACTGAAGAGACTTTAAGCAAAGAAGAGGTTTTAGGCATATTAAATGAAATGCTTAAAGATGCAGGTTTTATTGTTAAATCTTTAAAGTATGATACTGGAATTAGTCAGGGTGGAGACTATATATGGGAATCTACTGGGAAGACAGCTTATTTTAGAGGATTAAAACTAGAGGTAGAAAAACTTAAAAATGTAGTAAAAAGAATACATTATTAGAGAGGAAGTACATTATGGAAGATTTGAAGTTAATTGTTTTGGGAAGTTCATCTATCTTAGGAAGAAAAGTAGATGAAGAATTAAAGGGGAGAAATCATCAAGAAAAGTCTTATATCGTTGATATTACTGAATCTCGTTTTTCTAATGGTGAGGGTAAATTAAAAATTAATGAAAATATTAATAATGGAGATGTCTATATTTTAGGAGATGTTGGCAATTATGGGATTCATTATTTAATGCATGGGAATAATCATTTTATGAGTCCTGATGAACACTATGAAGATATTAAAAGAAGTATAGCTGCTTGTTCGGGACATGCGAATAAGATTAATGTAATTATGCCCCTTTTATATGAATCAAGGCAACACAAAAGAAGAGGAAATGAATCTCTTGACTGTGCTATGGCCTTGCAAGAACTGGAACGATTAGGTGTTGATAACATCATTACCTTTGATGTTCACGATCCAAGTATATGTAACGCTATCCCTCGTCTTCCATTTGAAAATTTTTATCCAACACATTTAATTTTAAATCAATTAATCCAAAATGAAAAAACAGATGATTTATTAGTTGTAAGTCCTGACATGGGAGCAACAGAAAGAGCAAGATATTATGCGGAGATGTTACATACCGATGTTGGGGTGTTTTATAAAAGACGTGATTTGACAAAAGTAGTAAATGGAAAAAATCCAATTGTCGAACATGTCTATATGGGAGTTGATCCTCGTGATAAAAATATCTTGGTCGTTGATGATATGATTGCATCAGGTGGATCAATGATTGAAGTCGCAGAAGAACTGAAAAAACGTGGAGCTAAAAACATCTATATTGCAGCAACATTTGCTTTATTTACAGAGGGAATAGATGTTTTTCTAGATGCTTATAAGGAAGGCTTCATCACAAAAGTTTATTCAACGAATCTCTCTTATATACCAGATGAAATTACACATGAAGATTGGTTTATAGAAGTGGATTGTTCAAAATATCTTGCAGAGATTATCGATACTTTAAATCAAAAGGGAGATATGGATGCTTTATGGAACATTGGCATCTCAAGAAAGGAGTAAGACTATGAAAATAGGAATATTTGGTGGGTCATTTAATCCACCACATGAAATGCATGAGCGAATTGCCCTTTATTTAAAAGAAAATCAATATGTAGATAAAGTGATCTTTGTACCCACAGGACAAAAGTATAGTTATAAGAGTAATTTAGTAAGTGATCATCATCGCTTACATATGTTAAAGCTGATGTGTGAAGATTATCCTTTTATGGAGATATCTGATTATGAATTAAAGGGAAAAATGGTCTATACTTATGAAACTTTAAATCATTTTAAAAAGAAATATCCTCATGATGACATTTATTTTATTTGTGGATTAGACAACTTAAGTTATATTGATACGTGGAAAAACGCGAGTGATATTCTTACAAACTATAAGATATTGGTCGTTGACCGAAAGACCCATAAACGGGAGGATGTTTTAAAACATGTTAAAGACTATAAAGAGAATATTGAAATGGTGCATTTAAAGACAGATGCTATTTCATCTACTAAAATAAGAGAAGATATTTTAAAAAATAACAAAATAGAGTGTGGATTAAATCCAAAAGTGATAAAATATATAAAAGACAATCATGTATATGATTATAAAGGAGAATAGATTATGTGTGAAAATGTTATTGATTTATTAAAAAGGCAAAAGAAAACGATTGCTACGATGGAATCTTGTACAGGTGGTGGTCTTGCCAATGAAATTACCAATCATGAAGGAGCAAGTGAAGTTTTGCGTTTTAGTGCTGTCACTTATTCAAATGAGTATAAGATAAAGATGGGAGTTCCAAAGGAGATCATCAATATGTATACGGTCTATAGTATGGAAACAGCAATGGATATGAGTAAACATATTGCCGAATTTGCGAATGCCAACTATGGGGTAGGAATTACCGGAAAATTAAAACGTGCTGACAAAGCCAATATTGGTGGAAATGATGACAAAGTTTTTGTAAGCATCTATAATCGCGATAAGAGTGAATATTCCTGCTTTTCTATGATTGTTACGAAGAATAAACGCGAAGAGAATAAAAGTGATATTATAAAAACGATAATAGAACATTTAGAAGATTTATTAGGAGAAAAATATGATTAAAAAAGTGAAACTCTTTGTTAATCACAATGAACAAGCTATTAAAATGGGAGAACTTCTAAAAGAAAAATTACTGGAAAATGGCTTTATAATTGATGAAAATGAGTTTGGTTTAGCAATTGCGGTAGGAGGAGATGGTGCCTTCCTTCGAATGATAAAGGAAACGAATTTCAATAGTGAAGTCCTCTATGTAGGGATTAATGCGGGTACCCTTGGCTTTTTACAGGAGATAAAGGGAGATCAAATTGATGAGTTTATCAAGGAATTGAAAGAGTCAGCATTTAAAGTAGAAGAAATTGGCATACAGGAGACTGTGATTGATCATGAGGGAGGTTCTTCAAGATTTTTCTCATTAAATGAAATTGTCATTCGGGAGACTGACTTAAAAGTGGTAAAACTCGATATTAAAATTGAAGGGGATTTATTAGAGCATTTTATAGGAGATGGTTTACTTGTAGCGACTTCTGCAGGTTCTACTGCTTATAATTTAAGCTTTGGAGGAAGCATAGTCTATAATACTTTCACTTCTCTGCAGATTACGCCTATTGCACCATTAAATTCTAAAGTCTATCGTTCTCTTTTAAATTCTGTCATTATTCCCGATAAAAACTTGATTACGATAATTCCCAATAAAGAGAAAAATGATTTAATAATTACCATAGATGGAGAAAATCACACATATCAGTCTGTTCAAAAAATCGAGACGAAGATAGAAGATAAGAAAATAAAATTTGTGCGTCTAAGTCATTATAATTTCCCACAAAAGATCAATGAAAAATTGCTAATGAATTAAATTTACGTTATAATAATTTTAACAAAGGAGATGGTGCTATGTATAAAAGTGAGAAAGATTTTTTAAAGGCCTATAATCCAAATGACTTTGAACGTTTAAGTATGACAGCTGATATCATGGTATTAAGCGTTTCAAGTTATGAAAGCAACAATTATCGCAAGACGGATGAAAAACATATGTCTGTACTTCTTGTAAAGAGAACAGATTATCCATTTAAAGATAAGTGGTGTTTTCCAGGAGGATTTGTAGGAATTAAAGAAAACTTAGATGATGCTCCTGTACGAATTTTAAAAAATGAGACAAATTTAAGCGATATCTATTTAGAACAACTTTATACGAATGGAGAAGTCGATCGTGATCCTAGAATGCGTATTATTTCTACAGCCTATATTGCTTTAGTAGACAAAAATAGACTTGAAGGGAAATTAAAAGAGAATGCTTCATGGTTTGATATACGTATTCTTGAAGAAAAGAATATTATTGATGTCTTTTTAACGAATCAGATAGATGAAATTCATCTTAAAGTAAAACGTGTTTTAAAAGAGCATACGACGGATCGTTATGCATTTGAAGTATTAGAAAACAAAGATTTAGCTTTTGATCACGCTAAAGTTTTACTTAACGGACTTATGCGTATTCGCAATAAAGTAAATTACACAGATATTGTCTTTAATATGATGCCAGACTATTTTACATTAGGTGAACTTCAAAGCGTCTATGAAGTTATTTTAGGGAAGAAATTACTCGATCCTGCTTTTAGAAGGATTATTTCTCCTAAGGTAAAAAAGACAAATAAAATGAGAACAGGAGAAGGTCATCGTCCATCAGCATTATTCCAATATAAAGGAAAAAAGTAAAATACTATGTGAAAGGATGATTATAATTACGCATTTTAATGCCTATGATAGTTTTAAAACAAAGAGAAGTATTGAGAAAAAAGAGAAAGCCAAGAGAAAAACATTTGATAAACAAAAAGAGTTGAAAGAAAATTTTATCATAGATAATTTTGATGATTATGGTGTTGTAGTAGAAGCAAGATATCATGATGCTTATATTTATTATCATGAAGAAATGGTTTTAGCGACACTTAGAAATAATATGAATGACATATGCAACCAAGTGATTTTTCCAGGAGATAAAGTTGTATTAAGCAATAACGATGGAAAATATTATGTAGAGAATTTAATAAAAAGAAATTCACTCTTAACAAGAGTAAAGAAGGACAGTACGAGAAATGATGATATAGGTTTAAGAAAGAGTATTGCTGCCAATATTAACTTAGCTGTTATCGTCGTTTCGGCGAAAGAACCACCACTTCATGCTAAATTTATAGACCGTTATTTATTAGTCTTACAAAATAGCAATATTCCCACCATTATTTGTTTAAATAAGTGTGATTTAAAGACACGAGAAGAGGACTCTATCTTAGATATTTATCGTAAGTTAGATATTCCCGTAATTGAAACCTCTACTTATTTAAATATTGGAATTGATGAGTTAAAAAATCACTTACAGGGAAAACAAGCTATTTTTGTAGGCAATAGTGGTGTTGGAAAATCATCATTAACGAATGCCATTATGGATAGTGATAATGTTAAGACTGGACATACGAGTGAAAAAAGTAAGAGAGGAAGACATACGACAACTAGTTCTAAATATTATGTTTGGGATGATGATTCTTCCGTTATCGATACCCCGGGAATAAGAAGCTTAGATGTATCTTCTTTTAATCCAGATGATATTCAAGAGTATTTTCAAGAATTTGATAAGTGGCGAAGTGGATGCAAATATAAAGATTGTCTGCATTATAACGAGCCAGCGGATTCCTGTATGGTAAAACAAGCTGCTCTAAATGGTATAATCAATAAAAACAGATATGAGAGTTATCTGAGAATTATGAAAAATGTACTTGGTGATAAATCAAAATAAACAAAAAGTAATAAAAACTTTTTGTTTTTTATGGGCGAATTTGGTCCAAATAAGACATTTTTTAAAAAAATAAATGAAACAAATAACACTTTCTTGCTATAATGCAAATTGCAGTAATAAAAAGGAGGTTTGTCCTTTGACAAAACATTTATTTTGGACAAAAGAAGCAGTAGGAGCATTTATTCGGGAAGGAAATTTAAATGACCGTGACACTTATATTATTAAGACAAGAGCAAAAGGATATCCGATTTCAAAACAAGCAAGAGATCTTAATTTAAGTATTGATCAAGTCAATAAAGATATAAGGAGATTAAAAGTACTTTATGATGAAGTACAGAAAAAGAGTCA
>CAZWKF010000014.1:14267-19502 GCA_964634785.1 uncultured Muribaculaceae bacterium
TTACAGAAGAGTAAGATAAAATCACTTCTTTTTAAGTGCTTTTATTATGCTTGTTTATATAGTGAGCATGTGCTATAATCTTAGCAGAAAAAGAAGGGAAAGATTGTTATGATGGATGTCATTTTAGATACAATATTGGATGTTTTGAAATT
Source organism: uncultured Muribaculaceae bacterium (assembly GCA_964634785.1). Taxonomy (GTDB): domain Bacteria; phylum Bacillota_I; class Bacilli_A; order RF39; family UBA660; genus CAG-582. The sequence goes on from CAZWKF010000014.1 coordinate 14,420, forward strand.
GATTCCCTTTTTGTTTATTGCCTTTTTATTAATTGAACTTATTGAACATAAATTCAGTACTCTTGCTAAAAAAGTGATGGCAAAAAGTGGACAAGCAGGGCCAGTTGTTGGAAGTCTTTTGGGAGCTGTTCCACAGTGTGGTTTTTCCGTTTTTGCAACGAATCTTTATATTACAAGAATTATTTCCCTAGGAACTCTTATTGCCATTTATCTTTCGACAAGTGATGAGATGATCCCTATCTTACTTTCAAGTCAAGTCCCTATAAAGACAATTATAGGAATTGTTGGGTTAAAGGTTATTATTGGAATGATCTTTGGTTTTCTTATTGATATTATATTGAGAAAAAAGGAGAAAGTGGGAAATTTTCATCTTTGCGAACATGAGCATTGTCACTGTGAAGACTCTCTATGGAAATCGGTTTTATCGCATACTTTAAAAACCGTAGGATTTCTCTTTATTGTAACGTTCTTACTCAATCTTGCTTTTGCCTACTTAGAAGAAAGTATCATTGAACATTTCTTTTTAAAAAATTCACTTTTTGCATCTTTTATTACTTCCTTATTTGGACTTATTCCAAATTGTGCTGCTTCGGTTATTCTAACAGAGCTTTATGTGAAGGGAATGATTTCCTTTGGTGCCACTATGGCTGGATTACTTACTGGAAGTGGAGTGGCTTTACTCGTTTTACTAAAAAATAGTGAAAACAAAATGGAGAGTTTGAAGATTTACATGCTTCTTTATGGCATTGGTGTAAGTATGGGAATCATAATTGATTTTGTTGGTTTATTAGGTTAAAAATATACAAATGTTAAATCTAGTTGACAAATTTCCAAGAAGACTTGATAGATTGCAACTGGTTTTCTTTATATAATGAAGGACGAAAGAGGTGAAAAAATGAGTTTAGGTCAAAGATTATTAGAACTTAGACGAAAAAGAGGACTGTCACAAGAAGAAGTTGCAGATAAATTGAATGTCAGTCGTCAAACTATATCAAAATGGGAAACAGATGCATCGTCTCCAGATTTTGATAAGATTCTTCCTTTATGTTCCCTTTATGAAATCTCATCGAATGAATTACTAACAGGAGTAAAAGAAGAATCGATGACAGAAGGAGAAGAAGATACTTCTACTGTTGTAAAGAAAAAAGCGATAGGAATTGGAATAGGGGTATTTTTATACTTTGTATCTGTTGCTTGGATTATGGTATCTATTCCTGTTATAAAGTTAAATCCAATTGTTGCTACGGCTATTTTCTTACTGATTACAGGACTTGCTACCATGGTTATTATTATTACCAATATAGTATATAAGAAAAAGAGAATAGAAGAGAAAAGAGAGGAAAATCCTGTTTGTAAATCTGTAATTGAGATTGTCTCTATTTTATTTACAATTCTTTATTTAAGTATTAGTTTTCTTACCATGGCATGGCATATTACATGGCTTATTTGGATTGTCTATGCTTTAGTAGAAGAGATTATTAAATTGTTCTTTCTCTTAGGAGGTAAGAAAGATGAAGAATAGGGGATTTATTATTTTTCTTATTGTCTTTATGAGTATTATGGCGATTGGGATTGCTTGCCTATTAGTCTTCTTATTAAGAGGAAATATTCATATGGGAAATTTTTCCTTTTTTCCTACAAAAGCTTATGAGAAAGTTTTGGATACTTCCTATGAATTAAAGAGGGAACTTATCATCAATAGTGATGCAAGTGATATTAAAATTGTTCATGGAAATGACAAGGAAATAAAAGTGGTTGTTTATGGAGAAAGTAAAAGACTTAAAGTATTTGATGATGAAAATTTAACGATTGATTATCGTGGCAAAAAGTGTATTGGAATATGTTTTGGAGATTATTCAAGTCGAATTGAAATTTTCCTTCCTATATCCTATGATGGTAAAATTAAAGTAAATAATAAGTATGGAGATGTAGAGATAGCAAGTTTTGAAAAAGCAGAAGTTACTACAGATTTAGACTATGGAGACACAATAGTTAAGGGTGGAAATAAAGTATCTGTAAAATCGAGTGCAGGAGATGTTTCCATTGGAAATGCTAGAAGTATTGAAGTCACTAACCACTTTGGCGATATAAAGATAGATGAAGTAACGGAAAAGCTTGATATTACAGCTGACTGTGGAGATATTAAAATTACAAAAGTCTCTTTAACGAAGAATTCCTCAATTAAAAATAGTATGGGAAATGTCAAAATTAAAAGAATAAGTGGTGTTTCTATCATGGCAGATATCAGTTTAGGTGATGAGGATATTAATGGAAATGATCCGACATCCAATGTTTTACTTACGATAAAAAATAGTTGTGGTGATATAGAAGTAGCTTAACTCTAAATGATTATTGGACTTGCATTTATTAGAAAATGTTGTATAATCTATATCTAATGGAGGGAATTAAAATGACAAGAATAGTAGAAAATGCCGATGTTGACTCTTTAAAAGATAAGGGATTATATGTCATAAATGCAAGAGATATAACAATAAATTCAATTATAGTATATAATGGGTGCAATTTGAATCATTCCAATGATAAGGTTGCCAAAGAAATCATACGACAAAATTTAATAAATGATAACGATGAAAGAAATCTATTTGATTTTGAAATAGGTTTTACTTTGATTGATGATAATGCTTTAAGTGATGATTTAGATGATTTAATTGTAGTTCAATACGATAGCAAAGAACAAGCCTTTTATGAGGTAACAAAGCACATAAAAATTTCGTGTCTATCAAATAAAAGTGATGTTTTTCAAGGTATGTTCAATTCAAGTAATTCAATAGAGTCTTTTGAAAAAGAGTATGAACGTGCATATGAAAATCCTCTTGTTTTTGATTTAGAAGATAAAAATGCTATTTTTGAACATGATGATAGAATGAAGAAAATATGTCAAAATGAGTTTGTAAGTGCACAACTTAAAGAGATAATCACTACAACTAGAAAAACATATGATGAAAAAAAGAAAAGAATTGTTGAAATTGAGCAAATAGTAGCCGACTTCTTTAATATGATGGATGATGGTGAAACATTAGCTGATAGTGAAAATGCGATAAAAGTATATCGAAGTTATTAAAATGGTCATAATACGTGGCCATTTTTGTTTGTTAAAGCAATTCTATCATTCAAAACTATTTTTTTCTTTTTATCTGTGTTAAAATAAAATGGAAGGTGAAATGACATGAAAAAAATAGTAATTGTTAGTTTATATATTTTTCTAATTTTACTTCCTATAACTGTCTTAGCAGAGGAACCCCTACAAGCAATGAATTTGGAAGGCCTTTTAAAGGATGAAGAAATTGAAGCTGATTTATCTAATTATAAGGAAACAGATGAACAAATTACCATTTATCTTTTTAGAGGGCATGGCTGTAATCATTGCTATGATTTTGCTGAGTTTTTAGGCGCTATAGTGGATGAATATGGAAGCTATTTTAAAGTTGTATCTTTTGAAACTTGGTATGATGAACAAAATGCTGAATTATTAAAAAGAGTTGCAAAGTTTGTGGGGAAGAAAGAAGCAGTTCCTTTAATCGTTATTGGGAGTGAGTCTTTTTCTGGATTTGGTGTAGATACAGAAGAAGATATTAAAAATGCCATTATGAAAGAGTATAATAGCAAAGATAAATATGATGTTTTAGTAGAAATGGAAAAGGAACAGGAAGAACCAGTATCTTTTTCAGTTATTCTATTAGGTTTTGGTGCTATTCTTGTATTATGTATTCTATTATTTTCTTATCTTCATGCAAAAAGTTATATAGACTCCAATCTAACTGAATAGTTATATCAGGTGTATTGTGGAACATGATTATATTATTATAGACAAGTCTTTTATAAAAAAATGTTTAAGTTTTGTGCAAGTTTTGACTAAGTCATGTTGTCTTGGATTATAAGTAGTGATATAATAAAATTACGTAAATAGAGGTGAGGTCTAAGGGAAAAATATATTCCGCCATTTGATATAACTCCAGAAATATTATCAAGAACCGCAATAATATCTGAAAAGATTACAAAATTAGATAATTATACTAATTTAAATAAAAAACCATATTTAAGAAAACAAACTAAAATTAATTCTATTCATTCTTCTTTGGCTATTGAAAATAATAATTTAACAATAGGTCAAGTTAAAGATGTCATTGATGGGAAACTTGTAATAGGCCCACAAAAGGAAATACAAGAAGTTAAAAATGCATATAAAGCATATGAAATGACAACTGAAATTGACCCATATTCTATTGATGATTTAAAGAAGATTCATGGAATTATGACTTTTTTAACAGTTGAAGAATCAGGGGAGTTTAGAAAAGGTGCTGAAGGTGTCTTTGATGGTGATCACTGTATTTTTGTTTGTCCGCCGCCTGAAATGGTAAATAATTTAATAAAAAATTTATTTGATTGGATGAACGAAAATAAAAATGTATTACATCCACTAATTTTATCCAGTGTATTTCATTATGAATTTGTATTTATTCATCCTTTTAGTGATGGAAATGGTAGAACAGTAAGATTGTGGCAAAATATTTTACTATATAATTGGAAAGAAACATTTGAGTATCTTCCTATTGAGTCTCAAATAAATAAGTATCAAGATGAATATTATAATAAAATTGCATGTTGTAATAAAAATGGGGATTCAACAGAATTTATAGAGTTTATGCTTAAAATGATTGATGAGACTCTAGATGAAGCACTGAAAACTCCAAGTATTCCAATTAATCAAGAAACAATTAATATGAATAAATTACTTGATTGTTTTGAAAAAAATGTTCCTTTAACTGCTAATGATATAATGAGAAAAATAGGGATTAAGTCTAAAACTACATTGCGAAGTAAATATCTAAATCCGGCAATAAAACTAGGGTTAGTAAAATTAACAAATCCTGATAAACCTAATAGTAGTAAACAGAGTTATTATGTAGATTAACTTTTATAGTACTATTTTTAATGATTATGCATAGACTACTATAGAGGTTAACTCTTAAATTGCTTTGGTTCAAATTTGCAAAAATAGGCAATTTATGCTATAATGTTAATTGTGTGGTGCATTATGCTAGTCATTATACTATTTGAAGGT
>CAZWKF010000015.1:0-19107 GCA_964634785.1 uncultured Muribaculaceae bacterium
GTAAAGGATAGTGAGGGTACATTATGATAATGAAAGGTCAAAAGATAAATGACCGATATCAAATCATCAAGACTATTGGTGAAGGTGGTATGGCCAATGTTTATCTAGCATATGATACAATTTTAGATCGAAATGTGGCCGTGAAAGTACTACGTGGAGATTTGGCAACCGATGAGAAGTTTGTCCGTCGTTTTCAAAGAGAAGCCTTGTCTGCCTCTTCACTTTCACATCCCAATATTGTCGAAGTATATGATGTAGGTGAAGATAATGGCTCTTATTACATTGTTATGGAATACATTGAGGGAAAACATTTAAAACAACTGCTTAAAAAGCGAGGAAGTCTTACCTTGACAGAAGTTGTCGATATTATGCTTCAAGTAACAGATGGAATGAGTGCAGCCCACGATTCCTATATCATTCATCGTGATATTAAACCACAGAATATTATGATTCTTGAAAATGGATTGATTAAGATAACCGACTTTGGGATTGCCATGGCTCTGAATTCAACACAACTTACACAGACAAATTCAGTCATGGGGTCCGTCCACTATTTACCACCAGAACAAGCGAGTGGAAAGGGTGCCACTATTCAAAGTGATGTCTATTCAATGGGAATTTTGATGTATGAATTATTGACAGGAACACTTCCCTTTAGGGGAGATAATGCTGTTGAGATTGCTCTTAAACATATTAAGGAACCTTTTCCAAGTGTAAGAGAAAAAGTGAATAATATTCCACAATCGATTGAAAATATAATTATGAGGGCTACTGCTAAAAACGTGAAAAACCGTTATACGGATGCCAAGGAAATGCATGATGATTTAAAAACAGCTTTAACAGATGCTAGAGCAGGTGAGCCTAAGTATGTGTTTAAATATCCTGAAGATGAGATTGAAGGAAAGAAAAGACAAGAAAAAACAAAGGTTGATGAAGAGAAGAAAACGCAAGCTCCTGTTAAGAAAGAGGAGAAAACGAAAAAAACGGAAAATGAGGTGAAAGCGACACAAATTATGGAAAAGAATATGAAAAAGAAGGAAAATCGATTCTTATTAATTTTAGCGATTATCTTTACAGGACTTATCGTCATCATTACAACATTAGTATTTTTAATTCCTCAACTAACAAAGGTAAAGGAAATTGAAGTACCCGATGTTACGAATATGAGTGTTGTAGATGCTGAAAATGCTTTAAAAGATGCTGGATTTGTCATTGCCGATGAAAATAAAGAATTGCCATCTGGAGAGGTAGCTTCGGGTAATATCGTAAGAACAAGTCCCCAAGCAGGAAGTACAAGAAAAAAGGGAGCTGAAGTTGTTCTCTATGTCTCTACTGGGGAAAATGCCTATGTAGTAGAAAACTTGGCAGGAAAGAATTATCTAGAGGTTAAGGGTGTCTTAGAGCAAATGTATGGTCTTACCGTATTTATTGAACATGAAGATGCTACTGAGAATAGTGTAGCTAACGTCATTACGAAAACAGAACCTAAACAAGGATCAAAACTTACGGCAGGAGATTCTATTACTCTCTATATTCCTGATATGACAACGACTTATCCTGATTTTACAAAGGGAGAGTATTCATTAAAACAAATCAATGAATGGGGAGAAAAATACAAAGTTACCATTGAAGAGATGAATGTGGAAACAGATGAGTATAAACCGGGAACAATTTATGAACAAAGTCAAAAACCAGGTTCTACAGTTATGGCGAACCAAGTACTACGTATCTATATTGCTCAAGAAGTTTCTGGGGATGATCAAGCGCCAGAAGCCATTGATAGTCAAGGAAATAATGAATAGATGAAGGGGAGAATTATCAGAATCATCAGTAATCTATATACTGTTGAGTGTGAAAATGGTCGATATGAATGCCGAGCAAGGGGAATATTCCGAAATAGAGGATTAACGCCCGTCGTTGGGGATATTGTCACGATTGATGAAAAAAATCAAGTGATTTTAGAAATTGAAAAACGTCATAATGAACTAAAAAGACCTGTCATTGCAAATGTGGATAAGGCAATCATTATAACGACTTGTACGCGACCAGAGTTCTCCTCTTTTTTGTTAGATAAAATGCTTGTCAATGTGATTTCAAATGATATTGAACCCATTATCTGTTTTACAAAATATGATTTATTAAAAGAAGAAGAGAAGAACTTCTTTCATGAATTAATTGCCTATTACACAAGGATTGGGATTTCGACTCTTATCAATACAGAAATTGATAAGTTAGAAAACTTAATAAAAAATTGTACTGTTGTTTTAACGGGACAGACTGGAGCAGGAAAGAGTACCTTAGTTAATAAATTAGATGTTCATCTAGATTTAGCAACTGATGATATTTCACTTGCTTTGGGAAGAGGGAAGCATACGACAAGACATGTTGAACTCTTTAAAATCAAAGATTATTATTTGGCAGATACTCCGGGATTTTCGGCACTTGATATCGTGGAGGATGCTGAACGTATTCGCTTTTGTTTTCCGGAGTTTAAAAACGAAGCTTGTAAGTTTAACAATTGTAAACATCTAAGTGAAGTTGGTTGTGCTGTAAAAGAACAAGTTGAAGCTGGAGAGATTTTAGAAAGTCGATATGAAAATTATAAGAAGATGGTGGTAAAGTGAAAATAGCAGTTTCCTTTTTGAAGTATAAGGAGAGTATTGAAAAAACCATTGCTGAAATCAACAAGACAGATGCCGATTATCTTCATGTTGATGTAATGGATGGAAGGTTTGTCGAAAATACATTTTTAACGATAGAGGAATTAAAGAGCATTTTGCCGCTTTCAAATAAGAAATTAGATGTCCATTTGATGGTTGAAAATCCACTTTCTTATATCGATGTTTTGGTGGGGATGAAACCTGCTTGTATTACTGTTCATGCTGAAATAGAAAATACTCTAGAGTTTATCAAAAGAATAAAGAATGCCGGTATTAAGGCGGGAATTGCCATTAATCCAGAAACAAAAGTAGAAGACATTGAAAATGTTCTGGATAAAGTTAACCAAGTTCTTATTATGGGAGTAAAACCCGGAAAAGGGGGACAAGCATTACAAGAAGTGTCTGTAAATAAGATAGAGGAGTTAAAGAACTATAGAAGAGAAAATAAACTGTCTTATCTTATTGCCATTGATGGGGGAATTAATAAAGAAACCATAAAAAAAGTATCCGATGTGGATATCTGCGTTGTTGGTTCTGCTATATCTTTAAGTGATGATTATCAACTTATGATTGATGAATTAAAAAATGTAGGAGCACGATAAAAGTTATTTTTAAAGTGAAAAGGGCAGTTTATAATGAACAAATATTACGAAATCCGTGCTCCTGAAAAGCTATTATATGGCTTTTTTATTTTGTTGCAAGGCTTTCGACAGGCTTCGACAAATGTTCTCTTTTTTTTCATTAAATCATAAAAAAAGAGGTTTTATCCTCTTTAATTTGGCAGTTCCGTGTCATTATGAAGTTTAGCAAATTCCAGAATAACTTGACCGAGTAGGGATTGATCTTCGATTTCAATGACTTCATCATCTATAAGTTCACCAATGAGATATTTGGAAAAGTCTTTAAGTTCAGTTAAATATACATACTTCTTTCCATTAAATTCCAATGTATCGACTAAAGTGTATTCTTTATCATCTATGGTGAGAATATATTTTTTTTCATTACTCATATTACTTTTGCTCCTTCTATCTCTTCTCCAACAGGCATATCTAAGAAACATTCTACGTCTTCGACTCTTTTATTATATAAGTTGTATAAATTATTTAACTGCCTAACAGCGGCCCCAAACGTTACTAAAGTCGTAATGGAACCTAAAACTACTGGAACTAGTTCGAAATGTGTAATACCAGTGCCTAAAAGTGCCGTACCTAATCCTGTTATTATTGGAGCTAAGACTGTAACTAAAGCTGATCTAGTAAAATGTTGGCAATCTTCTACCAATTGATTTTCATATTCATTTTCGGGTTCTCTAATATTTTGAATTTTATGTTTTTTCATTAAATCTACCTCATTTCTAACTTTATTATAGCATACGAGGGGGAAAAAATTATGCTTTCCATGTAAACTTTACACTGTAAGTTAAGAATGGCAATATTTAGAAACTTATGATATGATGAAGATGTGAAGAATTATGAATTATGAAGTCGTATTAGATTTAATCTTTATTTTTATTCTTTATTCTTTTATAGGCTGGCTTTTAGAAGTGATTACCATTATTATAAAAGAGAAAAGATTCGTCAATCGTGGAATTACCAATGGACCATTTTGTATTTTATATGGTTTAACGGCTTTAATTGTGACATTAGTAGTAGGAGATAGTCATCATATTTTGGCGATTTTCTTTACTTCAATGATTTATGGAACGGGACTTGAGTTTATCGCTGGGAAATTACTTGAGCGAACCAATCATTTAAAATGGTGGGATTATTCTAAAAAGCCTTGGAATTTAGATGGGTATATTTGCCTTCAATACTCCATACTTTGGGGAATCTTAGGTGTTTTACTTATCTTTGTTGCTAATCCATTATTTGTCTCTTTGTTCCATCAGATGCATACCTTTATAAAAGGGATTATTCTTTTTGTCTTACTGGGGATCATTGGACTTGATTTTTTTACATCCTTTATTACTTTAAAGAGTATAAAAGAGAATAAATTAGAAGAAGCGACTAATCGTTTTGGAAACTTTCTTCTTCGTTCTATTTTAAAAAGACTTGAAAATGCCTATCCTAATATCAAAAAAAGAAAACATGTGAAAAAGGAAAAGAGTACGGTTTTTGCCGAAGGAAATAGTTTTTATAAACTCTTTTGGATTTTTCTCATAGGTGGCTTTATGGGGGATATATGTGAGATCTTCTATTGCCGATATTCTATGCATCGTTGGATGAGTCGAAGTTCGTTTGTATTTTCACAGATATCCATTGTCTGGGGAATTGCTTTCTTTTTAGCAGGATTTCTTTTACATCGTTATCAAAAAAAGAGTAATACATTTCTTTTCTTCTTTGGAACGATTATGGGAGGAGCCTTTGAATACGGTTGTAGTGTTTTTACAGAATTCTTCTTTGGAACTATATTTTGGGATTATTCAAAGTTTGCCTTTAATATCAATGGTCGAATTAATTTGCTTTTCTGTTTCTTTTGGGGATTTGCAACTGTACTTTTTATAAAAGTTCTTTATCCATTCCTATCGAAGATAATTGAAAAGATTCCTAAGAAAATAGGAGTCATTGTCTCTAATATTTTAATCGTACTTTTACTTATAGATTGTGTGACAACAGGTTGTGTGATGATGCGTTATCGTATGCGTAGTGAGGGACATCCAGCTACAAATATCGTGGAAGAGTTATGTGATACGTATGCTAATGATGAATTTATGATGCGAAGATGGCCAAATATGAAGAAGAAAAAGATTGACTAGAGGAGCATAATAGCATAAAATAAATCTTTAAGTAAGGGAGTGGAGTTTTGTGAAAATTAAGTATAATTTGGAGTATAACTATTTTTCTTTTTATGACGAAGTTCAGGGAATCCTTATGAAGAAAAAAGAAATACTAAAAGGGTCTAAAAAAATAGATAGTTATACAAAAGAGGGAATGAAGTATTTAAAAATTATTGGTATTCTATTTGTTTTATTTCTTATCTCTATTTTATTTCCTGTTCCAACTTCCTTTGAGACAATTATAAAAGTTCTTTTCTCTCTTTCAATTGGTATCATAGTTGCCTATTATGCTGTTTTTTATTTAAGTTATTTTGAGGATCGGAAGAGATGCCATCGAGGAGAATTACAATTTAGTAAAACGGGAATTCTCGATGTCTTAGATGATGGCGTAAAGATGGGACTCCCTTGGCATTTGATTGATTTTGCTGTTATCACGAATAAAGTCGTTTGTTTTGTAACAAAGACAAGTATTGTCTATTTTGTTGATGCTTCTAAGAGAGAAGAAGTAATAGAAGCATTAGAGAAGTATCAAAGTGAATTGAAAGTCATGGATTTGGGAAAGCTTGCCCCTAAAATAGAAATGCCAAAAGAAGAGATAGAGAAGTCAGTAGAATTAGAAGAAGAGGAAGAAATTGAATCTTTGGAAATCGAAGAAAATGATGATGAGGTAGAAAAAGCCATTGAAGAATTAGAAAAGGAATAAGTGTGATATGGAAGAAATCAACGATATTATTGTAATGAAAGTGGGCCCTCATAGTGGAATGAGTTTAGATGAAATTATAGAGTCTAAAAGAGAAGAAGAAAAGGGGAATGGTGTTCATTATTGGGGATATTCAGGTGTCTTTTGTAGGCCTTTAGCTACACAGGAATTTTGTAAGAGATCAGTTAGGAATACGACCAAAACTTGTTTTACTAGAGACAAAAAGTGCTTATCAATCGACAATTGGATATATTGAAGAATATACCGAAGATAGACTTTTATATAAGAAGTTTAAAGCCCCTGTTCAGTTACAGGGAGCAGAGTTTTCTTTTGTCGCTAAAAATATAAGAAAGTTAGAGCACTTCAGATTAGATGATTATGTTGTCGTAGGGGGAAAGAATGACGGGAAACCTTTAAGTGAAGGACTTGTCTTCAGAGTAAATAAGTGTTTTGGAACTTATAAGGGAAAAACAAATAGTAAAGAGATAACAGCTTACATTGCTGATTTAGTAGAGCCTTATGCGGTCTGGTTAAAAGAAAGATAAAACATTTGTTTGACTATTTGCTTTTTTTATGTTATCTTAGAAAAAGAAAAAACGATATAACGGAGGTATAATATGCTTTTTAGAAATATGGTAAACGTATATAAATTAAATCAAGAGCAAATCCAAAGATGGCTATCAAGACAAGATATAGAAAAGGGAGAACACTATCCTTATTATTATGTCTCTAGGAAAGATTCCGAAATATATAGGGGTGAGAATAAAGTTCATACCTTTAACGTTGAATCCCAAACGACCTATAGGTACTATGTTTGTAAAATAGAAATGACACCCGATAATCAAATTTATTCACTCTCTTGTTCGTGTGAAGCATTCAAGAGTAAACATTCATGTAAACATTTGGCGGCTTGTTTTTATCTCTTTTCTGAAAGTATTTTTACTATTACAAATAAAGAGGAATTATTCACAAATATTTTTTTAAAGCGATATGAATCGACTTCTTCGCAAATAAAAAAAGAATTAAAAGTAAAAGTGGAGATGAACCTTTTAAGATATCGAAATCATTATGAAGTAGAAGTAAAGCCAACTGTTGGGAATACTAAAATGTATAATCTAGGGAATAAATTTAGGAAATTTTATGACTGTTATAAGAATGAACGTGGAAGTGTCGAATTTGGAAAAGAATTGACCTATTCGCCTGACGTATTCTATTTAAGTGATACAAATAAAAAAGTGATAGAAGCATTAAATGATTATTACAATCACAATTATTACTCCAATGCACGAAGTGCTTTACAAGAGTTGCTCACCTCTCTTGAAGGGATCCCTTTTACGATCAATTCGCATAGGATTGACTATTATAAAGAAGGATTCCCTTTAGAAACGACCATTACAAAAGATAATGATCAATATTTGATACAGTTTTTAAAAAATGAGAGTCTTTATTTTTTAGATCAGGATTGTGAGTTTGTCTTCTTTGAAGGAGATATCTATCATTTAAATAAAAAGGAAAGTTCGCTGTTACAGGATTTAGTGGATAACGATGTCGAAAGAATCAGTGTGAAAAAGGAAGATTTGCATCTATTTACGAATGGCTTGTTGAAACTCATCAAAGAGAAAGTATCTTTAGATGAAAATGTAGGAGAAGACATTATTATTTCACATACTCCTAGTGTTGAACTCTATTTTGATTTAGGCAGTCATGAAATTATTGCTAAAATATTCTTTCTATATGACAATAAGAAAGTTAATTTTTTTGATGTCGTTCCTTCGTTAGTGAGAGATAATGAATTTGAGCAAATAGTATTATCGACTGTTCTTGAACACCATTTTGAGTTGGAAGACAAAAAGTTACGATTATTGGATTTAATCGATCAAGTTGAATTTTTAGAACATGGGATTGATGAGTTAGCAGAAAAATATAAAGTCTTTACTTCGGAAAAACTAAAAGAAGTTACCATTAAGCATCATACAGGAGTTACAAGTACATTCTCGATTGGAACCGATAATATCCTTTCGTATGATTTTAATTTAGATGGTATTTCATCAGATGAGTTAGTTAATATTTTTAAAGATATGCGCTTGAAAAAGAAATATTATCGTTTAAAAAATGGGGATATCTTAAATCTCGATGATGAAAACTTAAAGGAGTTAGAAAATATTTCCAATGAGATGGAAATCAGTGATGAAGACATCATAAACGGGAAGGGAGAAATTCAAAAGTATCGTGCTATTTATCTAGACAGTTTAAAGAGTCATTATAAACATGTAACAACGAATAATCTCTTTAACCAATTTATTGATCATTTTTATCAATATAAAGATTCGGCTTTGACAATACCTGAGGATTCTTTGAAGGTCTTAAGGGATTACCAATTGACAGGAGTTAAATGGCTTTATAATATTCATAAGACGGGATTTGGTGGTGTCTTAGCAGATGAGATGGGGCTTGGAAAAACTTTACAGACCATTTATTATATTAAACAACTTTTACTTGATGATAAGACGAATAAAATATTAATTGTCGTGCCAACAGCCCTTGTTTATAACTGGGGACATGAATTTACAAAGTTTGCTCCTGAGATAGAAAAAGTCATTCTTTCAGGTACACGAGACAAAAGAAGAGAATTATTTGAGAATTCAGAAGATAAAAGCGTCTATATTACAAGTTATGGAATGTTAAGAGAAGATATTGAACTTTATAAAAAAATAGAATATGGTTCGATCATCATTGATGAAGCTCAAAATATTAAGAATTATACTGCAGGAATTACAAAAACGGTTAAGAGTTTAAAAGCTACGACTAAAATAGCGCTTACAGGTACTCCTATTGAAAATTCACCATTAGAATTATGGAGTATATTTGACTTTGTTATGCCGGGATATCTGTCAAGTATTATGCGTTTTAAAACAAAATACAATATTAAAGATTTTGATGAAGATACGAATAAATTGCTTGATGGTTTAAGTAGACAAATTACTCCATTTATTATGCGAAGAAAAAAGATTGATGTGGTTAAAGAACTACCACCAAAGATGGAAAATACTATCTATGTGGAAATGACGGATATGCAAAAGAAGATATATGCAGCAGAACTTGAGAGGGTAAAACAAGAGATGGATGATTTGTTAAAAATAGAGGGAATTAAAAAAGCAAATTTCATGATTTTATCATTACTTACAACTTTGAGACAAATTTGTATAGATCCGGGAATCATCTATGAAGATTATAATGGAGGTTCTAATAAAATTGATACTCTCTTGATGACGTTAAACGAAAATGTTTTAAATGGAAATAAAGTGCTTGTCTTTACTTCATTTAAAAAGTCTTTGTATCGAGTTGCCAATCTTTTAGAGAAAAACGATATCCCATATTATATTATCGATGGAAGTGTGTCGGCAAAAGATCGTGATAAAAGAGTACAAGAATTTAATGAACGAGATACAGGTGCTGTTTTCCTTATTACTTTGAAAGCTGGAGGAGTTGGACTTAACTTAGCTTCAGCAACAACTGTTATTCATCTAGATTTATGGTGGAATCCACAGGCAGAAAATCAAGCGACGGATCGAGCTCATCGTATTGGTCAGAAGAAAATTGTGGAAGTTCTTCATTTAGTGTGTCGAGGAACGATTGAAGAGAAAATTTTGGAACTTCAAAATAAGAAAAGGAAACTTGCAGAACGTCTTCTTGATGAAAATGCAAAAGACCAAGATATTTTAAGTTCCCTTTCAGAAAAAGATATAAGAGAATTATTGTCGTATGAAAATATGGAAAGAGAATAATTCTTTTTTTAATATCTTTGTCACTTAAATGTCACTTTTACTTGTTATGATAATAGCAACAAAGAAAGGAAAAGTTTATATGGAAATATTAAATGTTCAAAATTTAACAAAGATTTATGGAAAAGGAGAAAATGTAGTGAAAGCTTTGGATAATGTCTCTTTTTCCGTAGAAAAAGGTGAATTTGTGGCGATTGTTGGCGCAAGTGGTTCGGGGAAATCAACCCTTCTTCATTTAATTGGAGGTGTTGATAGGCCAACAAGTGGGAAAGTATTTATCGATGGAAATGACATTTATGAGATGAATGATGATAAGCTTGCGATTTTTAGAAGAAGACAAGTGGGATTAATCTATCAATTCTATAATTTAATTCCCATACTAAATGTCGAAGAAAATATCACTTTACCGATGGAACTCGATGGAAGAAAGGTAAATGATGCAGAGTTAGATACCTTACTATCTACTTTAGGTCTTACGGAGCGAAAGAAACATTTGCCAAATGAATTATCAGGAGGACAACAACAGAGGACTTCTATTGGGCGAGCAATGATTACAAAGCCAGCAATCATCTTAGCTGATGAACCAACGGGTAATTTGGATTCCAAAGCGAGTGATGAAATCGTAGAACTTCTAAAAATGTCCAATAAGAAATTCAATCAGACGATTATTATGATTACGCATAATTTAGATATTGCGGCTGTAGCTGATCGCATTATTAAAATTGAAGATGGGCATATTGTTGAGGAGGTTTAAGAATGAACATTTTAAACAAACTCACTGCGCAAAACTTAAAGCTAAACAAGAAAAGAACCATTGTTACGATTATTGGAATTATTCTTTCTGTCGCGTTAATTACCGCTTTAGCAACTCTTGTTGTCAGTTTTCAAAAATCGATGATTCAATATGAGCAAAATCGCAATGGCAACTTTCATTATGGATTTCAAGGAGTCCCTAAAGAAGATATTGGAAAATTCAAAAACAACCGCAATATAGAAGCCGTGTATTTAACAAAGCCATTAGGTTATGCGAAAATTGATGCCATTCAAAATGAAAATAAACCTTATGCCTATGTGCTTGCTTATGACTATGAAGCACTAGGCAATTTAGGAATCAATATTTTGGAAGGGAGAACCCCTAAGACAAGTAAAGAGATTGTCATTCCTAAACATTTAAAAACCAATGGACGAGTAGATTATAAAGTAGGAGATAAAATTCAGTTAAGTCTTGGAAAACGAGAAATGGAAGGAGAAGATTTAGATCAGTTTAATCCTTATCAAAAAGAAGAGACTTTTTTACCGAGTACTCAAAAAGAATATACGATTGTTGGCATTATGGAAAGACCGGGATACCGACTAGAAGATTATTCAGCTCCCGGATATACGTTTATTACTTGTCTAGATACAGTAGAAAATGGAAGTTATAATGCCTATGTCCGCTATACGAAAAAAGGGTTAAAAAATGAAGACTATATTACAGCTGATATTCTTGGTGTTGATCGTGATGCTTACTATCGAGGACGTCATATCGATTATGGAAATATTTCTGAAGCCGAACTTGAAAAAGCCAATACGGAATTTATGAAAGCCTTAGAAAAGGCAAAATATGATATTCTTTCTACTAACACGACGCTTATTATGATGGAAGGAGGATCTTCTAATAATGGTATGATGGATGCTTTATATACAGTTGCCTGTATTGTTGCTCTTATCATTATCGTGACTTCTGTTTACTGTATAAAAAATAGTTTTAATATTTCCATTACAGAGAAAACCAAGCAATATGGAATGCTTGCAAGTGTGGGAGCAACAAGAAAACAAATTAAGAAAAATGTCTTGTATGAAGCTTTCATTTTAGGAATAATAGGAATTCCTTTAGGTATTTTCTCAGGAATATTTGCTGCCTATATCCTTATCCATTTGACATCTTATCTTTTAAATTCAGCCTTTGAAGATATGTTTGCTTTGTCATTTGGGTTATCCTTTATGGCTATTCTAGTTTC
This sequence comes from uncultured Muribaculaceae bacterium, assembly GCA_964634785.1. Classification (GTDB taxonomy): domain Bacteria; phylum Bacillota_I; class Bacilli_A; order RF39; family UBA660; genus CAG-582. The sequence continues at coordinate 11,919 of CAZWKF010000015.1, forward strand.
TATATTATTAGGTGCCATTACCATTTATTTCTCTGCTATTAGAAGTGCTAAAAAAGCAGCTAAAATATCACCGATTATGGCGATTCGCAATAATGATGATATAAAGATTAAATCAAACAAGATTAAATCTCCTAAAATGATAAAGAAACTCTTTGGTGTAGGAGGAGATGTCTCGTATAAAAATATCAAACGGAATAACAAAAAGTATCGAACTACGATTATTTCCATTGTCGTATGTGTAGCGATTTTTATCTCCTTAACTTCCTTCATGAGCCTTGCTTTTAAACTTGTCGGTTTGGAATATGGAGAGATGAATTACAACTTATACATGTCCGTTTATACAGAAAAAGAGAATATTGAAACTGTAAAAAATCAATTGTTATCTCTTGATGGATATAAACGATATTCGTACTTAAGTACTTTTGGAGCAACTCTTTTAAATCCTCAATTTACAAAAGAGTTTAACCAAGATATGGAATTATCAGATGATAAAGATTACTATGTAAGTGTTATCTCATTAGGAGATGAAGAGTATCGTCGTTACCTAAAAGAACTAGGACTAAAATATGAAGAGGTGTATCAAAAGGGAATTTTAATCAATGATACCATTCTTTATACTCAAGAAAAAGGAAAAGAGAAGAAAAAAGAAATCTCTGTGTTTGATTATAAAGCAGGAGATATCGTAAGAGTTAAAAATGTAGAGGCATCAAACGAACAAAACGATGTTTGTTATGATATTGAACTTGCTTCGATAACTTATGAAAGACCTCTTGGCATTGAAAGAGCACAAGGATCTCAGTTTATTGTCGTAAGTGATGCCTATATGAAAACATTACATACGATAGATTCATTTAGTATTTATGCTGATATGGAAAATCCCGATAAAGCACAGGACGAAGCTGAAAAAATGCTTCAGTCCTATGAAAATGCTCATGTAACCAATTATCAAAAAGAAGCTAAAGAAAGTAAATCTCTTTATATCTTGGTTGCCATTTTCCTTTATGGATTTATTACGGTCATTGCACTTATTGGAATAACCAATATTTTCAATACCATTACGACCAATATGGAACTTAGAAGTCGTGAGTTTGCTATGTTAAAAAGCATTGGAATGACAAAACGAGAATTTAATCGCATGATTCGTTTAGAAAGTCTATTTTATGGAATGAAATCATTACTTATTGGAATTCCTTTAGGTTGTCTTCTATCTTATTGGATATTTAAAGCCCTTATGAATGGGGATGTTGAATTTAGTTATGTCATTCCTTATCAAGCAATCATGATTAGTATACTTGCGGTATTTATCCTTATCACTTGTATTATGAAATTTTCTATTACAAAGATAAGTAGACAAAATACGATTGAAACAATAAGAAATGATAATATTTAAAGAGGAGAGTTGCATCTCCCTTTTTATGCTATAATGAAAGAGGTGATGACATGAAAATTTTACTTGTTGAAGATAATCATAGTATTATAAAAGGACTTGTCTATGCTTTAGAACAGAATAAGTACAATTGTGATGTTTGTATGAATGTTCAAGATACGCGTCTTTATTTAAAGAAGAATCAACCTGACCTCATTATTTTAGATGTCTCTTTACCAGATGGGAATGGGTTTGACTTATATCGAGAAACTATAAAAAATACTCCTGTTTTGTTCTTAACTGCAAGGGACTCTGAGGATGACATTGTAAAGGGTTTAGAAATGGGAGCTGAGGATTATATTACGAAACCCTTTTCAACAAGAGAATTACTTGCTCGTGTCAATCGTATTCTTGTAAGTCATAGAAAGAATAAAGTCACTGTCCAAGACATCACTTTTGATATGGATAAGATGGAAGTATTTAAAAAGGAAGAGCCTCTTAGTCTATCGAGTTTAGAACTAAAAATATTACAACTTTTATTTCTCAATTTAAATAAAGTCGTTACAAGAGAGAGTATTATTGAACATATTTGGGAGTGGACGGGAAATGATGTCTATGATAATACGATTACGGTGTATATGAAAAGAATAAGAGAAAAATTAGGAACAGATATTATTATTACATTAAAAGGAATTGGGTATCGAATCGATGAAAAATAAAGCATTTACTATTTTAATTATTGTTTTTTCTTCTTGTTTCTTTCTTCTTTTAGTGTGCATCAACAAGTTAGGAATACACGTCTATCAGCAAAATTATAATGATTTAGTGAGTACTATTCTCTTCAATATAAAAAAAGAGTATCCAGAAGTTGATGAAGATAAAATCATTGAAATTTTAAATAAAGAGAAGATAGAAAAAAATGAACTTTTAAGAAGTTATGGAATCAATTTAGAGACAGATTCTATCAGTCAAAGTAATCAAATTATATTGAATAAATTATTTCTTTTAAATGGCGTATTGTTTGTTCTTTTTGTTCTTTTTGTTCTTTTTATATTTCATCTATATGCATCTAAACGAAATAAAAAAATAAAGCAATTGACAAACTATGTGGAAGAAATTAATCGCAAGAATTATAAATTAGAACTTCTTTCAAATGAGGAAGATGATCTTTCCATTTTGCAAAATGAGATTTATAAGACGATGGTCATGTTAAGAGAGACAGCTGATCATTCTCTTCAAGATAAGATGAGTTTGAAAGATTCCTTATCGGACATTTCACATCAACTAAAAACACCTTTGACTTCCATTAGTATTATGCTTGATAATATTATTGATGATGCCAATATGGAAGAAAGGGTCCGTACAGAATTTATAATGGATATCAAAAGAGAAATCTTTAATATAAACTTTCTTGTGCAAGCTATTTTAAAGTTATCTTCTATTGATGCGAACGCTGTAAATTTTACTAAAGAGAACACTGAAGTTTCCAAAATATTGGATATGGCTATTAAGAATGTATCAGTTCTATGTGATTTAAAGAATATTCAAATTAAAGTCAAAGGAAAAGAAAAGTGTAAGATAACATGCGATTTTAAATGGCAAGTAGAAGCCATAACAAATATTATCAAAAATGCAATAGAGCATTCTAAGGAGAATGGAATGATTGATATAGCCTATGAACAAAATAAACTTTTCACAACGATTTTTATTACTGATTATGGATGTGGAATTGATCCGAAAGATTTACCCCATATCTTTAAACGTTTTTATCGTGAAACAAAGCATGAATCATCGGGATATGGTATTGGTCTTTCATTAGCTAAGAGTATTATTGAAGCGGGAGATGGGAGCATAAGTGTTAATTCTGTACTTGATAAATATACAACGTTTACTATAAAATATTTTCATTAAGGGAGTATATGTATGATTTGGAAAAATAAATCTGATGAACTATTTGAACGTTTAAGTAAGTCTAAATTCCGCAGTCGCTTTCACTTAGGAAAAAAAGAATTTGAATATATTGAAAAAGTAGGATTAGAAAAAGTAAAATCTCATGCTTATGACTTTATCACGAAAAGACTTGCTCCTGCTAATATTCCAAATGATGGAAAACAGACACCATTTAGTGGACATCCTGTTTTTATTGCAGAGCATGCAACAGCTACTTGTTGTCGAGGTTGCTTAGAAAAATGGCATAAGATTCCAAGAAATAGGGAACTTACCAAAGAAGAGATTGATTATATCGTAGAAATCATTACTGTTTGGATTGAAAAAGAAATGAGGAATGAGAAGTGAAAAGATGTCATTGGGTTAATTTAAATAATCCACTTTATGTTCTATATCATGATCAGGAATGGGGTGTTATTTCCCATGATGATACATACCTTTTTGAAATGTTGGTACTTGAATCTTTTCAAGCAGGTTTATCATGGGAATGTATTTTAAATAAAAGAGAAACATTTCGTAAAGCTTTTGATCACTTTGATTACAAAAAAATAGCCAAATATGACGAAAGAAAAATAGAAGAATTAATGAAGAATAATGAAATTGTAAGAAATAGATTAAAGATTAAAGCTGCCATTCATAATGCAGAGGTGTTTATAAAGATTCAGGAGAAGTTTGATTCATTTGATCAATACATTTGGTCTTTTACTGGTGGAAATGTAATAAAAGGTGATGGTACAAATACGACTTCGTCTCTTTCTGATAAAATATCGGATGATTTAAGAAAACAGGGGATGAGATTTGTTGGCTCGACGATTATTTATTCTTATCTTCAAGCGATTGGCATGATAAATGATCATGAAGAAGAATGTGATTTGTTTTAGTCTCACATAAACTTCTTATAGAAAATAAGTATTGACAAAAATAAACTATTTTTAGTAGAATAAATGAAGTTGTTTAGGAGAGAATAAAGATGATAAAATACAATAGAGTAGAATATATAAAAAATTATAAATTGACACAAGATGAATACTTACTATTACCATATGAAGAGGAACTAGCTTATACAAAAAAGTTATATGGAAATCTTTTGGATAATTTACAAAATATTGGAGATGAAATCGAAATAAAAGGATACCTTCCTAAGATTTTTGATGATTTCTTTCGCATAAATGGGATTTCTATTAAACGAGCTGATCATGTAAGGGAGAAAACTGTTTTTTCTAAAGTGAGTGATGCCCACTATGAAGTTCAAGAGTATGCAATAAAGAGTTTAGAAAACTATATTCAATTTATTGCGATTACAAAAGCGCTTGTATTTGAAACGATTATAGAAGATTCTGGAAAAAAGGAAATCGCAGGTATAAAAAATATGGGTTCATTTTTAGTACAATATGATGAAATAGAAAATATTTTAAGAGAAATTACTTACTATTCTCTTGAGAGAATAGAGATAGAGGATAATTTAAAAGAAAGAATTATTATGGCAGAATGTCTTGCTTTATTTGAACAACTTCTCCATGATCGAGAAGTCGTCATAAGTAAAAAGATTTCTAAAATATATGCAGATTATTTTAGAGGAATATGTTATCGTGTCGAAGAACATGGGGAAAATCAAAAAGTTTTGGCATAAAGTCTTGAAATTTTTCCTATAATTCAGTATAATCGAATTATCAAAAAAAGACAGAGAACAAGAGGAGTAAAATAGGAAAGTTAAAAGGGAGGAAAGACCAGAGACTGTAAGTCTTTCTTAATGGCACTATTTGAAGGTAGCTTGGGAGTTGTTATTCTGAAAAAAGTAAGAGTAAACGAATGATTCGCGTTAAGAATTAAGAGTATAAAATAAGGTGGTACCACGATTCTTCGTCCTTTGGGAGAGTCGTGGTTTTTTATTTAGGAGGATGACTATGGAAATAATTGTTGATAAGTACTTTGTTATAAACAAACAGCATGAGGTATTGACCTTTTTTAAAGAAGATTATAATCAAATGTATTTTCCACGATATATAAACCAAGGAGAATATTATGGCTCTCAGATTTGCGAAGTTTTGCAAGAAGCAGGAATTATTCAAGAAGGAAATAGGGAATTTCTTTTTGAACAATGTCGGGAATATTTACAATATAATCATGCGAATGGAAAATTAAAGAAGGAAAGAAAAGTACAAAAGAAAAGATATTACTTTGTCGTTTCCGAATTAACTGAAGAAGTAACGTATAAATTGGCTGAGGTTTGTAATCAATTGGGACTTACTTTCTCATTTGTTCCCATCTCTCTTTTAGTTCCGCTGGTGGAAGAAAGTTATAGAGTAGATCAAAAGCAAAATGAAGAAGAAGGCATACTAAAAGCAACAAAAGAATTACAATATAAAATGAAGATGAAGGAGGAATAAAAATGTTAGAGACAAAATATGATGCTAAAAAAGTAGAAGAAAATAAATATAAGATTTGGAAAGAAGCAGGATACTTCAATTGTGGAGATACTAGTAAAGATCCTTTTTGTATCGTTATTCCGCCACCAAATGTAACAGGAAAATTACATATTGGTCACGCTCTAGATGTATCGATTCAAGATATCATTGTTCGTTATAAGAGAATGCAAGGATTTGATACACTTTGGTTACCGGGAATGGATCATGCAGCAATTGCAACGGAAGCAAAAGTCGTTAAAAAGTTAAAAGACCAAGGAATTGACAAGTATGAGTATGGTCGTGAAAAGTTTTTAGAAGCATGTTGGGACTGGACGCATGAGTATGGGGGAAACATTCGTGATCAATGGGCGAAGATGGGAATATCAGTTGACTATCGAAAAGAGAGATTTACCCTTGATGAAGGATTAAATAAAGCTGTTACAAAAGTATTTGTCGATTATTATAATAAAGGGCTAATCTATCGTGGGGAAAAAATTATCAACTGGGATCCCGCTGCTATGACAGCTTTATCAAATGAAGAAGTTATCTATAAAGATGTAGAAGGGGCTTTCTACCATCTAAAATATTACATTGAAGGTACAGATGAATTTTTAGATGTAGCAACAACAAGACCGGAGACTTTATTTGGTGATACCGCTGTTGCTGTTAATCCTGATGATGAACGATATAAAAAATATATTGGAAAAAATGTCATTTTGCCAATTGTTCTAAAGCCGATTCCTGTCATTGCTGATATTCATGCAGATCCTGAATTTGGTACAGGAGTTGTTAAAATTACACCTGCCCATGATCCAAATGACTTTGAAGTAGGGAATCGCCACCAACTAGAGCGCATTGTCGTGATGAATCCAGATGCCACAATGAATGAACATGCCGGAAAATATGAAGGGTTGACACGTGAAGATTGCAGGGAAGCTTTACTTAAAGACTTAAAAGAAGCAGATTTATTAATTAGCATTGAACCAATGACACATTCTGTTGGTCATTCAGAACGTACAGGCGTAATGGTGGAGCCTTATCTTTCGAAACAATGGTTTGTTAAAATGGGGACTCTTGCTGAACGTGTTTTAAAGACACAAGAAAAAAAGGATGAAAAAGTAAACTTCATTCCAGATAAATTTGAAAAGACACTTACGCATTGGATGGAAAATTGTTTTGATTGGTGTATTTCTCGTCAATTATGGTGGGGACACCGAATTCCTGCTTGGTATAAAGATGAGGAAATCTATGTTGGCGAGACTGCTCCTGAAGGAGAAGGTTGGGTTCAAGATAATGATGTCTTAGATACATGGTTCTCAAGTGCTTTATGGCCATTTTCAACATTGGGTTGGCCAGAAAAGACAGAGGATATGGAAAGATACTTTCCAAATGATTGTCTTGTAACGGGATATGATATTATTTTCTTCTGGGTAGCAAGAATGATTTTCCAATCAGAAGAAATCAATGGTGT
>CAZWKF010000016.1:0-18125 GCA_964634785.1 uncultured Muribaculaceae bacterium
AGTTTAAAAAAACAAGTTAATTGGGAAAATATTGATAAAAGATTATATCTTCAATCTATGGAAAGAAGCCCTGTTAATAGTTTAGAAATTAAAATGTTAATTGAAAAAAATTTAACAGACAACTTTAGCTTAGAATTGTTATTTAAAGGAATTGAAAATTCATATTATTATGAAACGATTGATTAAATTAGTGGACTAATAATATTTTTAGGAGGTTTTATAATGTTAGAAATAGAGAAAAAATACTTAGTTAATGAATTACCTGATTTATCTGATTATCCGTTTGATGAAATTGAACAAGGATATCTTAGTTTTATTCCCGAAATTAGAATCAGAAGAAAAGGAAAAAATTGTTACATTACTAAAAAGGGAGAGGGAACACAGACAAGAGAAGAATTGGAAACAGAAATCAATACTACTGCCTATGATATACTTTCTTCTTTAGTTCAAGGAAGAGTAATAAGAAAGACAAGATACAAAATACCATTGGAAGATAATTTAACTGCAGAGTTGGATATATACCATGATGATTTAGATGGATTACTTACTGTAGAAACAGAATTTAAATCTGAGGAACAAGCCCAAGAGTTTGTAAGTCCAGATTGGTTTGGAAAAGAAGTTACAGAAGATAAAAAATATAAAAATAAAAATTTAGCTAGAATTGAAGAATTGAGTTTACTTTTAAGCAAGTCAACACAAAGTGAAACACAAAAAAGATTATCTATACAAGCCAATACTCCTAATCAAAATAAATAGAACATAACGAAACAAGAGAGAGTTATTCTCTTTTTTTTAATTTTATTATACTTTTTTTATTAGTTCTGTCGTTATTATTATGAAAGGATGAGTTGATGAAAAATAATTTTGAAGAAATCTATTTGAAATTTAATATATCTATTTTTAGATTAGCTTATAGTTATGTTTTTAATCAATATGATGCTGAAGATATTGTTCAAAAAACATTTTATAAACTCTATAAAAATCATAGAATTTTAGATTTAACAGATGAAGAGATAAAAAAGTGGCTTTTTAGAGTAAGTATAAACGAATCGAAAGATTTATTAAAATCATCATGGAAGAAAAAACACAGCAGGTTAGACAAGGAGAACTTTGAAGAAAGGCAAGCAAACAATCTAAATCTTATAGAAGTCTTAAAAGGAATAAAAGACGAGTATAGAATTCCTCTATTTCTATTCTATTATGAAGGTTATAAAATTAGTGAGATTGCTCAAATAGTAAAAAAATCAGAAGCAATTATAAAAGTTAGATTATCTAAAGGAAAAGAATTACTCAGAAAGGAATTGGAGGATTAAAAATATGAAAAATGATTTAAATCAAAGATTTAAACAAGAATATAATCAACTAGATTTTTCAAAAGAAACAAGTGATAGAATACAAAGAAATATTACGAGTATGCATAATAAAAATAAAAAAATAAAAAAGATAATGTTGAGTATATCTGTCATATTTTTTATCATTTTATTTGGCATTGGTGTAGCTTATGCTGATGAAATAAAAAATTTTTTTTTAATACATTAAGAATTAAATCTTCACAAAAAGAGATTGATGATAAAAAGTATTTATTTACGGAGGTTAGTAGTGAAGGAAGAGTTCATATAAATCAAAATGCTGATTTTGTTTTAGATAAAAAACGATATAATCACGAAGAAATGGAGAATAAGTTGGATATAAAGTTATTAAAAAATTCACTTTTTAAAAATACACAATACATAGTTAAAAATATTGAAAAGAATAACAATAATATAGCATTCATTTCCTTTGGTATAGAAAATGTATTTGATGAACATCCAGATGTAATTACAGAAGAAGGAAATGATTGGCATCACGATTTCATTAAATGTAACTTTGATATTTCTATTACAACTGAATATGCAAAAGAATCCTATAAAAGATCCTATAATCAAGCAAATACAATAGAGGAATTGTACATAGAAAAATTAGATACAAAAGCGATAGTTGCTCATTTTGGGGATGAAGAAACTTTATGGGACATAAGATTTGATTATAATAACATTTCTTATCACTTAGATTGTTTTGTCTCAATATCTGGTGATGCCAAACAGGGAGTATTAAAAATTCTAAATTCATTTACCTATTAGCCCCATCATATTAGATGTACTCTTTACTTAACTAAAAAACTATTGAAAATCGAAAAAAAGAAGATTATAATATATTCTCAAGAGGAGAAAACAATATGAAAAAAACAGATACACCATTTATTTACGATAAGAAAAAGTTCTTGGAGGAATATAAGTTAATATCCCTTGATGAATACGGATTGCTTCCATACGAAGTAAGAATGGCTTACTGTGCAGAAAGATTCGAATATCAAGTAAGAGAAGCACAAGAAAAATCTACTTCTAATGGAATAGGTTATATACATCCATATTATAAAGAATATTTTGATGCAAATGGATGTACATATGAAAATTATGATTTTGGAATTGAAGAGTATAGTTTAAAAAAAGTTTCGGATAAGAAATATGAAGTATCAAGTGAAGCAAAGGAAAAACTAAACTACTATAGATCAGTCGTTGGCTTAGTTAAATTTGAAACATTTGAACGCAAATATAAGCAATTTTACCTAGATAAGATAAAGAAAATAGAAGCTGGAGAAGCTGTTGAATTAGACAATTTTGATGCACTAAATATATTAAAAAGTATTAGAAACAACTCTGTTAGTCAATGGGAAGCTATGTTATCAAGGGAAGAATTAGAAGCAATTCTTAAAGCGGAATTAACTTTTGTATTAGAAGCTATTCATAATGGTGAAAATGATGAAATAGCTGAAGATGCTCCAGTAATCTACAAAGATTTTGTTCAAAATTACAAAGCGAATGTTTCTATAGGCACCCAAAAAGGGGTACAAAAAGTAAATACAATGCAGTAACATCTAGAAGAGAATAGTTTGCTATTCTCTTTTTTGTTTATCGGGCTACTTCTAAGTTGCAGTTTGAAAAATAAGAAAATTCATGCTATTATATACCCCAATTTAAGGGGGATTTTGGATGAAAGTAATCAAGAGTAGAAGATATTTGCCACTTCCATTAGAAAGAAGTAGACTGTATTTAATCGATGACGACTTAAATAAATATAAAGAAGAATTAGAAAAGTTTTTAGAAGGTATCCATTATATGAATAATCGAGATTTTTCTAAACGAGTATTATTTGGTCAAGAAATAAAGTCAAACAATACAATAGAAGGATACCTAGATGATATAGGGCAAGTAAAAAGTATTATCAAACACCCTACTGCGCATTTAAATGGAGAACAAAGACGCCGAATTTTGAATTTATATCATGGGTACAAGTTCATTTTACAAGATAAAGAAATTAATAAAGATAACCTAAAAGAGTTGTATGAAATTCTTTCAGATCAACTAATAAACAAAGATGATTTAGCAAATATGGGTGAGTATTATCGCAAAGATCCCGTTTATATTTTTTATTCTGATATTCTTACAAAAGAACCTGATTTAGGCGTCGATGCAAATGAATTAGATGAAAAAATGGATATCTTACTCGAATATTTAAATAGTTCATCAGAATTCACTTGTATGACAGATTATTTTATTCGTTCACAAATTGCTCACTTCTACTTTGTATATCTTCACCCTTATTATGACATAAATGGACGTACAGCACGAACGACTTCTATGTGGTATTTACTAAAAAAAGAAGCTTATCCTTATATTATATTTAATCGTGCAATTCAATTAGATAAAAATAGATATTGTACAGTAATAAGAGAAGGTAAAACATTCCATAATGTCACTTACTTCTTAAACTACATGTTAAAAAATGTATTAATCGAACTCGAAAAAGAATATATTATGGAAAGAATTTCAGATAATGCTCGATTTGAATTAACAGATGGGGATTTGCAAACTTTATATTATGTTCTATCAATGAAAAGCCTTTTAACTTATTTTGATTTTATTGCTTTTTATAATCGATTAAATCCAAAGAAAAAGCCACAAAAGATTTATCAAGACGTCTTAGAACCTCTTATGGACAAAGAAATTATTATTCCAGGAAAACCAACTCAAAAATGTGATAATAGATTTTTTGGGCTTAATCCGCACGTAATAGAAGAAGATGAAAAAATAAAACATATTCAATTGGAGAATAAAATAATAAGATAATTTTTTCAATAGAATCTTGTTAATGTATCATATTATTAGGTTTTATCATATCATAAGAATTATTATTTGTAGTTGCAAGTAAGTTACTTTCTTGCTACAATAGGGAACCAGAAATTGAAAGAAGAAATGTGAATTTATGGAAAAAATAATGTTGCTAAATCAAATCATAGAAGGCTTGTTAGAGAATGAAGAAATAGTTCCAAGAGAGTTGCTTACAAAAGTAAGATATATAGCTAATAGTGCTTATCAAGAATATTATGTAGAATTTAAAGAAATAAGCGATGAAGATCTTCCAGAGAAAGTCGTTAAACTAAATAAGCTTATTAGGACACTTGATAATAGAATTAATAAACTTTCATTAAAAGAAGAAATGACTTCTATACAATGTGGCGATGCATTTTGCTTGTCAAACGGTACAAGAATATATCCCCAATTTGAAACAATTGAGGAATTAGAAAAAGAGCTTTCTACAAAAACACAATACTTTTATGTACCATTAAACAGATATGAAGACATAACAGTACTAAATGGACCTCGATTAAAAATAGATATCAATGACATTAATGCTCTTGCATCTTTTGCGATAACTTTAGATATGGAACAGGCGGTTACAGAAGCTTTAGGATACACTTCGGCACTCTATACATATTATAGGCAACATAATGATGCTAACGGTGCTTTAAAATCTTGTTTTACAAAATTGACATCTTCCGCTGAAGGATCAGAATTTTTAACTTTAACCATTCAGCTTCAATTGTTAGAAAAAAGGTTTAGAGAAAATGGAATTTCTAATGAAATGATGGAGACCTATAATCGAATCGCAAGTGAATATCAAAGAAAGTTAGCTTTAAATAATGAACGCTATATAGGAAAGAAGTCAGAAAAAGAAAAGATAAATAAATTTTAAGGGGGAAATTAAAAATGTTTCAATATGCAGAGAAAGTATTAAATAATAATTTAGAAAAGAAAAGAGAACAGAAAATTGCAAAAGAAGCAGAATTAAACGAAGTTCAAGAAAAATTAGACGATGTTGCAAAATTTGAAGACTTAAAAAAAGCTAATAGTATAAATGGTCCACTCGGTTTTTTTGTATTACTCTTTGCTCTTCCCATTTTATGGCTTGCAATTCTTGCCTTTACGAACTATACAAAATTGACGATCTTATATATTGGCTTAGGGCTTTCTTTAGTAGGTGGTCTTCTTATGATAATTCCTATTAAAGCTTTTATATATACTTTTAAAAATTGTAAAGAAATTAAGGATTTGAAGAAAAAAGGTGTAAAAAAGAATAAAAAGAAAAAGGAATATGCAAAATTATTAGAGAAAAAAGAAAGTATAAAAAAAGAAAAGAATTCTATAGAAGCTGATATATTAGAAGATAAAACTATTTTAGAATACATTAATTTTGCAAAAGGAGCAGAAAAAAATCCTTTCTATCTAGCTGATTCAGAAGAAGAGTATAGAAATTTATTAAAAGAAAAATCACTTAATGAAAAGGGCTTGGAAGAAACAGAAGTAGAAGAAAAAGTTTTTGATACAGACAGTATAGAATCTTCATCTAGCAATGATATCAATAAACCAAGAGAAAAGATCCTTTGTTCATAATTAAAATGTTTAGTTTTAAAATTAAACATTTTTTTGTTATTAAAATTTGATATAATTTATGTATGTTAAAAGAAATCTATTTAAGAGGTGATCAAGTGAACTGGAATGAATACCAAAAGAAAACGTACCGAACGAAACCAAATTATTTAGCTGTCTTTTTGGCTAATAAAATGGAATTTAATTCAATTATTGACTTAGGATGTGGAAGCGGAAATGATTCTGTCTATATGTTAAAAAAAGGAAAGCAAGTCATTTCTGTCGATGAAAGTTTAAATGAAGAATATATTTTAGATCGAATTACAAAAGAAGAATTCAAAAATTTAACTATGATAAAGAAGAAATTTGAAGATTTAGATTTACCCTTAGTCGACTGTATCTTTTCTGCTTTTGCTTTGTGCTCCATCTAAATTTAGGAAACTATGGGATAAAATATTTAATGCTTTACCTTCAGGTGGCATTCTTACTGCTAATCTTTTTGGAGAAAAATGCTTTCATAAAGGAAATGAAAATGTTTCAACATTTACAAAAGAGGAAGTTTTAGAATTATTAAAAGATTATGAAATTATAAAATGGAAAGAACAGGAGTATACAAGAGAAGTGGATAATACACACTGGCATTATTATGATTTTATAGCGAAAAAGAAATAATTCTTTTTTTATATTCTCTATTTTAGAGATTACATGAATGTGCTATAATAAATTTATAAAAGAAGATTACAGCGGAGGAATGAAACAATGATTCTATTATTGAGTTTATATAAGAAAAAAAGAGAGTATTATATGGATTTAGTTGATACAGAACAAAATCCCGTACATGTGCATAGTCAGTTAGTTAATCTTCATCTTTTAAAAGAATGTCATAATATTCATGTACATAACTATAAACATTCAAGACAAAATCCTCTAGAATATATAAAGAGCAATTTTGATGTTTCAAAACTAATTATAAAAGAAGAAGAGAAAAATGACAGAGAAAGAGATTTTCAAATCATTTCTATTTATTATGATGATAATACTCCATGTCTATATCGTTCAATTGACCGCACGGGTAAAATATCCATTCATGATATTTCTGAATTAGAATATGCTAGAAATAGTTTATATGGGCAAGATATTCGTTCTCTTCCTCTATGGGTTGAACATAAACCCATTAAATGTGCTTACCAATATCTAAAAGAATTAGAAAGTGTTAAACTTGAAGAACTTCCATGTCGTCTATTTAAACAATACCTACAAAAAGTAAGAGGTTTTGAAGAAAGTTTTAATACAGTTACTGAAATAAACAATGGAACTCTTTTAGAAATTCATGAACAAATGCTTAATTTTGGTTCTGCTATGATCAAATTAGTCGAATGTATTCCTAAAGATAAAAAGACTTATCTAACTAAACAAGACGCTTTGGTTAGTCCATATCCAAAGGAAAGAACGGTTGACTTTTTAACAACTACGATTACTTTAGTTGCCTCACATCATTTGCTTACATCGAATCATGCTAAAGAAAATGATATAAAATTTGGCCCATTTAATAAAAAGGCATTTGTTATGACATTCCCGCTTTCTTTTCAAGGATTAGATTTGTTAGAAACGTTTAATAAAGGAAAGACTATGTATAGAGGATTTCATTTAAATTCTAAGGGACAAATTCCTAAAGAAATATATGCTTATCTTTTACCTAATGAATTATTCAAAATGCCAAACCATTTTTATCACGAAATGAAAAATAAACCATTTAATACGAATGCCCAATTAAAAAGAGAAAGTGAATGGATAAATCAATGGATGTATGCAATTGCCCTTTATTATAGTTGGCAATACTATACATTTCCTTTTAAACAAAAAATGAGAAATGTTTTTAAAGTTCTCCCAGAGGTAATACAAGATGCCCTTACAAATCTCGTCTACCATTTAGGTCCTAAAGATGCCCTTTATATAATGAAGTGGACCAAAAAGCATATTATGGAAGTTTTAGAAAGTATTGTTTCATTAGATAGTCAAAAAGAAAAGGTATTAATTGAAGAAGATTTGCTATTTACCTTTTATCAAAATGACTTTGATTTACCTGAATGTTTAAGAGTTTATTCTGAAGAAACAGTTAATCAATATGGAGGAGAAGAAAAATTAAAAGAAGACTACATGAATAGTACACATACTAAACAGATGAGTATTATCAATGCACTTGAATCTATTGAAAAGGAAGTGAAAAACAAAAAAACCGATGAGAAAGTAAAAGGCTACTATTTTAAAGTTTAAATTGCTAATCAAAATAATTGATTATATAATAAAAATAGATACATACACAAAGAAAAGGAGACATTATGGATAAAATAACAAGATTAAAAAAAGAGATATCCTCTTTAAAGGAAAGAAGAAGGGAAGCTAATGAATTTCTACAAAAAGTTGATGATTTAGAACAGAAGACCTATGCAGAAATCTGCAAATCTTATAAAGATTTTTATACAAGTAAAAGAAATAAAGAATTTGTCTTATATGATAGATTCCCAAGTCATGAAGCTCTTGAAATTTACTGTGCACGACATAGAGAATTCCCCCTCTTTAAAGATGGCGAATTGAATGCCAAAGAATTAACTGAAATCATCAAACATCTTTATCAGTTTGAAACTGGAAAAGAATATGAAATACTAACGGTTGGTGCTACTGAATTACATGGGGAACCTGTATATGGGGGTCAGGCATTTAAAAATATCCCACATCTTTTTTTCATGATAGGGAATGCTAAGACGCTTGCTCCATTTAAAGAATATAATGGGATGTATGTAAATTCTGATAAGTTACATACAGATATTTATTTAAGGGGAAAAGCGCAGAATTTAATTACCATAGAAACTGACAGAGAATCCAGTAAGAAAATAAATACTCTAGGAATTACATGTTCAACAGGAGACATTTTTGATATGGAAGAGTTATTGAATTACTATGATGAATGCGAACATGAATATACTGCATTTGATTGTTCAGCTAAAAAGCAAATATTTAGCCGTTACTTGCCTTCTAGTTTGAACTATGCTGGAGGATCTAAAATAAAAGGAATTAAAGATGTCTTTGATTTTATCATTCATCCATTTGATAGCTTTATTGCAAGAGTCCTAATCAGTATTGTCATTTATAAAAGAAACAATGGAATTGATGAACTAACTGATGAAGATTATAATCACATCTTTGACTCTCTATATGGTGAAAAAGTAACCATTAAAGAAGATGTGCTAAAAGATATTCCAAAACAGTTACAATATGTACCAAGTGAAAAAAGTGGACGCTAATATTAGAGAAAAGGAATTAATCAATTTCTTTTTTTATTGTCCATGAAAATAATAAGTGTTATACTAATGATGAAAATAGTATATATACTATAAAGGAGTGAGTGAGTTTGAAGAAAAGAATATTTTTACTTGTTATTATTTTCACGATGATGATTTTTATTCCATCGGTAAATGCAGCAAAGAATCCCTATAAGAAAACAACGAAATGGGGAACCAATTGTACATGGTATGCATGGCAACAAGCACATGATAAAGCAGGTGTAAATCTACCCGGATGGGGAAATGCAAGAACTTGGTATAATTCAGCAAAAAAAGCAGGATTTGAAGTCAGTAAGACACCAAAGGCAAAATCGATTGTCGTTTGGGAATGGGATAAATATGGACATGTTGGTTATGTAGAGCGTGTTAAAGGTGATAAGATTTACGTATGGCACTCTGACAAAACTTGTATCGATGAAAATGACAAAGAATTTAAAGAATGTATGGATAAAGCAATGCAAATCGATCAATCTGCTCAAGAAAAATGCTATACACAATATGCCAAGCCTATTGCCTGTGAATACGATGCCTCTTACTGGAGTGAGCCCGGTGATTTAATCGGATATATTTACTTAGACAGTGCTCCTAAGGCGACTAAAAAGATAACCGCTTCTACTACGACAAAAACGACAACTAAAAAAACAACTTCGACATTAACAACAACTTTAAATAAATCTAGTGATACTTCTTTAAGTGAACTTCTTATTAATGATAAATTAATTTCTGTAGAAAAAGAAAAAACTACATATACTTTGGAAGTTCCTTATGAAGTAGAAAAAGCAAACATAAAAATAAAAGCGACAGATGAAAAAGCAAAAGTAGAGGAAGTAAATGAACAAGCATTAACTGTAGGAGAAAACAATATTTCCTTTAAAGTAACTGCAGAAGATGATACAGCAACTCAGTACCAACTTATGATAACGAGAAAAGAAAAAGAGAAACAAGAAGAGACAACAATCAAGGAAGAAAAACAAAAGCCAATGAAACAATGGACAAATTACTTAATGATTGGTGGTTTTGTCCTCATTTTTATAGGCATTATATTACTTCTTATTTATACAGGAAAATTAAGAAAAGCAGAGGAGTAATAGACACAAAAAAATCATTCACAGTAGCAATGAATGATTTTTTATTATGCTATTTTTTGTTTTCTTTTTGACACATAATTATTAAGAAGAACAAAAAGAATAGTAAATAGAATGAGCATTAAGAGATTAAAAAGAATTGGTTTCATGTTAATAAGGGATAAACTCTCTATTTCTTTTAATCGGTTATTGGTGTTAATATACCAATAGGCTGGCAATACATGCGCTATTTTTAAAACAAAGTCAGGTAACCATTCAGCAGGAACAAAAGCCCCACATAAGAATGCTGATCCCAAGGCGACAACATTGACGATTCCATTAAGAGCATTTTTATTTTTAGTAAGATTGCTAATGAGTAATCCTAATGCTAATGCACTAATGGTAAATATTCCTGCATTCATCATATACCATAATCCTCTTACTGAAAACATCGTATGCCCCAATAAAATGATTCCCAGTAGAGAAAATAAGGCCCATGCACATAAGGCATACACTAAGCTTGATATGAGAAGGTCATAATTATACTTAGAATAAGACATTGGACTAATCAATGTTCGTTTTCTTATTGTCAGTTCATTAAAACTTGATAAGACTAAGCCAATCACAAGAATAATCGCCGCAAGTATACTATAACTTGCAAAATTGAAATAGTTTGTAGCATTTGTTAAAGCCGTTTCATCTAAAGCAGATATAGAAGTAATGGTCGTTTGCTCTTTTAGACTTTGATTGATTGAATTCACGATTTCCTCTTCATCCATAGAAATTCTTTGATATAAGTTTTGAACTTTCAAATAACGGTTTAACATCATCTCTGCAAGGCTCGCTTGATAGTCTCCAGTCGATTCTATTTCTAGTGTTGGGTTTTCACCCCTTAATACCTTGTCTCCATACTGTTCAGGGATATAAATGACATAGTTCACATCACGATAAAAAAGGGCATCTTTTATCTTTTCTTCCTTTGAAGATAGAGAAATAATGTGACTATTTCTCTCTATATAAGAGATGAGATTATTTGTTATTTTATTGGATGTATCTTTATTGAGAATATAAACATCGGGTTTACTTGCTACGAAATCCATCTGCGTATTCGATTTCATATTCATTCCCCCAAAGACAACGAGCAAAACAGTATAAAGAATAATAGTCCCTTTATAACGGTTTACAATTTTCCAAAAAGTTTTAAATACTGTCATACTTTTGCCTCCTTATCTCTTTAATAGAAAGACCAATCATAAGTCCTGAAAATAAGAGAATACAGAAAATATTAAAAAAGTAACGTTTATGAGGTCCATAGTAATAAAGAGAATAAAAGCCATCTGTAATCATACTAGCAGGATTAATCTTATTTAGAATAGGAACATTTTTATCGACAATATACTTCATTGTAATTCCCATCATTCCTGATAAGAAACAACCAAGCATTGTAGTGGCAATTAAAATACCTGTCTTCGTATTTTCATTTGTCTTAAATATTGCCGAGACAAAAACCCCTAAGGAAAGTCCAGCAAGAGATCCCACAAGAGCAAGCAAGACAACAAATGGAAGATGCGTACCATAGTCTACTTTTAAACAAAAAATAGTAAATATAAATAATAAGGCTAATCCTACTAACTGAATAACATAACTCGCAAGAAGACTACTAATCACAAGTTTTGTCTTTGAAAGAGAAGAGATTGCCGTTCTTTTTCCTGTGGCATTCATATTGGCTAATTTACTATTCATGATCACCATAGCAAAGATTCCTCCATATAAACAAGTCATTGCAATTAACGTGTAATATTCAATCATCGTATAACTCATGTTTTCATTGGAAACATTGATTGTCTTTCCTTCACTCTCTTCCATTATCTTCATAATGTTTTGCATTAAAAGAGCTTTATCAAAGTCTGCACCTAAATAGGCTCCTCCACTTGTTAAATAATCATTTATAATTTTTTCATTATTAGTAATCTCATCCATTGTATAGCGGAGTATTGTTTCATTAATACCACTGCCATTTACAAAGATATATACTTCTTCCTTTCCAAAAGAGACATACCCTGATATTTCTTTTTGTTCTAACTGTTTTTGTAAAACCTCTTCCTCTTCGTATGTAATAGAAAATAGTTGATTTTCATCCTTTTTACTTAGAGAATCTAATGCCTCTTTAAAAACTGGACGATTCTTAAATTGTGCATCATCTACGACACCAATATCGATAATCTTTAATTCTTCATTTGATTCAATATTTTGAAATGCCATATGAAAGAATAAGCCCAATACAATTGGAAAGGCAAATGTCCAAAAAAGCAAAGATTTACTACGAGCAAGTGTCCTTAATGAATATTTAAAATTATGCCAAAACATCAGTCTCTCAATTCCTTTCCTGTCAAATTTAGGAAAACATCATTTAATGTTGGTCGTTCTGAAAAAATACTTTGATAGGCTATATTTTGTTCTCTTAAAAATTCAATGAGAGTACTAATATTATGCTTCCCACTTGTATAGGTAATCGTAAGAACATTTTCTACAAAACGAACTTTATCAACATGTTCTAATTTTCTAATCTTTTCAAATTGTTCCTTTGTTAATTTTAATCCTTCAACTGTAATCTTCTCTTCTATTTTCGCACGTTCTTTTAATTCACTTGCCGTTCCCTCAGCAATGATGTGCCCCTTATCTAAAATAATGATGCGATCACAAAGAATTTCAACTTCTTCCATATAATGTGTCGTATAGACAATTGTAGCGCCTTGTTCACGCAGTTTTTCAATTCCCTCTAAGATGTTATTTCGGCTTTGAGGGTCGACAGCAACAGTTGGCTCATCTAAGAAAATAAGTTTTGGTTTATGAGCGATTCCACAGGCAATATTAAGTCTTCTTAAAAGTCCTCCGGATAATTGTTTGGGATAAAACTTTTTATAGGATTCAAGTCCAACTAAGGCAATGGCCTCTTCGACACATTTTTGGCGCTTTATTGGATCCTCTATATATAAACCACAAAAATAATCAATATTCTCATAGACATTGAGTTCTTCAAACACGGCAACTTCTTGAAAGACAACACCTATCTGTTTTTTTACTTCATAGGCATCTGGTTTCATATCAGTTCCTAGGATTTTAATACTTCCCTTTTGATAATGAAGAAGAGATAAAAGACAATTTATTGTTGTCGACTTCCCACTCCCATTGGGTCCTAAAAGTCCTAAAATTTCTCCCTCTTTAACATGAAACGATAGATCATCTATCGCTTTCAAATTTTTATAATACTTTGTTAAATTTTTTACTTCAATCATATTTTGCATATTGAATTATTCCCTTCTTTTTATTATCGTAATGAATTCATAAAGTATAACTATTTATATAACAATGATTATACTACAAATTAGGGCTTTGTAAAGAAAATGTCAGTAAAAAAATTCGTAAGAGTTACGAATCTTTCGGTTTATTTTAATTTTTGATTTATTTCATTTAATCTTTTTTGTAAGGTCTTTCTCTCTTGCTCTAATTCCATTTGTATACGTGCTTCTTTTACTTCTTTAGGTTCTTTTTCTGTTGTTTCAACAAAACCACATCGACGACACTTTTTCGTCCAATTTTCGTGAGGAATGGGATAACCATCAACATGTTGATGATCAATTACTACGTCTTCAAAGGTCGTCCATTCATTATGTTCCCATAGAGTAAAATCATGTCCTACTCTTGCACACGTTTCTTTCTTTTCCGCTTTTTTCTGTTTTTTAATTGAACTTTTTAATAAGCCAGCCATATCTTTAGATAACTTTCTTAAATTATCATCTGATAAAGAAGAAATTCTTTCAAATAACTCATTTATCTTTTGCGTACTTATACTAACCTCTAAATACTCTTTTAGCTTTTCTAAAGAACTTCTTATATTAGCCGATAACTCGCAGTCATAAGTAAAAGACTCTGTATCTTTGCTTATAGACTCATTCACTTCTAATTCTTCTATAATGAATTTGGCAATCTCTAGTTGCTCTTTTTCATCCAAACAAAAGAATTCCTCTGCCCATTTTTTTGCTTTTTTCATCTTTTAACCCTCCTGAAAATATTATACCACAATGCTTTATAGTGATTCTATAGCTATTTCCTCTTTTATTAACATGTCTTGAAATCTTTCTTTAAAATCAAGCAAGGCTTTTTCTTTGGCATCTTCATAGATGGCATTGGTATTTTTCATAGCCAAATAGAGGTGTTTTAAGGATACTACTTCACTATTTTCAAAAACTGCATAACTAAATGCGCTTGAAAGAAGTGTTAAACAGATATCTGGATATCGACTTTGTACTTCATAAATGCGCTTATATTCACTCGTATATTCTACTATCCAAGCAAAAAGTCTTTCCTGTTGAAAATCCGCATAGGGAAACCTAACATTCATCTTTTTCTCAAACTTTGGAAGTGTCCCCATCAGAATTTTTACAACATCTTCTCCCTCTGACTCGGCAATATCAATTTTAATAAAGCGACGTACAAAAGCACGATCTCTTAAAATGTAGGCTTCATATTCTTCTGATGTTGTAGCCCCAATCATCAAGATTCTTCCACGATCAAGATATGGTTTTAACATATTGGCAAAGTCTAAATCTAATGTACTGTTATTTTTGGCTACCAACAAATGCACTTCATCAATAAATAAAATGGTTTTTTCAATATTATCAATCTCTTGAATTAAAAGTTGCAATTTAGAGACTTCTGTTCCATTCACATTTACTTTTCCAAGTAAGGCAGGAAGATTAATTTTGATAATTTTCCAACCCTTTATTACATCTGGCACTTGATTCGTATGAATGCGATAGGCAAGTCCCTCAACTAACGCGGTTTTACCAATACCCGGCTTACCAACTAAAAGAGCACTCTTATCTGGTGTAATTAGAGCAAGTATCATTTGGTCAATTTCTTTATCTCTTGCAATCGCTGGATTGGTTACATATTCTTTATCCGTTAATATCTCTCCATATGTTTCAATCATACTTATATTATTATTCTCTATCATGATTTTCACCCTAATTAAATTGTACCATGTTTATGGACTCATGTAAATTGAGTTATATCTTTATTAAGCGATTTGTATGCCCATTTTCCACGGTGTAGCAATCATTGATTATTATTTCTATATGCTTATCAATATTCAGTAGTTCTTTTTTTAAGTCATAATAACGATCACTTGGGATAACGACAAAGAGAATTGGTCTTTTGAAAATTCCTACTCCATTTGTCGATTCTAGAACAGTATAACCAATTTCAAATTCATTTTCTAAATAGGATTCTACTTCATGAGCTTTCTTTGTTTTAATAAAACAAATTTTAGAATCACTCATTCCCAAGATAATTGCATCAGAAATAAAATTTGTAAGTTTTAAAAAGATAAGGGCATAAAGAGATTTTGTAATACCAAAATTGGTGGCTCCTATAAAGATAATAATACCATTTATAATTGTCGATAATTTTCCAACGGGAGATGAAAAAAAGTGTTGCGCAATAGCAACAATCGTATCAGACCCTCCAGTATTAAAACCTGTTTTATAAATAAAGCCATATCCGATTCCCGTGATAACCCCATAAATGAATATAGAAAACAAAAAACTATCTAGATTTAAATTGAGATATCCAACTAGAGGAGCGGTAATATTAATCATTAGGGTATAAACCGCATACCCGATAATGGAGTAGCTTGTCTTTTTAAAGCCTATGATAAAGAGAGACAACACAATCAAAGAGATGGTCGCAATATTTAAAAATGTAGTTGTAGATATTCCACATACATTATGCATAATAATAGCAAGCCCACCCATTCCTCCATAGACAAGATTGTTAGGAACAATAAAAGCATTATACATGAATGCCACAATAAAACATCCAATTGTTAGGGAAATAAGACGAATAATACGATTCTTCTTTCTAATATGTTCTAATACAGTATCATTTAATAGTTTCATAACGATTCTCCTATTATCATTTTACTATGATTGTAAGTTTTAGTAAATAACAAAAAAAAGGGGATTACCCTCTTATTCATAATTTGGTATTATTGTTGCTTTAAATCCATAGTAAGAGTTTCCAGTAGAATTTGTTTTAAAAACCACTTTAATATAATGTAACTATCTTGCTTTCTTCGACTTATGATAATGTAATTGTAGTAAAATCATAAACTTTTATATTATCAGATGAATGGATGGTAATCGTATATTTAAGTAACAGCTGTTCCCTTTACCACATTAGAGTTACTTGACTTAGTTGCTATCATTTTATCTACTAAATCTGATGCATCTGAAGTATAATTAACGGTTATTTTTGCTCCGCTATTAATTGCTGATTCCCCAAACATTTTTTCATAACGGCTACATCTTATACCTTTAATCGTGATAACAGTGTTTAATTTTTCAGCCTTATAAAACATTTGACTCATATCTCTTACGTTACCTGTATCAAAATAACTTATGTTTAATGATGTTAAACTATTACAATTATAAAACATAAAACTCATGGTTGTTACTTGACTTGTATTAAAACTGCTTAAATCTAAACTAGTGAGAGCACTGCAGCTATGAAACATAGAATTCATGTTTATCACTTTGCTTGTATCAAAATGACTCACATCTATAGTTTTAAGTTTATTACAACCATAAAACATAAGACTCATATTCGTTACGTTTTTTGTATCAAAATGACTCACATCTATTGTTGTTAATTCAGCACACCGATTAAACATAGATGATATATCGGTTGCACTACTTGTAATAAAATTACTAACATCTAAACTCGTGCAGCGACAGTTTGAAAACATAGCACACATACTTGTAACTTTCTTGGTATCAAAATGACTAATGTCTATTGTTTTTAATTGACTACATCCAGAAAACATGTATGTCATATCTGTTACACTACTTGTATCAAAGTGACTTACATCAAGATTAGAAATTCTATAACAAGACATGAACAATCTATTCATATTCGTCACTTTACTTGTATCCCACCTACTAACTTCTAGACTTGCGAGATACTGGCAATTCTGAGACATTAGGTACATAGTCGTTACTTTGCTTGTGTCAAAATGACTTACATCTATGCTGGTAAGATTCCTGCAATTATTAAACATACCACTCATATCTGTTACATTACTTGTATCTAAATCTTCTAATCCGTTGATACTTGATATATTTGTAAAATTACAAAATAAATTGGACGAATTTGGATTAACATTTACTACTCAGTCTTGTCCTATATAAAGTTCTAACATTGAATCGCTATCTTCGTCTAATGTATAAGCTAAAATGCTTTCATTTCCACTGTTAGATACATCCCATGATTCTACTCCTTCAGGCACTTCCTTGGTATCTTTTAATGTAATACTTTCTACTTTACTTCTATCTAATGTATTCCCAAAATATGTAGTTGAATTTGAATATGTTTCTGCCACTTTTAAATAATCCACTTTCTCTGCTTTTATATTTTCACTCCCTGGTTCTGTTCTTTCTAATCCTGTTATATCTAATACACATGTTAATGTTATTACTTCTGATGAAATTTCTGGTAATGTAATTGATACATTTCCATTTCTACTTGTTCTTGCTATTAATATACTCTTATTATTAAAGTTATTTTTAAATACTATTGTCTCTGGTGCTATGGAACATATCACATTTACTTCGACATCATAATCTTTACTTAAGTTGGTTACTTCATAAGTGACTCTATTGTTATCTGTTACTAAATAAGTAAACTTCTTTCCATCTTCTGATACAGAATCTTTTGTTAAGTCTTTTCCACCTACAGTTACATTCGTAAATCTTACATCAAATAACCCTTGCTCTATTCCTAAAGTTCCATCAAGGAAAAAACTTGTTGAGATGGTACTATAGCCTACTGCCATAAAAGCTATTGCTATTACAGGAAGGATCATCTTTTTTGTTAGGGGTAAAGTTATTTTATTTTTTATTCTTTTCTTCATT
>CAZWKF010000017.1:0-18092 GCA_964634785.1 uncultured Muribaculaceae bacterium
TTTTTCTTTACAAACACTTGTTCTTATAGTAAAATGAATTTATGAGAAAGATAGAAAGAAGTTAACTCTATGGATGAAGAAGTAAAATATTATTCGGTTAGTCAATATAACCAAGCGATTAAGAACTTTTTAGATTCTAAGGAAGAATGTCAAGTTGTTCATATGCGTGGTGAAGTGTCAAACTTTAAAGGGCATACAAGAGGGCATTTGTATTTTACCTTAAAAGATGAAGAGTCAAGAATTAATGCTGTAATGTTTGCTGGTAGTGCAGGAAGACTTAATTTTACGCCAAAAGATGGTGATGAAGTCTTAGTCGATGGACGTATCAGTGTATATGTTCCAAATGGAGGGTACCAAGTTTATGTCGATAAGATGAGTTTAGCAGGAAATGGGGATTTACTCCGAAAGTTTGAAGAATTAAAGAAAAAACTAATGGGCGAAGGGCTTTTTGATGCTTCCCATAAAAAGCCAATTCCTAAGTATCCAAATCGCATTGGCATCGTAACCGCACCAACGGGCGCAGCTATTCGTGATATTTTAAGTACGATTAAAAGAAGATATCCTCTATGTGAGACGATTCTTTTTCCTGCATTAGTCCAGGGAGAAGAAGCTAAGTTTGATGTCGTAAGACAAATTGAAAAGGCCCAAGAATATGACTTAGATGTTTTAATTGTTGGACGTGGAGGAGGATCGATTGAAGACTTATGGGCGTTTAATGAAGAGATGGTTGCTCGTGCTGTCTATGCATCAAAGATTCCGATTATCTCTGCTGTAGGGCATGAACCCGACTTTACAATCATTGACTTTGTGGCGGATTTAAGAGCCCCAACGCCAACAGGAGCTGCTGAGATGGCTGTTCCCAATATGGTAGATTTAATTAATTATCTACACAATATCGAGATAAGAGCAAATGGATGTGTTACAAATAAAATAGAATTATTAAAGCGAAACTTGAGTGCACTAAGTACAAGTTATGTCTTGTCAAATCCTTTAGCACCTTTTGAAATACGAGAACAAAAATTAGATACCCTTTATCAGAGATTAAATCAAATGATTCGTGTTACGTTAGATAAAGAGAACAAACGACTTGATAATCTAAAACAAAAACATATTCTGACGCATCCTCTTGAATTATTTGTTGCGTCTCAAAATACTTTAGAGTTAATGATCAACAAATTAGAGCTTTTAAATCCTTTAAGTGTTTTATCTAAAGGCTATTCGATTACTAAAGTTGGGGATCGTGTTATGACATCAAGTAAAAATGTCAAAGTAAAGGATAAAATCAATATTAAACTATTAGAAGGCGAGATAGACGCTGTAGTTGAAGGAGTGAAATAAAATGGAAAAAATAACAGAAAAAAAATTTGAAGAGTTGATTACCGATTTAGAGAGTATTGTAAAAGAGTTAGAGCAGGGGACTACTGACTTAGAAAAGACCATTGAAAAATATACAGAAGCAATGAAAATTGTAAATGTATGTAATGATAAACTTAAAAATGCGACAAATGCAGTCAATCAAATTTTAAAAGAAAATGGCGAGTTAGAGGAATTTGAAATAGATGAATAGAAAGCCTTTAATTGGAATTGTAGCTAAAGCAAGTATTGAAGATGAAATGTGGCAATATCTTGAAATTGTAGAAGACATACGTGTTCGTCTAGTCAGGCTGAATGCATTAGTAATCAGTATTTTACCGCCCAATAAAAGATTAGGTTTTCATAAAGAGAATCCTTTAACAGAAGAAGAAATTAAGGATTTAGAAACAATTGTTGATAAATGTGATGGTGTAATTTTAGAAGGTGGACTTGCGAGTCACTTATACGAGGAAGAAATTGCCAAAATATGTATTAAGAAAGACATTCCTCTTTTAGGTATATGTGCAGGTTTTAACAATTTAGTAAGAGCTTTAGGAGGAACTGTTCATATTGATGACAGTGCATTTCATCAAAAGTATGCTATTCCCTATGCGCATAATGTTATTCTTGCGGAAGATTCAAAACTATTTGCTATCCTAAAAAAGAGACAATTTCCTGTAAATAGCATTCACAAGGGCGTGTGCTTTGAAGATGAAATAAAAGAGTACACGATTACTGCTCGATGTCCAGTGGACGATACGATAGAGGCAATTGAACTTCAAAATAAAAAATTTGTCATGGGAATTAAATGGCATCCTGAATTAATGGAAGAGATGAATCCCCTATTTGAAGCATTTGTAGATGTTTGTAGAAAAAATAGAAAATAAAAAAGGAACTTAATCGGTTCCTTTTTCGCCTTCTTCTAGCATTGTCGTAATAAATACACCATATCCCGTTTTCACATTTTCAACAACTACATGAGTAACGGCGCCATAAATTTTTCCATCTTGTAAGATAGGAGAACCACTCATGCCTTGAACAATTCCGCCACAGGCATTTAAAAGTTCTTTATCCGTGATTTCAAAGTAAATATTTTTAATCGCATTTTCCTTATCAATTTTTGTAATGTTAATGCTATACTCTTTGACTTCATTTCCGCTTAAAACCGTTCGTATAACAGCGGGACCTAATTTTAAATCTTCGGCTTTTCCCACATGAACAAGTTCATCATTCCTTGTTTCTGTATAATTTCCATAGATACCATGGATGGTATTTTTATCGATGTTTCCATATTGTTCACTTTGATAGAATTTGGCATTTTTAGTTCCCGGATTTCCATCGACTGAACGATCAATTCCTGATACAACACTTTTAAAGATCGATCCATCTTTTACTTCTATTTTTTTACTTGAATTACTTTCAATGATTTCGTGCCCTAATGCTCCATAGATTTTAGTTTCTGGATCAATATAGGTTAGGGTTCCAATTCCTTGAATGGAATCTTTTACATAGAGTCCCGTCTTATAAATATCATTACTTTTTACTAAGTGGAAATCAATTTCCTTTTCCTTTGTATTGTGTTTTATCGTAAGTTTCACAACACCATCTTTGTGTTTTTGATCAATTACCCGAACAAGTTCATCGATTGTACTTACGTCTTTATCTTCGACTTTTAAGATTGTATCCCCAATAGAAAGACTATTTTTATTGAGTTTTCCATCAATTTTATAAAATCCTACGACTAAGATTCCCTTTGATTGCACTTCAATTCCAATATTTTCGCCACTTGCAATAATATAATCTGAATAAGCAAGCACTGGACTTGGGCTCAATAGTATAAGGCCTAATAAGGCATATTTCCATTTTTTCATTTTTACCACCATTTCTAGTATGCCCCAGATGAAAAAAAATATGAATAGATAGACAAAAAAGGAGATATTTGATAGAATGAATGTATGATGAGGAGGGATTAAATTGTTGAAAGTGCTTTCAAGAGAAGACCATGGTTTATTAAAAGAGTTTTTTCCTTCCAATTATCCCCTTGAAGAACTTTTAAATCCAGTACATGGAACGCGTTTTCTTTGTGCAAATGTAGAAAAGAAAATCACTTCCTTGATGATCGTTAACTTGATTAAAAATCAATATTATATGACCATCCAAAAGGGAAGGGCAGAAAAAGAAGAGATTTTCTCGTTACTCCAATTTACTTTAAATGTCTTAAGACAAGATGATGCGGGAATTTATTGCTTGTATGACAATGGCCCTTTTAATCAAGAGATGGATGAGATTTTAAAAGAAAATGGGTTCTTATATGAAACAATTAATTATGAACATACACCTATTTTAAATCAACTTTATAATGTTTCTTCTAAAGTGCAGATTAATGATCGCAGGGAAGATGTTTTAAATTATGTGATGAAGAAAAGAAAAGAAGAGAATTTTTCTCTTGAACATGCGAATGTCGTAGTAGCAAGAGATAAAGAGGAACGTGTGGTAGGAGTCGCTAGATTCGCTCTTATTACGAATAAAATTATCGTAAGCATTCTTTATGGGGAAAATGATGAGATTATGACCGATTTATTACATTTGATTATGAATTTAACGAATCGTCCAATTGAAATTAGTCTATCAAAAGAGGGGATGGATTTGGGAAGTTTGTTAGAAAAAGTTGGCTTTGTGAAGAGTCAAGCTGATTATAGGATGAATTTAAGAGGATAGGAGAGACAGTTATGGAAAAATTAAAAAATACGGCAATTATGGTTATTCTTATTTTTGTTTTTATTTTAACAGGAACTTGTATCATTTCCATAAGACATATATGGGCACATGAAAATTATGAGTATTTGATAAGCCATCGTACCTATTTATCGGGAAAAAGAATGACTTATGATACTTCAAATAAGCAATTTCATGACCTTACAGTGGGAGAAGAAGTCGTAAGCCTATATGATTATCAAGAGGGAAGCAATATTCGCATTCACTATGGAGAACAGAATGTTGAATTTATTATTGAAAAATACAAGGATCATTATTATCTAAATGTTGTATGTAATCATATGATCTTATATACGAATATGCAACTTGGAGCTTCCTTAGAGAAAGCGTACTTTAGAATCTATAAAGGCTATTTGATGTTTTATAATGAAGTAAATGATGGAAAGACTTCTTATGAATTTGCCCTTTTTGTAAATGAACAAAAAGAAATAGATGAGTTTAAGAGTTTGGGAAATGAAAAAATGGAGCTTACAGAGGAAGGCATTCTCTATTATTATGACGAATGTGTAGCCAAAGGAAACGGTCTTCTTCATAAAGTTTTAAGAGATCCTTTTAAAGAGAAAATTGAAATGGAACAGACCAATCAGAGTTTTAGTTGGTGTGAATAATTGTAAAGTAAAATGCATTTTTTTCTTGAAAGATGCGTTTTTTTGTTATAATAAAGGTAGGATAGAGGAGGATAAGAAGATGGACGAAACAATCGTAACAAATAATAGAAAAATGGATTCCACACTTTTGACAAATAATGGTGTAGATATAGGAAAGGGATTAGAGCTACTTGGAGATATGGAGACATATAATGAGACTTTACATGATTTTTTAGAAGAATCGAAGACGCGTATTCCTCAAATTGTGTCGACATTCAATGCTGGAGATATGCCAAATTATGCTATCTTAGTGCATGCGATGAAAAGTGATTCGAAGTATTTAGGATTTGATGCACTAGCAGCCAAATCGTATGATCATGAGATGGCAAGCAAAGCAAATAATATCGAATTTGTCTCACAAAATATCAATGATCTACTTGTAGAAGCAAATCGCATTATCAATCTAGTTAAACAGTATTTAGGGGAGGAATAAACATGAATATAAAAGAAGTTTCTTCTTTCATTCCTGAGCGTATTGCTTCTTTATATTCACATATCTTTTTAATTGATGCAAAAGCGGAAGAGTATTATCAAATTAAATATTCTGGCGATAAGTTAAGTGTTTCTGTTCCAGGCAAGATAAGTGAACTAGAGAATATTTTAAGTGATATTGAAAATTTTCACTTAAAGAGTGCAATTCATAAAAAAAGTATACAGATTTTAAAAAGAGAAAAAGAAGAAATCATTTTAGTAGTTGACCAAATAGAAGATTTTACTTTGCTTTTAACAGAACCTATTCCCAAATTAGAAAAAACAGAAGAGATGGATAAAGATGTTCTGTTAATTGCCGATGATTCTCCCGTTATTACAAATTTCTTTAAGAAAATCTTAGAAGATGAGTATGAAATTATCGTTGCAACTAACGGAGAAGAGGTTATTGAGACTATTGAAACTGGACGTTATCCAATAAAGGGGATATTTTTAGATTTAAATATGCCAATTAAAAGTGGCTTTGAGGTTTTAGACTATTTTGAAGAACATCAATTATTTAACAAATATCCCGTTTCTGTTATTACAGGAGAGGATAGTAAAGATGGCATTAGTAAAATAACGAATTACGGCATTGTTGATATGTTACAAAAGCCATTTTCTAAAGAAGCAGCGAAATCGATTGTCAGTAAGACATTACAAGCAAAGAAAAATTAAGGCTAAATTGCCTTTTTTTGTTTTTTTGTTTTACGAGAATAAAACACTTGATGTAAGAACGTTTGTATGATAAAATGGAGTTGCATTAGAAAATAGGGGGATTAGATTAATGAATAATATTAAAGAATACAATGAAACAACATTTGAGAGCATCAAACATATTGATGAATATGGAAATGAATATTGGCTTGCTAGAGAATTGCAATTAGTTTTGGAGTATAAAAAATGGCAAAAGTTTATAAATGTAATAGAGAATGCAAAAGTAGCTTGTGAACAAAGTAAGTTTCTGATTGATGATCATTTTACCCATGTGGGTAAAATGATAGAAATAGCCAAAGGTGCTAAGAGAAAAATAGATGACTACAAATTATCAAGGTACGCATGCTATTTAATTGTCCAAAATGCCAACCCAAATAAAGAAGTAGTTGCTCTAGGACAAAACTACTTTGCAATACAAACAAGAAAGCAAGAGCTCACTGAAAAAGATTATAGTATGCTCACTGAAGATGAAAAAAGATTTTATCAAAGAAGTTTAACTAAAAAAGGAAATTATTCTTTAAATCAAGCAGCTAAACAGGCTGGAGTTAAAAACTTTGATTAATTCCATAATGCTGGTTATAGAGGATCATATAACGGAGAAACAGCAGATGATATTGCCAAACGAAAAGGTTTAAGATATAGAGAGGATATTCTAGATAATATGGGTAGCGATGAATTAATAGCTAATTTGTTTAGAATTTCTCAAACTGAGCAAAAATTAAAAAGAGATAATATAGAGGGAGAAAGCAAGGCAACGGCGACTCATTATGAAGTGGGGAAAGAAGTTAGAGATACTATCAAAAGATTGGGTGGTGTTATGCCTGAAGATTTACCAACTCCTAAAAAAAGTTTAAAAGAATTAGAAAAAAGAAAAAATAATGAAAAGATAGGAACGAGTTTATGAAGAAAGTATTAATGATTAAGTATGGAGAGTTAACAACTAAAAAAGAAAATATTAATTTTTTTATAAGTACTTTAAAAGAAAATATTAAAAGCATTTTAGAAGGTATGGGAGCAAATATTACTTATGATAAAGGGCGTATGTTTATCACAAGTGAAAAAGAAGAGTATGAAGAAATTGAAGAAAAGTTACTTCATATCTTTGGCATTCATGAAATTACCATTGGCTATGAATTAGAAAATTGTGATATAGAATTGATAAAGACCACTTTAGCAAATTTACTTCAAGGGAAGGACTTTAAAACGTTTAAAGTAGAGACAAAGAGAAGTGATAAGAGTTATCCCTATACTTCCCCTGAGATAAGTAAACTCTTAGGAGGAGTTGTTTTAAAAAATAAAAAAGAAATTTCTGTAGATGTTCATCATCCAGATGTAACCATCTATGTGGAAATTAGAACGAAACATAGTTATATCTATTTTGATCGAATAAAGGGACTTGGAGGATATCCAGTAGGATCTTTAGGAAAAGGTCTTTTGATGCTAAGTGGGGGAATTGATTCACCAGTTGCTGGATATTTAGCATTAAAAAGGGGAGTAAGAATAGAAGCTATCTATTTTGATTCTCCTCCACATACGAGTGAAGCTGCTAAGAATAAAGTGATTGAACTTGCCAAAAAGTTATCTGCTTATTCAGGCTATGTAAAATTGCATGTGATACACTTTACAGAAATACAGGAAGCCATTTTAAAAAATTGCCCTCATGAATATTTGATTACCATTATGCGAAGAATGATGTATCGCATTGCGGAACAAATTGCAAACCACAACAATGCAAAAGTGATTGTAAATGGGGAATCAATTGGTCAAGTGGCGAGTCAAACATTGACAAGTATGTCTGCTATAAATGCCGTCGTTACCATGCCTGTTATCAGGCCAGTTGCTTGTCTAGATAAAATAGATATTATTGAGATTGCTAAAAAAATTGAAACGTATGAGACTAGTATTCTTCCCTATGAAGATTGTTGTACAATCTTTGTACCTGATCATCCTGTTATTAATCCCGTTCGTCATTTATGTGAGGAATATGAAAAAAGCTTCGATTATGAAACACTCATAAAAAAAGCAGTAAAAGAAGAGCAAGTTTTAAGAATTGAAAATAGAATAAAAGAAGAACATCAGAACATCTTGTAAATTCATTCATTTTTTACTATAATGGATAATAGGTGATAGTATGAATGCTAAGATGGTTGTCGTGTGGATATTCGCGATTGTTGTATGTGCGGGAATTGGAGCGTTTGGTTTTCTTAATCGAGATTTGTTAGTGGAACCTACAAAAAAAGAGGAATATAAGCCACTTGGATCGGATACTAGTGTAAGACCTTTGATATGCCGTAATCAAAATGGAGCGCTATATCAGTTTTCTGTAGATACTTCAACAAACCAAATAAAAAAGGTGACGATTCAATATACGAATAAAGAAGCAGATATTGATGTCTTTACAGCCGCGTCTAATATAAACAACTTAAATGCAGATGGAATGACAACAAGTTTAAGTGGATCATCTACTGATATTACGTTAAATATTGCGTTAGATTTAAAAGTCTTTACTCCAGCTGCTCTTTCTGCCTCTAGTGTAGATATTGCTAAATTGCATTTGGTATTAGATAATCTTCTAATACCAGAAGAATACCAAAATCGTTTGAATCAGACAGGAACTCTTTATACTTGTGATTAATTTTTTATATTTTTATCCATACTAGTAATGGGTGATAAGATGAAAAATAAATGTGCTCCTTTAGAAGAAAAAAATGAATATGGGAAAATACAAAGTGAATATAATAACTTATATGGCTTTGATATTGGAAATAATGAACATTTAAGTGCATTAGCGAAAAAGAATAAAACAATAAGATGTAAGAGAAAATAAATTCTCTTTTTTGTTTACAGTAAAAGTGTATAATATTCTATAAAGTATACCGAACGTATGGACAAAAAAAGTAAAATTACCCTAGAGAGTAGGGATTTTTTATGACTAAAAAGCTTCTCTTACCTATTATACTTATTGTTTTAATGTCTGTTGGATATGCGGCTGTATCTACAAGCTTCTTTCTAGATGGAACAGTAGGTGTAGATCAAGGATAACTACTTCGTTGACTCGTCGTATCCTTGGTTCGGTCAAGACGGTGTTATCGACGGTAGCTCCAGTTCGAGGCAGTTCAATTTCATGAGGTTTTACGGTAAAACTTCTGGGAATGGTGCTGCCCGCCTCGTCCTCGCAGTAAAGTAAAAACAATGAATTAAAAAAAGAATAGGCGAATGCCTTTTTTTTTGATATAATGGCAATGAGGTGAAAAATAAAATGAAAATATTAACAGTAAATGCTGGTAGTTCATCTTTAAAATTTAATTGTATTGAACTTCCAGAACAAAAAGAATTAATTAGTGGGTATTTTGAAAGAATAGGAATGGATAACAGTTTCTATAATGTCAAAATCAATGGTGAAAAGATAAAAACAGAAACAGAATTAAAAGATCATATGGATGCTGTTGAGTGTTTAAAGAGTGAACTTATCAATCATCATATTGTCGAATCTCTAGATGAGATTAAGGGTGTTGGACATCGCCTAGTTCATGGGGGAACAAAGTATGGAAAAAGTGTTTTAATTACGGATGAAGTCATAAAGGATTGTGAAGAACTAGGAGAACTTGCTCCATTACATAGTCCAGCCATGCTTGCTTGTATTCGTGCATTTAAAAAAGCTTTGCCAAATACTCCAATGTCAGCTGTATTTGATACGGCTTTCCATCAAACAATGAAAGAGACGGAATTTATTTATCCAGTTCCATATGAATGGTATACAAAATATGGGGTAAGAAAATATGGTTTCCATGGAACTTCACA
This sequence comes from uncultured Muribaculaceae bacterium, assembly GCA_964634785.1. Classification (GTDB taxonomy): domain Bacteria; phylum Bacillota_I; class Bacilli_A; order RF39; family UBA660; genus CAG-582. The sequence goes on from CAZWKF010000017.1 coordinate 9,762, forward strand.
TCGCTTTATTAATAAGACGATTTCTGAAGTGATGGGAAGAACTGATTTAAAAGTCATTTCTTGCCATATTGGAAGCGGAGCAAGTATTTGTGCTATTGATGCTGGAAAGAGTGTGGATACCTCGATGGGATTTTCTCCACTTGCAGGTTTAATGATGGGAACCCGTTCAGGAGATATGGATCCATCCATTATTCCATTTATTATGAATAAAGAGAATAAGACTTGTGATGAAGTGATGAATGAATTAAATAAGAAGAGTGGTTTCTTAGGCGTTTCAGGGGTAAGTAGTGATTCAAGAGATATCGAAGATGGTATTGCTAATGGCAATGAAAGATGTAGACTTGCACAGGATATATTCTGCCAAAGAGTGGCAAACTATATTGCGATGTATAATAACCTTCTAAATGGAGCAGATGTGATTGTCTTTACAGCAGGTCTTGGTGAAAATAGTATTGATACACGTACAGAGATTGGTAAACGTATTTCTTCATTAGGCGTAAAAATTGATGCAGAAGCAAATGATTTTAGAGGTAAACTAAGAAAGATATCGACAGAAGATTCAAAGATTCCTGTTTATGTTGTCCCAACGGATGAAGAATTAATGATTGCTTTAGATACCTATGATTTAATCAATGAATAATAATAGAAAGGATTGGTTCAAGTGATGCAAGTAGAAAAACAGATTGCTAAAAAGATAAAAGAATACAACTCTATTGTCATTGCTAGACACATTGGACCTGATCCTGATGCTGTATGTTCGACCATTGCTTTAAGAGATCTCATTAAACTTAACTATCCAAATAAGCAAGTTTATGCTGTGGGAATCAATGTTTCAAGATTTAAATTTATGGGAACTTTAGATAAAATAGATGAAACAAAGTTAGAAAATGCTTTGCTTATTATAACAGACGTTCCAAAGTTTGATCGAGTAGATGGTGTGACAAAAGAAAACTTTGTTTATACGATTAAGATCGATCATCATCCTTGTGATGAAGTGGTTTGTGATTTAGAATATGTCGATGAATCTTCTTCGAGTGCCTGTCAACTTATTTGCGAGCTCGCTTTTAAAAATAAATGGAAATTAAATTCTGAGATTGCCTCAACTCTTTATACGGGAATTGTTGCCGATTCTGAACGCTTTTTGCTCTCTTATACAACCGAAGAGACACTGCATATAGCAGCTAGGTTATTAGGAGAATATAAGCTTGACTTATATTCCATATATGAAAAACTATATGATCGTGATTTTAATGAAAGAAGATTTGAAGCCTATATTATCAATCATTTAAAAATAACGGAAAATGGTTTTGGTTATATAAAAATTGATGAGGCTGTTATTAAAGAATATGATGTAGATTCAGGAACGGCATCTAATATGGTGAATGGTCTTAACTTTATTAAAGAGTTAAAAGTATGGGCTTTTTCTTCCTTTGATGAAAAGAACAAAATCTATAAAATTAATATTCGCAGTCGAGGAATTACAATCAATGATGTTGCTGAGCAATATAATGGTGGTGGACATAAATTTGCATCAGGTGCAAGAATAAAAGAAGAAGCGGAGGTCAATGCTTTGTTTAAAGCATTAGATGAACGATGCAAAGAGGTAAATGAAAATAAGTTATCGTAAATGATGACTTTTTTTATTGTCCTACAAAGTTCGACAAAATATTCACAAATTATTTGCTATACTAGCCAATTATCAAAAGAAAGAGAGGTTCATTTATGAACAATTATTATCAAGAAATTGAACAGTATATCAAGCGAAATGAAGTAAATAAAGTAGCAAGAAAACTAGAAGAAAATCAAGATATTTTAACAAACTATTGGAATATCGGAAGACTTATAGTGGAAGCGCAGGGAGGAGAAAAACGTGCGAAGTATGGAAATGAACTCATTAAGAAATGGTCGAGAGAATTTACAGAAAAGTATGGGAAGGGATATGACTATACAAATATGTCTAGATATCGCAAGTTTTATTTAACATTTCCAAAAATTGCCGCAGTGCGGCAAGAATTCACATGGACTCATTTAAAAATGCTTTTGCCAATTAAAGAGGAGAATAAACGAAATTATTACATTAATCTTTGCATAACTAAAAATATGTCATCTCGTGAATTGGAACAAGAAATAAGAAATAATGCTTATGAAAGATTAGTACATAAGCCAGAGAGAATAGAAATTATTGGGTTGAATCCCAAATATAGTATAACGAGTAATCTTCATAATCCTATTTTATTTGAATTAAAAGAAGGAGAAAGAATAACAAGTGAACATGATTTAGAAGTTATTATACTTGCAAGACTTAAAAACTTCTTTTCGCAGTTGGGAGAAGGATTTGCTTTGATTGGAAATCAATATAAGTTAACTTATGGGAGAAGAGACTACTTTATCGATATCCTTTTATTTAATGTGAAATTAAATTGTTTTATCGTTGTTGAACTAAAGGTGAGAAAGTTACAAAAAGAAGATAAAGGGCAAGTGGAGCTTTATATGAAAGTAGTAGATGAGACGCTAAAAGAACCTTTTCATAATAAAACAATGGGTATTATTATTACGAAAGAACAAGACAAGTTTATTGCAAATTTTGTAGGAAGCGATAGTGTGATTCCTCTAACGTATAAAACACTTTAAAAGAAAATAAAAGTAGACTTGACAAGTAAGTGTCAATGTCCTTTTTTTGTGTCTTCAACTATTGAAAAAATCTCCATAAAATAGTATAGTATGTGTAGACAGTGGTAGATTGTGGAAGAAAGTGGGGGATTACAGATGCTAATGGGTGAGTATCATCATACAATTGATGAGAAAAATCGTCTAGTTATACCAAGTAAGTTTCGTACACTTCTTGGCGAGAATTTCATCGTAACTCGCGGACTAGACAAATGCCTTTTTGTCTATTCCTTAACGGAATGGAACAAAATCGTTGATAAACTAAAAACCTTACCATTTACCCAACAAAATGCACGTAATTTTAACCGCTTCTTCCTATCTGGTGCTGCTAATTGTGAATTTGACCGCAGTGGTCGTGTTTGTATTCCTAGTCCCTTAACTGAATATGCTAAAATAACGAAAGACTGTGTCATTATTGGTGTCTCTGACCGCTTAGAAATATGGGGCAAAGAAGCTTGGGATGAATTCCTAGCAAGTAATGAAGATCAACTTTCCGATATTGCTGAAAATCTATTTACATCAGGTGATTTCAATGCATAAGAGTGTCTTACTAACAGAATGTATTGAAAACTTAAACCTTAAAGAAGACAGTATCATTGTTGATTGCACCGTAGGTTATGGAGGGCATAGCAGTGAAATTCTAAAGAAAATTTCAAAAGGACATCTTTATGGATTCGACCAAGATGAGGAAGCTTTGGAATATACACAGAAAAGACTTCAGGAAATAGGGAATAATTTTACTTTAATTCACAGCAATTTTGAACATTTGAAAGAGGAATTAGAAAACTTAGGTGTTGAGAGTGTCGATGGTATACTCTTCGATTTGGGTTTTTCGTCACCACAAATTGATGATGAGACGAGAGGATTTTCCTTTATGCGGGATGGAAACCTCGATATGCGAATGGACAGGAGACAAAAAAAGTCGGCTTATGAGGTTGTCAACAACTATAGTGAAAACGATCTCGTACGTATCTTTTATCAATATGGTGAAGAAAAGTTTTCAAAACCCATTGCTAAAGCCATTGTAAAAAATAGACCCATTACTAAAACAATGGAGCTAGTGAATGTTATACAAAATGCTGTACCTAAAAAATATGCTGTAACAAAGCATCCTGAAAGAGTTATCTTTCAAGCCATACGAATTGAAGTCAATGGGGAATTAGATGTATTAAAACAAACGTTACCAACGGCAATAGAACTTCTAAAGAAAAACGGAAGAATATGTGTGATTACCTTCCATTCCTTAGAAGATCGTATAGTCAAACAATATTTTAAAAAAATGAGTGAAGTAAATGATTTAGTCAAAGGCTTACCAATAATCCCTGATGAATATAAGCCAAAGATAAAATTAATAAGCAAAAAACCAATTCTTCCAAGTGAAGAAGAAATGAAGGAAAATAGTCGCAGTAAAAGTGCAAAATTAAGAGTAATAGAAAGGGTGTAAAAAAATGAGAAAAACAACAGGAACCGTGATTCATTTTAGAAAAGGGGAAAAGCTAATCTTAATGATTATCGCGATATTGGCGATACTAACACCAATTGTCATTGTGTACACGAGTGCTATACTTTCAAGTTCAAACATTGAAGTCGAAAAATTAAAAAAACAAATAGAAGAACAGGAAAATATCAATGCAGGACTTTCAATGCAAGTCGATGAGCTTGCCAGTTTATCAAATATTCAAAATATTGCAAAAGACTATGGATTAAGTTATAATAATGATAATATCATCGTTATAAAAGAAACATAGGAGAGTACCATATGAAATATACGAACAATACAATCAGAATTAATATTTTCTTTATCTTAGGTGTTGTTCTTTTATTTGGTCTTTTTTTTGTGAAATTAGGTGTTGTTGCCTTAGAAGATGAAGTTGAGGGAACAAATGTTGCTAAACTTGCTGAGAGTAGAAGTGTTGCAACGAGAACCTTAACTGCTAAAAGAGGGAATATTTTAGATAGTGATGGTCATTATTTAGCACAAAATATGAATTCGTATAATGTCATCGCGATGCTATCAGAAACAAGAACAACAGATGAACGTTATCCAAAACATGTTGTGGATAAGAATTTAACAGCCGAAAAACTTTCGGAAGTCTTACTTCCTTTAAACAAAAAGATGACGAAAGACTATATCTATAAGCTATTAGATCAAAAAAACTTGTATCAAACCAATTTAGGACCTGGAGGCAATGGCATTACGGAACAGGTAAAGAAGAAAATTGAAGAACTTGCTTTACCGGGAATTGAATTTGAAAAATCATTGAAAAGATATTACCCAAGTGGCGATTTTGCCTCTTATATTATTGGTTATGCTAAAACAGATGATGAGGGAAATACCAAAGGAGAACTTGGCATTGAAGCTTTTTGTGATCGTTACTTAAAAGGGAAAAACGGAACCATTACTTATCAAAGAGATGCCTATGGTTATCAAATGGCCAATTCAAAATATACTTATACGACACCTGCAGAAGATGGTTTTGATGTCTATTTGACGATTGATCAACATGTACAGATGTTTTTAAATAATGCGGTTAAAAAGCTTACTGATTTTGGTCCTGAGTGGATTACGTTAACCGTTGCCGATGCTAAGACAGGCGCCATTATTGGCAGTTCATCTTCTCCATCCTTTGATAGCAATAAACTCAATATTGTAGATTATAACAATCCTTTAACATCCTATGCTTTTGAACCAGGGAGTACAATGAAGATATTTTCCTTTATGACCGCAATGGAACTTGGAAAATATAATGGTTCGAAGACTTATAAATCAGGAACGATTAAAGTAGGCGATTATACGATTCATGATTGGAATAAAGTAGGATGGGGAGATATTACGTATGACGTTGGATTTACTTATTCATCCAATGTTGCTGCGATTTTACTATCAGAACAGATTACCAAGAAGAATATGATCGAGTTTTATAGTAATTTGGGATTTGGTTCGCTTACGGGAATTGAACTTTCAGGGGAATTAAAAGGAGATATCAATATTGACCATATTTCGGAAGTGGCCTCTGCTTCTTATGGACAAGGAATTATGACGACACCTATTCAAATGATTCAAGCCTTATCTGTTTTGACAAATGATGGAACCGTTTTAAAGCCTTATGTCATTGATAAAATTGTCGATCCGAATAAGAATAAAGTGGTCTATCAAGGAAAGCGAACAGAAGTAAAAAAAGTCTATTCAACTTCGACAGTGAACAAGATTACCGAGTTAATGGATATGACCGTTAATGGGAGTGACGGAAGAGCAACGGGAAAAGTCTATCATACTGATGCTGTCCGTTTAATTGGAAAAACAGGTACAGCAAACTATAGTAAAGATGGAAAATATGTAACAGGAAGTACAAATAATATTCGTTCCTTTGCTGGAGTATTTCCAAGAGATAATCCTGAATACATTATCTATATTGCCATTAAAGACTTTAAAGGAGCAAGTAAAGATATTGGTTCGGTTATTCAAGGATTAGTCGAAAGTGTTGCAAAATATAAAAACTTAGATGAAAGAGTAAGTGACTTAGATCCATCAAAGATTGTAGAAGTGCCAAATGTTTTAAATAAATCAGTGGATACAAGTGTTGCTTCTTTATCTGCAAAAGGAGTTACAAGTGTTGTCATTGGGGATGGAAATGTAGTGGTTGAACAATATCCAAAAAAGGGCATGAATATCAGTCAAAAGACCAAAGTTTTCTTAGTAACCAATGGAAATAAATTAGTAATGCCTGATATGAATGGATGGAGTAGCCATGAAGTCATTGATTTTTGTAAACTAGTGGGTGTAAAATATAACTTAGAGGGAGACGGCTATGGCTATGTTGAAAGTGTGAATATTCCTGCAGGATCACCGATTGATGCGAACACAGTCATTAATGTTTCTTTAAAAAAACAAGAACCAGAGTCACTGGTTGAGGGAGGTTTATAATGAAAAAAAAGGAAGAAAAGAAACAGAATAAGGGTTGGTTAAAGGTAAAAAACTTTTTTAATCGTCCTACACCTTTAATCATTGTTCTTTTATGCTTATGTGCTTTGTTAACCCTTTATATTTATAACTATAATGCAAAGAATCGGATCTTTGTAGGAGAAGTGGTTGAAAAAGATTTACAAATTGTCAATGTTCATTACTTTACAAATGGTGATATGAATTACTTTTATGCATCACCTGCTTTATACGTAGGAGAAGATAAAAAGATTTATTCTTTCCAAATGGGGTATTATGTAGTAGATAAAAAGGGCAACTACATTGAACTTGCAACAAGGGCAAGAGAACTTGATAAGAAAGATAGTTTAGCAAGTATTACTGAAGAGATGAGTGCATGGAACTTTGCTGAACCGGATAAGGGAAGTCACTTCTTTACAAAAGAAGTTATGGATAACTTAGATAATCTACATTTTGTTATTAAAGCAACGACAAAGAAGGATACAACAGAAGCAGATGTGGTTGTTGATTATCCTGTTAAAATGACAAAATTAACGAAATAAATGAAATACCTGAAAAATGGTATTTTTTGTTTACAGTAAAAGTGTATAATTTTAAAGTTTTTGGCTTGACTTTTTAATTTAGAGGTGCAAAAAAAAAAAAAAAAAAGTGTAAAATATAAATTAGAGAGTAAAGAAAATTCCTTTATCTTTAGGAAAGTAGGATATATATGAAAAATAAGAAAATGATCATGGTATTAGCTATTACTTTAATGGCAATAGGTTTTGCCAGTGTATCAACAGTACTATACTTAAATGGACAAACCTTTGTAGCAAGTAATACAGGAGACTTTGATGTATACTTTAGTAAAGCAGTTGAGAATGGAACAGAAAATGCAAGTATTATCAAAGATAAGACACATATCGAATTTACAACAGAATTAACTGGATTAAATGATAAGTATGTACTAGACTATGATGTAACCAATGCAAGTAAGCAATATGATGCAAACTTAGTGATGAACTGTGTAGGAGGAAATGAATACTTAAGAGTAGAGAATAGATTTGATACAACAGGAGTACTACCAGCAAGAACGACAAGAAGTGGAAGACTAACTTTAACGGTAATAAAAGTTCCTCTAACAGAAATGAGTGTATCTATCTCATGTGAAATAAGTGGGAATGCAGTGGAAAGAAGTGCAGCGGGTGGAAATGTTATTGAAACAGAAAAAGATTATTTAGCTATGACCATTCCAATTAAAGCTTTAGGTCAACTAGAACAAGAAGGGTCTCAGAATGTGGAAAAAGTATTTTTTACAAAAAAATATGGAGAATATTATAAATATGCTGTTGAAATAGAAAAGGGTTATTCGATTGCATGCGCTAATGGGCAACAAGAATCAGAGGCATGCCAAAATTTATGGAAAGAGTATAATGAAAAACAAAAAGAAATTTCTGAATGGAAAGAACAGGTAAAGGGAAAAACTACATTATGGAGTGGGTTACTGGAATTAGCGATTGCAGAAGGAAAACCAAAATCAATAGAGAAGATTACCTTTATGAATAGTAGACAAGTGCCAAGTAATGCAATACTTTCTTGGGATGTGTCAAACAGTCAAAATGGAAGTATTATGGCATGGTTGTTAGACGAAGATAACAACGACATATATGAAGCCTATATTGGACAAGATGGAGGAGTGAAGGCGAATCCTGATTCTAGTTTTCTGTTTTATCAACTTTACGAAT
>CAZWKF010000018.1:0-4882 GCA_964634785.1 uncultured Muribaculaceae bacterium
ATAGATTGAAGATATAATCTTTTATCAATATTCTCCCAATTCACGATTTTATTTAAATTCTTCTTTAATATTAAATCTAACCAAATTCTTGTAGATCTGCCATTTCCCTCTAAGAATGGATGAGCAATGTTCATTTCTACATATTTATCAACAATCTCTTCTATAGTTGTTTCTGGCATTGTTTCAATTTTTTTTAAAATATCTTCTAAATACAAAGAGTTTGCAAATCTAAAGTTCCCTTTTGAAATATTTTCTTTTCGAATAACTCCAGCAAAGTCATATAATCCTTCAAATAAATGATAATGAATTTGTTGTAAACCTTTTGTAGTACCTACTTCGAATGTTTCAATAAGGTGACTAGAAAATAGGTCTTTCGCTTTTTCTAAACTCTTTTTGTCTATTTCGCTCATTTAGAACACCTCATACTAGTCGCCTATTACCATTAATATAATAAAAAAACCAAATAGTTAATATTTGGATTATATCATAAATGGCAGGGGATGAGAGAATCGAACTCCCAACTAAAGTTTTGGAGACTCCTATTATACCATTTAACTAATCCCCTATGTCCAACGACAAGATTATTCTATCACAGTTTATTCTGTAATTCAATAAATATTCTAAAATTCATTTATCTATGGTATACTAGCCATGAAAGGGTGACATCATGATTATAATCAATAAAGAACTCGGTAGTGAATTTTCTTGTATGTCATCTTGTATAGATGAGTATAATGCAGGGAATGAAGATTTACTTGACTATATGCGTTATATCATAAGTGAATTAGAAAAGTGTAAGAATAAGAAAATGATTTCTTACTATAAATGCCTATTTTCATTTTATTTCCTTTCGCTTTTTAAAAGAAATGATTCTGTTAAACCTCTACTTGAATTAAGTGAAGAGGGACTCACTTTATATCATGAGTGGTTAAAACTTTTAGCAATTTATATTAAAAAGACAAAAGCAACAGAAGACTATACTTGTTTAAATACCGTAAACGTCCTTCTTATGGGAAATGATTCTTTAGAAAAAGTGAGCGAATATTTAAGATATATTTCTTCTATAAATGAAGATTTAGAAATACATATTGGAGACACATATCTTTCCGAACAAATGGAATATCAAAAGAGAATGTCTGATGGCATAAAGATTATGAAATCACTAACTTTGAAAGATGCAAATGTAAAAAATGTAGCTGTGAAAATTCAATAGTAAAATTTTTAAAGAGGAGAGATTGAATGAAAAAGTATTATAAATTTGAATTAAGTATGACTCTAATGAATATCCTATGTATCGTATTGTTTATTTTTGCTTTTGTTCTTTTTGCATTCTTAGATATGAATATCAATACGCTTTTGCCTTTTAATTCGGCATTCTTCTTTTGGATTATACTGATTTTCTATTTGTTTCTCCATGAAGTTTTTCATGGGATTGGTTTTTCCCTTTTTGTTAAGGATAAAAAGCATATAAAGTTTGGCATTATGTTAGAAAAGGGTGTCTTTTATGCCATGTGTCAAGAAGAAATTTCCAAAACAGGGAGTTTAGTTTCTTTATTATTTCCCCTAATATTTTTAACTATACTTCCTATTCTTATTTGGATAGTGGTACCTCTTGATATCTTATTTGTTCTTGCTATCTTTAATCTTATTGGAGCGATTGGAGATATATCATTGTGTTTACTCGTTTTAAAACTTCCTAAAGATATCCAATACATCGATTATGATAATGTCGTAGGGGCTTACTTTTTAAGTAATCAAGATTTATCTCAAATAAAAAGTATAGGACTTAAATGTAGTGAAGTAGGAAATCATGAGGAGAGTCTAATAAATCGTAGTATCCCTTTTGCTTATATATCTAAACCTTCAAAGATTGTGGGCATTATCTTTATACTTATTATTTTATTAAATATCATAATGAATTTTATTTAAAGGAGAGAAGCATATGTTAAAAAAGTCGAGTGCAATAGATCGATTATTACGAGAAAATCCGAAGCTTGGAGAAAGAAGATTTGGTTTACCTGATATTGGAAAAAGACTAGACGGAGAGTATTTTAATCCAACGGTACAAGCGATTGCTGATGCCATTGATTTTTATGGATACGAAGTGCGTGATGAAAATATTACGACAATTCCCGATATTGATTTAGGAAATGGAAATCCTACAAACTTTAAGCCTTTTCCATTATCGATTGAACGCATGAAAGCTTCATTAGATTCTAAAAAGATGTATAAATATCCCTATACAGAAGGGGATGATGAACTTCGCGCTATTCTTCTTGATTATGTTGAAAAACTAGGTTTTATAAACAATCAACCTTATGCCTATGAAGATATTGATGAAAAAGGGTTAACAGTTCATAATTTGACCTTCTTACCTTCAACATCGATTGCTTTTAATATGATTGTCGATATTATTTCAAAGCCAGGGGATGTCATTATTGTTCCGGGCCCAAACTATGGTTTATTTACGATACGTGCTGAACGTGCAGGAGCTGAAGTTGAAATTCTTGACTTAGATGAACATGATAACTGGCTTGTAAATCCCGAAAAGTTAGCAAATAAGATTGATGAAATTAATGATTCCTTACAAAAAGTGTATCATCGTCGTAAAGGATATGTTCCTCGAGTTACTGCATTCTTAAATATGAATCCAAGCAATCCAACAGGAAAAATTATGAGTGAAAAAGACACCACTTTACTTACAGAGATTGCCGAAGTTTGTGAAAAAAGAGGCGTCTTTATTATCGATGATTTAGTTTATCGTGATCTCGCATTTGATGAAGAAAATGTAGCCAAACCGATTGCCACAATCCCCGGTTATTTTAGAAATACGATTTCCCTATTTGGGTTATCAAAAAGTTATGGAATGGCTTCTTTAAGAGCTGGCTTTGTCGTAGCCGATGAAATCATCATTCGGGAACTCATCAATCGTATTTTCCAAGGAATGGATTCTGCTCCAGATATTGTAGGACAAGCCTTAGCTGGAGCCTTTAATACGAGTGAAGAAAGGGAACGTGTTTATCAAGAATACTTTACTGAATTAAGGAGTATATACTATTTTAAATACAATTTGTTAAAAGCCTTAGTAGATGGAATTGGAGTATCTGATAGAAGTCTTCATACTAAAATAAAAGAAATCGTTTTAAATGTTGTTGAAGATGAAGAACTTACAAACAAATTATTAACAGGGCTTCCTTATGTTACTTTTCCTAAAAACTTAATACCTGATGCGGGATTTTTCTGTATCCTTGATTTTACTAAAATTAAAGGAATGAAATATAAAGGAAATATAATTAATTCAGAAAAAGATTTATTAAAGTTCTTTTATAAGACGGGACGTATAAGATTCTTAGTAGGGCAATCTATTAGCTGGCCATATAAAGATGAATTAGTAGGTAGAATTACATATGCATTAGATGAAAGTATCACGATTAATGCGCTAAAACAAATGCATTTATCCTTAGAAAAACTAACCCCTAAAGATGAGTATATTATTCGTAAAAATCGCTTAGAAGATCAAAGCCAAATGGCTAAGATCAAAGTAGACGGATGGCGAAATGCTTATGACAATATAGTCTCTTCTAAATATCTAAAGAAACTCAATTATGAGGAGCAGACAGAAAGATACATTGCCTCTTTTGAAGAATACAAAGACCTAGTTTTAGTAGCTGTTAAAAATAATGAAATATTGGGGTACTCATGTTTTAATCCTAAAATAGAAAAGTATGATGCTGAGTTAGTGAGCCTTTATATTAAACCAGAATATCTAAATCAAGGAATTGGAACTTCGCTTTTTAAAGAGACCGCAAAAGAATTAGAGAGTCAGAATAAACATAATATGATTGTTTGGTGTTTTAAAGACAATCAAAATGCGCGTACTTTTTATGAAGAGTTAGGTGGAAAAGTTGTAGAAGAAAAGATAGCTACAATTGGTGATGAAAATTATGAAGAAGTTGGTTATTATTTTGACATTAATCGATTAAATGAAAATCCGTTTTAATATATGAAAGAAGAACATAACTTTCTTCTTTTCTTTTGCAATAAAAAAGAAGTATTACTTATTTAATACTTCACTATGACTTCCTGTACTTACCAATAATAAAATTAGTTCATCTTCTAGATATTTGTAAATAAGAATCCAATCAGATTCAATATGACAATCTCTACAATTCTTAAAGCTTTTATCATTATATAATGCATGATCTTTATGTTTTGGTGCTAAGGGTTGCCTCTTTGAAAGTAAATCTACTATAGCCAATAGTTTATCGATGTTTTTCCTCTGCTTTAACACTTTTTTTAAAGATTTCTTAAAATCCTTAGAATATTTTATTTTATAGTTCGTCATCAGATAGTAAATCCTTTTTTAAATCGGCTATATTGTCGTAACTTTTATATTCATCTAGATGAGTTTCCATATAGTTAAGCTCTTTGGATAAACTATCTAATTCTTCCTTTGTATAATAATGTAATAATTCATTTCCCTTTTTAGGGATAGATAATTCAAAGGGAATTCCCCCACGCATAATAACTTGTTTTATTGTCATGTTGATTAATCCACTCATGGTAACGCCGAGTTTTTGTAATATTTCGGTTACTTGTTCTTTATCTTGTGTGTCAATTTGAACACTTATTGCAGTTGTAGAACTTGCCATAATTTTCATCTCCTTTTAAACTGTATAATAGCATTAATCAAACAATATGTCAATAATATTATATAAATATTATATGATAAGCATATGAAAAATATGTATTTTTATGAGAAATAGATACTTTTTAAAAAAGTCTATATTTCATTGTAATTACTATTTTTCTATTGAAAATACGATAATGTTTTGCTATGATAGAACCTAACTGCGAGGGATTTTAAATGGAGTATTACAAG
>CAZWKF010000018.1:4982-7426 GCA_964634785.1 uncultured Muribaculaceae bacterium
ATGTTTTGCTATGATAGAACCTAACTGCGAGGGATTTTAAATGGAGTATTACAAGATGGATGAAGAAGAAATACAAATTAGACAAATAAGAAACTTAAAAAGTATCCATGCTTTCCTTTTAAAAGAACAAGACTCTCTTATTATCTCTGCTACAACAGAAACTAGGACCATTACCTTAGATAATCATCATCCTCACTTTTTAATCTTTCTTTCCTCTCTTGCAACTGCTTATTTTGATGAATGCGAAAAACGCAGAATACTCGTATTAAATCCAGAAGTGATTAATCTTTTAAAAGAAAATAGGGAACACCAAAAGCTAAAATCTTCATTATTACCTGTTGAAAAAATAGAATATCAAAAGAATGAATTGCAATTCTTTAGTGCTTTTATCCAAGAAACACTTGCCGTTGTATTTGGCTGTAATGGGATAGAGGTTACTCGTTTTGGCGAGATAAAAGGAAATCGCACCTTTTTCCATATGTTTGTGGAAACAAAAGGTGGAACAGTTATCTTACCTTTAAAATATAGTAAGAAAAGCGAAAACGAAATTGCTCTTGAGATTGGAAATATTTTAGGGACTTCTCTTCATCTTAAAATTAAATATACAGAAGCTGGGGTAGCTATTTATTTTAGAGGAAATGCTACGTCTCTTTCTGGAAAAATCCTTTATGAAATGGATGAAAGTCCAATTCACCAAGTAGAAGTGATATATGATCATCACCCAAGTTACTTTAATCGCGAAGAATGCAAGGGAAATCCTGAAGGAGATCGTATGGCTTATGCTATTTCGCCAGAGTTCACTATTTTAGTAAAAGAGGAAGAAAATATAAAAGATGTTGAATATCAGTTAGACACCAAAGAATTTAAAAAGACTCTACGATTAAGAGAAAAGTGGCGTTTGGTGGACGAGATAAAATGTCCAGTCTATACATCCTATCGGGGGTATGAAGAATATGAGATAAGTGATAACTTTGCTTTTATTCAAGAATATGATATCGATAACCAATATCAAATTATCGATATTAAAGCGACTTTGAAAGATGGTGAAGAAGAGATAACTCCACAACAAGGAATGACAGAGGAATTAAAGAGTTTGGATGAACGCGTGATACGTTTGTGTTTAGAAAGGAAGCATTAAAATGGGAAATAAATTTAAATTACCTTTTTTAAAAGACAAAGAAGAAAATCAAGAAAATAGTACAAGATTTGAACAACTAGAGACATTTGCAAAGACGGAGTCAGCGACTTCTATTATTGAACATATGAGGGAAATACAAGTGCATCCTGAAATGAATTACTTTGGAAGTGAAGAGGACTATTTAGATTTTGTAGAGACAATTTTAAATAATCCTGTTTTGAAGATAAGAGACTTTAAGAAAATCTACGATGAGGGTGAAGGTATTTATCACAATCTAAAGGGGTATACGTCTTTATTTAACAAATTATATAAAGCAGGTGGGCTTTATGAAAAAGGCGCTATTCTAAAAGAGTGTATTCCTTTCTTTGAAAATCCGGCATATTATATTGCCGTTATGGAAGTTTTACTCTATAAGGGTTATCCATTTAATGATAAGAAAACATTGATTGATTTATTTACGAACATTGCCATTTATGCCGTTGGCGATATGGACTACTGTGCTTATCTTTTATACTTTGCTAATCATGCAGAGATGAGTGGAAATTACCAAAAGACAATAGATGAAATTATCGGACTTGCTAAGAAAAAGATTGGTCTATATGATGAACTAGATGAAAAAACACTTGCTAAATGGCAAGCGATTATCAAAGAAGCGGCAAAACCAATTGAGGATTTACAAAATGCTAAAAAAGAGATTGCTTCATTGATGCAAGACTTAGCCAATTTTAAAACAGAAGCTCAAGTTATCGATAAATCCATTGATGAAAAATTAAGTAACTTTGAAGAGAGTCTTGATGACTCTGTTAAAAAGAGGCAAGAAGAACTGCAAGCCTATTATATTGAGTGCTTAGCAAAACTTCGGAATGCTGAAGTAGCTTTAGAACGCGAACTTGGGCATTCTGCTGAGAGAAAAGCATTGGATATTGCCAATCAAACTCTTGAAAAGATGAAAGAGGAAGCGCATGAACTTTCTTCTGTCTCTACAAATGTAAAAGCTTCTATCGAAGATCTGGATGAACTACGAAAATTAAAAGCTGAACTTGAAAAAAAGCTGGAAGATGGCTTAAAAAATATCGAAAAATCATTACTTGGGTCTGATGATATTGACTTTAGTAAAATCAAAGAACTTGTTTCAATAGGAACAGTAGAAAAAGGAACTACAGAAAAGATTATTCTTCCAAATACACCGATTACTTTTCAAGGAGAGATCTTTACCAAAGAAGAAACTGAAATACCAGAAATACTCCCTTGTTTTGATCCAAATATTCCTTTTAAAGAAAGATATCAAGACTTGATGAAAATAAAG
>CAZWKF010000018.1:7526-17346 GCA_964634785.1 uncultured Muribaculaceae bacterium
TTTTGATCCAAATATTCCTTTTAAAGAAAGATATCAAGACTTGATGAAAATAAAGATAAAACAAGAGGAGAAGGGTATCATTTATAACGATCGCTTAGAAGATTGTCTCTATGCTATCTTAGCTAATCGAACGATTTATCTATATGGACCAACAGGTGCAGGGAAATCAACACTCATTAAACAACTTGAAGATTTCTTTCCTGTTCCCTTTGTACCTGTAGATTACATTGATGATAAATTTGAAGTCAGTGGAGGAAATACAGCAAATGGAGGATATTCACGTTCTAAGATTTATGACTGTTATCGTTTAGGCCATATTGCCTATTACGATGAAATTGATAATGGTTCTGCTAAATCAACGATAAAACTTCATCCTTTTATGGATGGTTTAAGAGATTCTTATTCTTTCCCAGTTGTAGGAAGTGTCAAAAGACACCCAAACTTCCGTGTTATTGTGGCTGGTAATACTTCTGGTATGGGTGCTACAAGTGCCTATAATACAAGAGCTAAATTGGATGAAGGAACGATTCGTCGAGTTGAATATATTCCGATCGATTATGATACGAAATATGAGCAAGCTATTTTAAAAGACTATCCTGAATGGTTTTCCTTCATCACTTTATATCGTAAAGCTGTCAAAGATTATTGGACGGAACAAGATGATCAAGTTCGTGGACAAATCTCAACAGCACATGTGACAAATCTAGCCTTTGACTTAAATCAAAATATTCGCAGTGAAGAAAAGATTTTAGAGAGAATGTTTATTGAGCCAAAATCTGATGACTATCTAAGTTCAATTACAAAATATATGGAAAATAAAAGTGATGCAAAAACGAAGAAATTGGTACATGAATTTGCATCCTTAGTAGAGAAAAAATTATGAGAGACTGTTTAAAAATATACGAAGATAAAGAAGGACATCGCCATTTTGATTATTATTTTCCCTCTATATCTTCGTTTGTAAAATATACAAGAGAAGCTCCCATCAATGATAAAATATTTACACGGTTTAAAAGAGCTTCTGAAAGTACCTTACTTGCTTATGGAACAGATACGTTAGAGGAGACTTTTGACCATTTAATTAATGGCTATCACACTCAATATCCTGAATATCGCAGAATGAGTCAAATTAAAAATATCTCTTTTTATCGCCCCATAGAAGAAATCAATGAAACGACCGTTTTAAGTTATGATGGGGGATATGTCGATATAAATGCCTATTTGGCAGGAGAGGCAAAATGTATGCGAAAGACAGTTTATCAAGAGACAAGAAGCTTTATTAATTTTTATATTCAACTCTTGCTCTCCTCTGATGTGACGGAAAAAGAAAATATCAATCGGGGAATTATTGCTTTAGAAATTATTAGAGAATTAGAACTGTCAGGTGTTTCTGTTAATATTATTGGTATTGCAGGATTAGAGGCAAAAAATGATGATTACATAGAAGAAATGCTCGTAAAGATTATTTTAAAAAGTGCTAATATGCCTTTTAATGAATCAAAGTGCATTGGCCCTTTAACACGTGTTGAATTTCCGAGAAGAGCAATTATGCGTCTTATTGAAGCGACACCCTTTGATATGAAAGTAGCAAAACATTTACAGTCATCCTATGGACGAGCAAAAGAATTTGACGAAATAAAACCAACACTTCCTTTAAAAAAGGGAGACATCTATTTAGGAAATCCACGTCTTCTTGGAATTCGTCCTGGCTATACAATTGAAAGAAAAGACCGTTTTAAAAAGGAAAGTGAACCAATGCGGTATATGATTCATGGTAAAGACATTTATGAGGATTTTGAAACGACTTTAGAATGTTTAAAACTTAAAGATGTTATCAAGTTGAAAAAAAGATTGAAATAGAGAAAAAATAAGGTATAATAGGTATTTAAGAAAGAGGGAATATAAATGACTGATATAGAAAAGAAAAATATGCCAGTATTACAGTCACAAGAAACAGAAATGCAAATTCCTGCTCCTGTATTTAGTGAACAAGATGAAAGAGAAATAGCTGAATTAGCAAGTCTTATTGATTTTAATAAGAGTAATTCCATTATAGAATATGGTGTTGATTTCATGAAATCTTATGGAAACTTTTCATCGGATACTTTAAAAAAGTATCGCTCAAGCGATTTAGGAGAGATTGAAAAAGAGTTGCTTGATATTTATGCCAAGTTAAAAGTTGAGCCTCTTGATGAAGAAAAGCTACCAAAAAATCTAATTGCTCGTTTGGGAAAAAAGGTAAAACATTTCGGTCAAGAAACAGCAGTCAAAACAGAAATTTCTTTTGCTTCGATGGATACAATTTTAACGGATACAGAAGCAAAATTTTCAGAGAAAAAAGATTGGCTTTCAATGGCAATTGCCGAAATGGATAGAATGTATGAATACAATCAAGAATATCGTAATTTACTTCTTAAATACATTGAAGGAGCTAAAAGAAATCTTGAAAAAGGGAGGGCAGAACTTCCAGCAAAATTAGCGCATGCTCAAGCATCTAATGACAGCTTTGAGGCGCAAAAAGTTACAGATTTTTCTGAAAATATAAATGACTTAGAACAAAAGATTATTAATTTTAACACGATGAAGGATTTTGCTACAACGTTGGCTATAGAAATAAGACTAGCGCAAAAAACTTTTAAAAATATCGCTAAGGGAATTAACAATCTTATTACAGAGAGTATGCCACAATGGCAACAAGGTATTCATTTAAGGCTTCTTGCTGAAGAAGGAAGAAAATCAGCTGATCTTTTAAAAAAGGGGCAAGAGTTAACACAGAATATTGCGAAAGCTAATGCTGATATAATTCGTGATTTAGTTGTAGATTCAACATACATGGTTGGAAGACCAACTTATGAACACGAAACGATTGAATATGTTATTGATACAATTCAAAGTGCTATTGAAAGTCAATTGGAAATTACAAAAACAAACATGGCTGAATTAAGAGATGGCGAACAAAGAGTAGAAGCAAAGAATGCAGAGTTCCAAGGCGTTTTATATAACTATTCAAAAGAACTAGGAACAGCGACTATACAAAATGCTTTAGGGACATCAAATCCTAAAAAATATAAATATATTCCTAAAAAAATGTAGATTATATTCTGCATTTTTTTCTGGTATGTTATAATGGATGAAAAGGTGGATAATAATGGAGTTGACATTTGAAGAACAAGAGATGTTAAAATATTTCTTTTTGAGATGTATTCCTGATTTTTATAGTGAAAAGTATGTTATGAATTTTCTAAAATTTTCCTTCAAAGAAGAAGATTGTGATAAAATCATGGCTTATTTGAATACTTTAAGAGAAGAGAGAAAGGCGATTCTTTTAAATCTAGGTACATATATTTCCAATCGAACCATAATGGTATCTGAATTTGATGGAATATTCTCTTTACTTGAAAAGTTAAGAAAGGAATGGACTTCTCCAAAAGAGGGTGACATTTATATTCGCATTCCTGATTATAAAGAATTCTTTCGCTTGCTTTATGAGGTAATCACTGCTTTTGAACAAAACTCAGATGATAACGTTATTCATTCTACTGATTTATTACATAGTCTATGGCTTCGAATGGGACCGACTGACATAGAGGATGTTTTTACATTTCTAAAAAGACAAATTGCTTTTATTAAAAATGATTATAAATTTAAGACGAGGGATACTGTAATAGGAAGAATAGGAGAATTTGAAGTCAGCTTTGAAAATGCTCCTAATGAAAATTGTTTTGAAACAAATCGGCATCTTTCCATTCGTCTAAAAATAGAAGATAAAGAGAATAAAAGTGATTTATTTACACTCTATAAATGTTACTCTCTCCCTGTCATTCATTATGGACTTGCAATGGAAGAAGAACCTACTTGTTATATTTATGGGATTCAAAGATTAGATAAATACAACCGCAATGAAGAAGTAGAGGAGAGTTTGAAACCTTATAAAAGAAGACTTCGAAATAAATATGTTTCAGCTGATTCTATTATCGCTTTAAAAATCGCGATAGATCTTTTAAAAGCGAAAGGAATTACCTGTATTAAAGTTCCTTTATTACAAGTATATAATTATAAGTTTCATCAAAATTTAGGAGAAAAGGCCAAAAGAAGAATAGATGCCTACAGTCCTGAACTATTAGAACGAATAGAAAATATGGAAGCAACTGATGCTTTGATTGATCGATACAATCATGATAAAGATGAATACGAAAGATTTTATAATAAAGAGAATATTATCAGTGAAAATAAGACGAAAAGATTGTTCAAAACTTTTGAATTAGTATCCGAATTTTATGGAAACATCGAAATACCTTCAGAATCTTTTGAAGAAGGCGATTGTTTACTATTTAAAATAAAGCAACCAGAAAACAATAAGACCTTATAGGAAATTCATTTCCTTTTTTTATTTAACGATTTTTACTGCAATTTACTCCCATTTTTGATATAATAACAAATAAAGAAAGAAAGTGATTTTATAATGAAAGTAATTTTGCTAGCTGATGTAAAAAAGCAAGGAAAGAAAGACCAAGTAATCAATGTTTCTGATGGCTATGCCAATAACTTCTTGATTAATAAAGGGCTAGCGGTTCCTTATAATGAACAAAATCGAAAGAAATTAGAACATGATTTAAAAACACGAGAAGAAAGAGAAGAAGCTCTTATAAAAGAATGTGAAGAAAAGAAGAAAAAAATAGAAAAAGAGACAATTAAATTTAAGGTAAAAACCAGCAAAGATGGTAGAATGTTTGGAACGATTTCCAATAAACAAATTGCTGATGAACTAAAAAAATTAGGATATGATATTGATAAAAAAATGATTGAAAGTGATCATACTATTGATTCACTAGGAACACATCTCGTCAAAGTGAATCTCCATAAAAAAGTGATAGCTGAAATAAGAGTCGTGACAGAATAAAGGAAGTGAGAATATGCCTGAAATTAAAAGAGACGAACCTAAAAATCTCGAAGCTGAGATGAATGCTTTAGGTTGTGCTTATTTATCAAGTGTTGCTCTTGAAAAATTAACCGAAGAGTTAACTTCAGACATGTTTTATGATAAAAAAAATGCCACAATCTTCAGTGCCATGACAGAGATTTATAAACGTCATGAACCAATGGATTCGACAATTCTTAGAAATGAAATCGAAAAGACAACACCTCTTAACACCATTGGAGGCTATGAATATGTAAGTGATGTTATTGACTCTGTTGTTTCTGCATCTAATGTCGATACGTACATTACGATTATTCGTGATAAAGCTTTAAGAAGAAAACTAATCAGTGTCTGTGAGAATATAGAAGATACAGCAAGAGATGAAAGTGGCGAAACAGGAAGTGTTGTTGAAAATGCTGAAAAACAGATTTTTTCGGTAACAAAAGCTAGAAAAGCAGGAGAATTTAAATCAAGTGCTGAAGTCGTGAAGTCAGCAAGAGAACAATTGGAAACCTTATCAAAGAATAACCAAGAGGTTACAGGAATTGCAACAGGTTTTTATGACTTTGATAAGATGACGAGTGGACTTCATGGAAGTGAACTTATTATTATCGCTGCAAGACCTGCCATGGGTAAAACTGCTTTTGCTTTAAATATTGCTGTGAATGCTGCTTTAACAAGTGGCAAAAGTGTCGCTTTATTCAATTTAGAGATGTCAGCAGAACAACTCATGTTTCGTATGATTTCCTCTCAAGGAGCTGTTGAGGGAACAAAGCTACGTACTGGGAAACTTGCTCATGAAGATTGGAAGAAAGTCAATGAAGCGATGAGTGAACTTGCTGATGCGCCTATCTATATTGAAGATACACCGGGTATAACGATTGGGGAAATCAGAGCCAAGTGTCGTCGATTAGATTCTCAAGGAAAAGGAATAGGACTTGTCGTTATTGACTACTTACAATTGATCAGTGGTGGTCCTGGATATGGAAATAACCGTCAACAAGAGGTATCCGATATCTCTCGTAGTTTAAAGACTATGGCGATGGAATTAAAGGTACCTGTTATTGCTTTGTCCCAACTTTCTCGTAATGTTGAGGCTCGTGAAAATAAACGACCAATTATGTCAGATTTACGTGAATCAGGTTCTATCGAGCAAGATGCCGATATTGTAGCTTTCCTTTATCGTGATGATTATTACAACAAACAGATGGGACAAGAGGAAAACAATATTTCTATTTCTGAACTTATTGTAGGAAAACACAGAAGTGGGGCAACAGGAACAATTGAATTATTGTTTGAAAAGAATATTAGCAACTTTAGAAACTATGTAAAAAATGTACAAGAGAATTAAGGTGATGAAATGAAAGGTAAAATACTAGAATTTTTTATAACCGTATTATTAGCTGGTGTAATGTTCTTTGTAGGAACAGATAAGCGCATGGAAGGTACCCCTGTAGAAGGTTATCAAGTCTATTTGAATGGAAATAAAATTGGCCTTATCCAATCAAAGAATGAATTATATAATTTAATTGATACCGAACAAAAAGAGATTAAAGAGGCATACGAGGTTAACCAAGTTTATCCACCAAATGGTTTAGATATTGAAAAAATATATACCTATAATAAAGATATGGTTTCTGCCGAATCTATCTATAATGATATTAAAGATATTGAACCCTTTACCATTGAAGGATATGTAGCAACCATTAAATATACAGAAAAACAAATTCAAAATGATGGGGATGTTATTGAACCGGGGCCACCAGTCAGTGTTTATCTTAAAGAAAAGGATATTATGAAAGAGGCTTTATATAAAGTGGCTTCAGCTTTTATTGGAAAAGAGAACTTAAAAGATTATGAAAATAAAACTCAAGTGGAAATTACTGATGTTGGAGAAATGATTAATTCTGTCTACTTTGAAGAGACGATTACTGTAAAAAAGGATTTAGTATCCACAGAGGAATACATTTTTCAAGATGCCGATACTCTTTCTCGTTACCTATTATTTGGTACATTAGAAAAACAAAAGAGTTATATTACCAAAGAGGGAGAAGACTTAGAAAAAATTGCCGATGCGAATAGTTTGAACATTGAAGAACTTCTAATAGCCAATCCTCAATATCCATCAGGGAGTGTTCTTTTAAGTGCCGGAGAAGAGATCAATGTAGGCTTAATTAAACCACTTGTTCGTGTTGTCTATCGAACGACCGTTATCAAAGATGAAAGTGTTCCTTTTAAGAGCAAAACAGTAAAAGATAGTTCTAAATATACGAGTTATCGAGAAGTTACTCAAGAGGGAAAAAATGGTCTTTCAAGACTTACACAAGAGATTAAATACATTAATGGTGAAATTCAATCGTTAGATATCTCCAATGCTGAAGAATTAATTGCGCCTATAGATGAAATTGTGACTAGAGGTTCAAAAAGAGAACAGGCCCACTGGGTTCCTTATGAGAATACAGGAAATGAAACATGGAGTTGGCCAACATTAACACCGTTTTATATTACATCACGTTATAAATGGCGTTGGGGTAGACAACACCAAGGTATTGATATTGCCATTTCTAATGGACATGGATCACCTATCTATGCGGTCAAGAGTGGTGTTGTCACAAAAGTAAACTATGATAAGAATAAGAATGAAGGATTGTCAGTAACGATAAACCATCGTGATGGATGGTATACCATCTACATGCACTTATCTAGAATTAACGTAAAAGAGGGACAAGAGATATCCAAAGAGCAAAAGATTGGCGGCATGGGTTGTACGGGATCATGTACAGGAACACACTTACACTTAGGTGTTTATAAGGGTGAACCTTACCGTGGTGGACAAGTTGTTGACCCATGTAGTAAGGAAGTATACGGATGTTAGTTTCAGTCTTAGCTAGTGGCTCTGAGGGAAACTGTACCTTAATTCAGACAAAACATAAGAAAATATTAATTGATTTAGGAATGAATAATAAATACATTGTAAGCCAATTATCAGAACTCAATGTTTTGCCAAGTCAAATCGATTGTGTTCTTATTACTCATACGCATTCAGACCATACAGGTGCTATGAAAACATTCTTTAAAAAAAATACACCCATGATATGCCTAGATCCTCAAATGATAAGTGAACTTGAATTTCTTGAGGGCTATCCATATCTTGTCTTTGATGATACACCCATTCATTTAGGAGATGCAGTTATCGAAAGCTTTAAGACAAGTCATGATGCTCCAGGAAGTCGTGGTTATATTATAAGAGAAGGAGAATCTTCCTTTGTCTATGTTACAGATACAGGCTATATCAATTATAAACTTTTTGATAAGCTATATAATCATTCTCTTTATGTCTTTGAAAGTAATCACGATATAGAACTATTAATGCATGGGAAATATCCTGCTTGGTTAAGAGCACGTATCTCCAGTGATGTTGGTCACTTATCGAATGGACAAGCTGGTTTTTACCTTAGTAGGCTTATTGGACCCAATACAAAAGAAGTGGTTCTTGCTCATCTTTCAAAAGAGAATAATGATCCTGAACTTGCTTTGGAAACTGTAAAAGAGAGTTTAGAAGAAAATCATGTAGATTTTAATAATATTGTCATTGCTAAACAAAGAGAAAGAACGGATTGTGTAGAAGTATGATTACGATTTTATGTGTAGGGAAAATAAAAGAGCAATATTTACGAGATATGATAAATGATTACTCTAAAAGAATAAATAAGTATCATAAATTGGAAATTATTGAAATAAAAGATAGCCACAAAGAGGAAGAGGGAGAACTTCTATTAAAACATATACGTGAACAATCTTTTGTGATTACCTTAGAAATTAATGGCGAGCAATTAAGTTCTGTAGAATTTGCCAAAAATATAGATGAATGGTTGATGTATTATGCAAATATTACCTTTATTATTGGAGCATCTGAAGGATTAGATGAAAAAGTAAGCAATCGTGCCAATAAGAAAATCTCATTTGGTAAAAATACATTTCCTCATGGTTTATTTCGTGCCATTTTACTAGAACAAATTTATCGAGGATTTAAAATTAACAATAATGAAACTTATCACAAGTAAAGGAAGTGTCGCAATGATTGGAAATGACTGGGATAATATTTTGTCTGTCATATGGGAAAGTGATGGCTTTAAAAAATTTATGCATAAAATTGATTCGGAATATGCAGAAAAGACGATTTATCCCAAAAGAGAAAACGTTTTTAATGCTTTAAAATTGACACCATATCATGAGGTTAAAGTTGTGATTATGGGGCAAGATCCATATCATGGAGAAGGGGAAGCTCATGGACTATCCTTTTCCGTACAAGAGGGAATTAAACTTCCTCCAAGTTTGCAAAATATTTATAAAGAATTAGAAAGTGATTTGGGAATCCCACCAGCTACAACTGGAGATTTAACAAAGTGGGCAAAAGAAGGTGTATTATTATTAAATAGTACACTTACCGTTGTTAAAGATACCCCAAATTCTCATAAAGATTTAGGGTGGGCTCTTTTTACTGACTATATTATTAAAGTATTAAATGCCAGAGAAGAACCCGTTGTCTTTATCCTTTGGGGAAACTTTGCTAAATCCAAAAAAGCATTTATTACAAATCCAAATCATTATGTTATTGAAAGCGCACATCCATCACCTTTCAGTGCTAGGTACGGTTTCTTTGGAAGTAAGCCTTTTTCGAAATGTAATGCATTTTTAAAGAGTAAAGGAATTAAAGAAATCGATTGGAACTTAGATAAGTAGAAAAATGCTACTTGTAAAAAGAGTTGTTTTATCATAGAATAAATGTAGGAACACACGTTTCGTGAGCACCCTATGTTTTATAGACTGCCCTTACGGCAGTTTTCTTGGTGCGACACGCATGTGTTAAAACTAGGGCATGAAAGTTGCCTGTGGGCTTGG
>CAZWKF010000019.1:0-17188 GCA_964634785.1 uncultured Muribaculaceae bacterium
TTTGATATTGTTTCTAATTTATGTTCCATGCAAGCACCTTCTTACCCTATTTTATAAAGGCTTACTTTAGTTTATACAAATTATCTGTGTCCCTAACTTTCAAAATATTATCAGGTAATTTATCCAATATTTCTTCTGGCAGATGATCATAATGAGGAACAATGATTTTATCAAAATAATCAAAGCCATTTCCCATTACAAGTAAATCTCCCGTTGTAGTATCTAAATACTCTTTGTTAAATATCATTGCTCCAGCAGATTGACCTATTACAATTCCACCATCATCTATAAAGCATTTTATTTTCTCTAAATTTCCTGAATTAATAATCGCGTCCATTAGTCGTTTTGGTTCTCCACCACTCAAATATAAAGCATTATACTCTTCTAAGTTTAAGGAGTCTACTTCTAAATCGATGATTTTGGAAACAACCTCATTTTTTGAAAGTTCTTCCAAAGCCGTTTTGGCATCCATTCTAGTATCACTTGCCAATTTCACATTGGGAAGTATGGCTACTCTTTTTCCTTTGAGAACTTTGATAATATCTTTATAACTATTCATATAATCTTGATATCGACTATCTAATCCATAAGAAGTTACATATATATTCATGAAGTTTTCCTCCTTTTATTACACCTTGTTTTTCTAATATTCATAGATAATAGAACCATTCTTCGCATCTCTATAATCGATATACACCTTTACTTCAAGTGAAGTAATCTCCATATCAAAGCACTGTCTTTTATTCATAAAGTCTACTTTATTACGTAAATCACCAAAGTTCAGATAAAAGCAAATTAAATCTTCACTTATTTTTAGAACGGAACAAGTATCTGGCCAAATTAATGCAGATTCATCGTTTTCCGATAGACAATATTCATTAAAGTCAATTTTCTTTGTCTCTCCAACCTTTATAAGATTGATATCTTTCCAATTGTAGTACACATTTACATGAAAACTATATTTTAAAGATTTATCGACAATACATAAGTCTGATTTATTTAATTCAATCTTACTTATGCCAACATCAACATGATTTAAAAGCATCACATTCTCTTTCTGATTCATTATTGGTCCTCATTTTCTACACTTTCTATACTTCATTATACCATAGATAAAAGTGCTTTAGGGAATAAAAAAGGATATTCTATGAATAAAGTGACTTCATAAAATATCTCTAAAAATTATTTATAGCCTCTTAAAGTTTTAATACTTTTATTAATGTCCTGTTGCTCAGAAACTTCACGAGAATGATTTAAAACCCAATCTTTAATGAGTGGCCTTTTCTCACTTAAGAGAAAACTTCTTATCTCTTCTATACTTTCAACAGGCTGTGTCTTTAAAATATCCATAAAAATATCTGATTTTGTTGTTTTTAGTTTTCCATTTAGGTATTGCTCTGTTAATAAAATCCACAAAGTTTCCATTGCTCTATGTAAATCATCTTCTAGCCAATAGTGAAACTTTGTATTAGGGTGTCTTTCTTCCAAACGTAAACATTTTAAATAGATGGGAAACATATCCATAGCTCCATGCCATATATCTACACTACAATAAGAATACATCGATAAATTTTCATGTTCTAAAAATGCAAGAGCATCGCCCTCAAAAATACTAATCTTACGATTCATTTGTGGCTTTAAATAAGTTTCAAACATTTTCTTAATATAAGGATTTAATTCAATTATCGTAACTTCTTCAACTTCTTCTTTTAAAGATAACATGTAGGCTACATAGCCTAATCCACAGCCCATTAATAATACTCTTCCACTTGCTTCTTCAATAAAAGAAGAAAAGGAATTTATCTCACTTGGTTCAACACCCATCCATTTATCTGGAGGAAAAACAGTCCCTAAAGATGGAATAGGAATGTTTTCTTTAAAATAACAAAAATCATACAATGTAGTTAATGTTTTTGCATCTCTTTTACGCTCACTATAATTATAGGTTTTATAGGCCTCATAAACTTCTTGATTTGTCAAATAGACATTTGCCATTCGCCATTCATCGATATGTATATTTTTAATATAAGGGTTTTCTGTTAAATAACTTGTATCTAGTCTTCTTATCTGACAATTTCTTTCAACCCCTACAATTTTCTTTTTTGCATCTCCTATAGGATATCCCTCATTTAATCCTATCACACTTTCAAAAATCATTTCTTCTGCATATTCTAAATTATCTACAAACTCTCTTGCTCTTTCTATTTCTGTCATTTAAATCACCTGCCCGATATTATAACAGAAAACTAGAAGAATGCAAAGAAAACCAATAATAATCATTCATACTTCATTAAGAATCTCTCTTTTGTTTCTTCTATCACTTTAAAATCTAATCTTTTATATAAAGAAATGGCTTTTTCATTTTCCTGATAGACAAATAAATATACGATTTGATTTTCAGAAATAACTTGCTTAATAAGTTTAGTTCCAATTCCCTTATCTCTCCACTCTTCTTCTAGATAAATTTCATCAAGTAAGACCCCATCTTCATAAGGGCGAACAAAGAGGGACCCTATCGTTTCATTTCCCTTTTTTATCATTTGTGATTTCCCTATTTGTTTTGGAATCTCTTCATTCACATAATTCTCTATTTTTTCCTTTTCTTCATTGGTTAAATCTTTAGCATAGGAAAAAACAGATGCAAATTTATGCCTCTTTAATGTCTCTATATCCTCTTCTGTAGATTCCTCTAATTGATAACTCATTTTTCCCCAATCTTCATAAGGATCAAAACCATGTTCTTTTTCCCACTCAATTTGGGCATTTCTCGCATGTCTAACTGCTTCACACCCATTATTATTCGTTGCACTAGCACCATCCGTTACAACAAAGAAAGGAACATGATATTCTAGAGCAAGTTTTCTCACTTCCTCACAAAATTTTCGCGCATGTTCAATCTTTTCCATATTATCACATCCTATAATATAGTATAACATAAAAAAGAATCTATTTTATCTTTTTTAAAGCTTTTGTCTTTGCATCAAAGAGAAACTGTTCTTTTCTTGGAGATAATCTGTATTTTTCCAAAACAATCCAATTCATTTCAAAAAGAAAATGTTCCTCATCTTCTTTAGAAGCGATTAGAAAAGTAGGTTTTTCCATTATATTTTCACCACAAATAAAACGGAGACTATTTGCCATTAAGTTATTCTCATTTTCATAAATAGGTGGTAATATGATTGTTTTGTTTTCTAAGTCATAATGATATATATGTTCATGCCCCTTTATTTGAAAATCATAATTAAGTTTAGTATGTAGATGGCCCGCTAGTAAAGTCAACTGGGACACTTGATGAAAAAGATGAATAGTCATATTTCTTTCCCAACATAAGAAAACACTATGCATTCCCATAATATCGAGATTAGGAGCACTAAAATAAAGGTCAATTAAAGGTGGATGGTTTCGTATAACTGAATAGTCATGATTTCCAAGCAATAATTTTGTCATAACATCTGTTGGTATCTGACTTATAGCATATTGAAGTTCTCTTGACAGTTCTTCTTCGCTTTTATTCCAATCTTCTTTACGGCAACATCCTTCTACAAAATCGCCTAAGTGAATAACCGTCTTTATTCCTTGTTTTAATGCTGTATTATAGGCCATATACCACTCTTCTCTTTTATCATTTTCTGCAAAATGAGAATCAGCAATAAACATTATTTTATCTTCATGCACAACGGTGGCCAATGTAGGCCAACAATTTCTAAAAGCCTCTTCATTTCTTAAAAGATAATAGTTCAATTTACGAGTTTCTTCTATTGTAATTGTCCCCTGCACCATTTTTGCATATAGATAAAGAACCAAATCAATTTCTGTCACTTTAAAGTCCCCCTTTTTTCACGTATTATAAACCAAAAAGAAAAAGCTGTCTAGGCAACTTCTTCTTTCATTATCTCAATTTTTCCATCATAATCCCATAAGCTTAATTTTCCATTGATGGAAATAGGTTTTATCTTTTGAACATTTTCCAATTTAAACCCATAACCATCCCAATCATTTGATGTTTTATTGATGACTCCTCTATAGACTAAAGGATCTTTTTTAGCTAAGATTTTTCTCAGCTCATCATCTACTTTAATACTATCTGTAAGCATTACTTTAGCAATGATTTTTCCCGATTCATAGTTTAAGTTAAGGTGTTTAAACCTTTCCATAGCTTCTTTATCGATTCCTTTTCCTGCATGAATCAAAATTTCTCCACGATATTTGGTATTCCAAGTTCTAAATTCATACTCTTTATATCCTTCAGCAATCAATGTTGCCCATGGTTGTTTAATCGTGATTACTTTCATAAAACCTCAATGTCTCCTTAAAAGGCATAAATCCCATCTTTTGATATAGACTTCTTGCCTTTTCATTTTTTAATAAGACACTTATTTCTATAATGCTAATGTCTATCTCTTTTGCCCATGACTTGATACATTCAAGTAACTGTGTGGCAATCCCTTTCTTGCGATACTCCTCCATAACAAACAAGGCATCAATTATAATCTTTTTTTCTTCCGTTAAATAACCGTACACATAACCAACAATTTTCTCATTCTCTTCACATAAGAAAATTTTCGTATTCTCTCTTACAATCACATTTTTATAAAAATCTTTTACAACAAAGGGCGTTAAAGCATCATCATAGTTTAGATATTCATCTTCTATCAATAATGTAAGTAATTCATCCAATCTCTTTGCATCTTCAAGTGTAGCTTCTCTTATCTTCATCTTATCACCTACTTCACTTTTTTCATGCGATTAAATGGGAAAAAGATAAGTTCTGTAGTCCCTAATATACTCTTTTCACTCACTGTACCAATCATGCGCGAGTCTTTTGAATCTCCACGATTATCTCCCATGACAAAGTATTCTCCTTCAGGCACTGTAATTTCTTTTTCACATAAAGTCCAGTCACTTGTACAAGTTTCTAGTTTTTTTTCATCTCCAATGAAATCCTCTTCTACGACTTCACCATTGATAGACAACACGGCTTCCATTTCTTCATTCTTATTCTTTCTCACTTCATAGCGGATTTTTTCTCCTGGAAGTCCAATGACTCGTTTAATTAATTTGCCACTGTCTGTTTCAATAACGACAATGTCAAAGCGTTTAATTCCTGATATTCGTTTTTTTAATTTATATAAAAGCATATAGTCCCCATGTTTTAATGTTGGATTCATGCTTGATCCATTTACTGTTACAGGGGTCGCTATGAAAATACGTATCACAACAACGAAAAAAATAATAATAAGATAAGGCGCATATTCTAAAAACATATCCTTTTTTGCATTCTTTGTATTTTTCTCAATTTGTTCTTGTTCCTCTGCTGTCACTTTTTTCTTACTCTTCGTCATTAGTATCACCATCTTCATTTTAGCACGAGGATAGAAAATTGTAAATTGATTAAAAAGAAAAAGGAGCTTTCTCTAGTGATTTTCTCCCTCTATTTACTTTAATATTTTTTGTATCGCATTTGTCTGAAATTGATGCGTGACATTTTCTTCAATTTTTTCAAATTTTTCTTGTTCCTGAAATTTAAAAGCTTCTATTCTTCTTTCTGAAACTTCTTCATAAGATTCTATTATTTCATCACTAAGGTTCTCCACTCTAGTTACAATGCCTTTTAAAACATTAAGAAAACGCATCTGTTCTTGAATAAGAAGAAGCTTTTCATCCATTCCATCTTCTAGAATGATCGCTTCGTCACTAATGATATCCCCACAGGGCAAAGACAACTCTTGGCATACTATACGAGAATTTTCACTCACTACATGATCTGCTAATTCAAAATTATTTGCAATAACTTCGCTATCAACAAGACGCAAGATAGGAGTGTGTTGTTTCTGTAAATAATAAATATCCAAAGTACTATTCTCACAAGAAAGAGAACGGACAAATAAGTTTTGTCCTCTATGTTCAACATAAGCATTCTTTAAAAATACATTTGGCAATCCTGGAATTCTAAAGTTGCATCCATCATAATTTCCATCTAAAAGCACTATTTTACTTACCTGATCAAAATAATATTCCATTCTATCTTTTTGTGAGTCACCGTTTTTTAACTTTACTTCCCCACAATTCTTTACCTTGCATTCGCTATATTTATCGGCATTTACTCTATTGAATGTAACTCTTCTAAAACCTTGAATATTTACGTTGACTCCTTTAAAGCGGCAATTTTCAAATTCGATATCCACTGGAGGAATGTCATCTCCTATTTCGATAAGCTCACTATCCTCTTCATTCGACAGATGTATACACTTGGCATCAACAGAAATTCGAAAATCGTCTTCAAACAAGAAATCTTTAAACTTAATAAAGCCATATTCTTCATCAAGAACAATTCTTTGAATTTTACTGCTTATTCTCTCCATAAATAGAAAACAAGGTATTTTCCCTTTTATTCTTTTCCACTTTCCATTTTTACGATATGTAATTTCTAGCATAAAATTCCTCCTAAATAAAAAGAAAGAAAATTAGTTTCTTTCTGGTACTTTATATTCGCCAGCTCTGCCATCAATAAAGTGAAGTTTTGCACGACGTACTTTTCCTTTACGGACAACAACAACTTTATCAACTAATGGTGAGTTTACTTTAAATACTCTTTTTACAGGAACTCCACCACTCTTTTTACGTACAGTAAATGTCTTGCTGATAGATCCACCTTTGATAGAAACAACGAGTCCTTCAAATGCTTGAATTCTTGACGTTTTTCCCTCTTGAATCTTATAGTCAACTCTTACTGTATCTCCTACTCGGAACTCAGGAATATCAGTTCTAATTGATTTAGCATTGATTTTATCAACTAAATTCATAAATTCCTCTCCTCTCTATTACATACACCCATATAATCATAAATTCTCATTTAGCGGATTATATTTGTCTCTTTTTACTAAGAGCAAGTCTATTTTATCACATATTACACTGTATGACAAGTAGAACTTTTTCATGAATCTTTAAGCAACAACACTTCCCTTTACTACATTTGAATTACTTGATTTTGTTGCAATCATTTGATTCACTAAAGTTGATGCATCTTCTGTATAATTAATAGTGATTTGAGCACCACTTTCTGTTGCTGCACTGAGAAACATATTTATATACTCTGTGCACTTTGTTCCTCTTATCGTTATGGTTGTAGATAATTTGCTACAGGAAGAAAACATACCATTCATATCCGTTACCTTGCTTGTATCAAAGCTACTTACATCCAACGTTGTTAGACTACTACATCCAGAAAACATACCATTCATATTCGTTACGTTGCTTGTATTAAAACTACTTAAATCTAAACTAGTTAAACTGCTACAGGAATCAAACATTCCATGCATAGTTGTTACGTTGCTTGTATCAAACTTGCTTAAATCTAAACTAATAAGACTGCTACAGTTTTCAAACATCCTAAACATACTCGTTACGTTGCTTGTATCAAATCTACTTAAATCTAACGTTGTTAGACTTCTACAGGAATAAAACATATATCTCATATTCGTTACCTTGCTTGTATCAAAGCTACTTAAATCTAACGTTGTTAAACTAGTACATTCACCAAACATATATTCCATATTCGTTACCTTGCTTGTATCAAAGCTATTAATATCTAAATTAGTAAGACTGCTACAGTATTGAAACATATGACTCATATCCGGTACATTGCTTGTATCAAAGCTACTTACGTCTAACGTTGTTAGACTACTACAGTCATAAAACATAGACCACATATTTGTTACCTTGCTTGTATTAAAGCTACTTAAATCTAAGGTTGTTAGACTACTACAGGATGCAAACATATAATCCATAATTGTTACCTTGCTTGTATCCAGTTTTTCTAATCCTTTTATTTCTGTTACTTCAGTAAATTCATCGAATAAGTCAGATGAATTTGGATTAAGATTAACTCCTCCATCTTGTCCAACGAAAAGTTCTAACATCCCATTTTGGTCTTCATCTTGCGTATATGCCATAATACTTTTATTTTGTTTGCTAGATACATCAATACCCTCTACACCTTCTGGAACATCTGTTGTTTCTTTAAATGTTATCTTTTCTATTTTTGTTTTGTCAATTGAACTCCAGAGAGTTTTACGTGTCTTTCCCCATTCAGCAAATTCTTGGTCAAAGTTTGCCATAGTATCTGCATATTCAGTACACCCCGGCGCTGACGCATCACTTGAACAGGTTTCTCCTAATCTCAATGCTTCTTCATAAGAGCCAAACTTTTCTATTATAAATTCATAGTTCAGGCCAAATTCAGTAGGTAATAAATAATCGACCTGTTCTGCCTCAATAGTCTCTCCACCTGCTTCTTCTCTTTCAATAGCATTTCCTCTTATCTCACAAGAAATAGTTACTTCTACATCTTCTAAAGTACTCTTTAACACTGTTAATGTAAGTGTTCCACTTCTCGTCTCTCTTGCCTTTAGATTTCTTGTTATATTAAATTTATTTTCTACTCGTAAGTACTCATTCCCTCCTGTACAATTCATCTCTAGATTCGCATCATATTGTTTGCTTCCATTGGTAACATCATAATTCAATACATACGTATTATCAATCCCATTTAACTCTGTCGTAAATGTTAGATGGGTCTTATCTTGAATTAAAGCATTATTCTCTACTCCATTTTCGATTGTCTTACTGAAATACACATCAAAGTCAGCATTGTTACTTGCAATATTTGTTTGCCCATTTAAATAAAGTGTTGTACTTACTGCGGCAAATCCTATCGACATCAACACTATAGCTAAGGCTATCATTTTTTTCTTATTTCTCATTTTTTTCCTTTCTCCTAAAGATTTAAAGTATCTACTCTCTAGGCTAATTTTACCATTTTTTTTTTTTTTTTTTTGCACCAAATTTCTGCGAAAAGTCCTTCTTTTATCCTAATTTTTACGTCCTGTTTACACTGCCTTATTGATATTTTGATTTATTTAAACTGCTTTATCAAAACCTAATCTATCGAGATTATACTCTTTTATATAAACTAAAAAAAGGAGGTTTTACCCTCCAAATGTTTGTAAAATAGATAAAACAAGCAATAGCATAACACCCACACCTGTACAGACAAGCATACGCATGGTTTTACTTTCCATCTTCTCTAGCCGAGATTTATATCTAGCTTCTCTTGCCTTCTGTTGTAGAGAAGATACTGTTTTTGAGAAAGTAATAATTTGCTCCTGTTTTCGTTCCTGTCTACCTAAGCTTAGACGATACAAAAGACGCATCATCCGCATACTATCACGAACTGGGTATTCTTTGGCAAATTCCATATAAGGATTAATGGAAGAATCTCCTGCATTAATCTTTTCAATTAAATCACGAAGTCCATCTTGAAAAATCTCAGGTGCATCTCCCACTGACTTGCCTAAAGCGACTGGAACTGTATAATGTTGAATTAAAATCTCTAAATTTTTTAAATAATACGGAAGCTGTGTATCAATCAAATGCAAATGTGCTTTATAATAACTCTTCAATTGGATATAAGGCAGTTTAAACATGCCGAAGATAACCGCAAAAATAAGTAAAAGGGTCACATAACTCATCTTATTAATCATCAAAAATCCCACTAATAAACCTACTAACAAGGCATTTTTTAGTCTTGAATTAAAGAGTTTATCAATGTCAATGGCATCTCCATATTTTGCTTTACAGTAAAATTCAAAATCATTTTCAATCAATCTTTTAAAATAGTTTGAATTATCATCGACAAATTTATTGATGCTAAATCCACCAATATATTGCATAATAAAGATAACAATAACCGCCAATACTAGAATCTCATAATACATCTTATTCTACCCCCGTATCTTTATTATAGAATTTTTCTCCACTTATCAAAAAGTAAGAGTTAATGAAGGCAACTAAGTGAAGCAGAAGTTGGACATACCATAAGCCAAGCATCTTTTTATAGTTTGTCGTACCAAGCAGCATTTGAGTTAAGATAGCTAGGAAATAAAGAGCAAACCCAAATCCTACGAATTTTTTATGGGATGCTTCACGATCCACTTTATCACGATAAACACCTTCTACTAAGAGGTCAATATCAAGCATCATATTTTCCAAAGACTCTCCCGAATCTTTTGCACCTTCTTTAGTAATCTGTAAGAAAAGTTGATGCATATTCTTTACCATATAATAAGGATATTTTTGATTAAACCATTCGACAGCCTCATCAATGGTTCCATTCGCATAACTCATATCAATCATCTGTTTGACATCAGATAAAACTGGATCTTCTAATATTCCTGAATCTCTCACACCCTCTAGCGATTTAACGAAAGATTGAGTCGTATTAAATTCATTGATTACATTTGTCGTATAGACTTGTATTTCTTCAAATATAAATTCGGAATAAACACGATTATTTCGCAAATAGGCAAGATAAGGAATAAACATAATAGCAATGACCGCATAGAGAATGGCAATTATTATACTATAAAAATAGAGATACCCAACAACAGCCGCAATACCACCAATTAAGATAATTTGGCTTAAGTATTCTTTTGCTGTATATTCTTGTCCTAATTCCTTACTTTTTTCTCTTACTTCTTGATAACTGTAAGGAGCATATTTGTTATAAATAGAGGTCACCGTACTCGCAATAAAACGATAGACACTTTCGCCACTTTGTCTGCGATAGCTTAAGACAAATATGGCAATAACAAGCATAATTAGTAATTCCATTATTTTCCCTCCTTCTCTTTTTATCCGATTGGTTGAACAGGTTGCCCGACATTAGGATTTACAGGCTGCCCATTTATAGGCACTGCATTTACTACTTTAGGTGGAACAGTATTTACTTGTGAAACCGCATTTTGTGGCAGCACTCCTATTCCATTATTTGATCCAGGATTTGTAGCGAATCCATGCCCGATATTATTTGAAGCAGCAGATTGCCCCGCATTCGGTGTATTGTTTACTGGAGAAGGAGTCACTTGATTTACAGGTGGCGTTGGCGTGACCGGTGCCTGAACTCCTTGTGTGGCTATTGGATTTGTGACTACAGTTGTTTCATTTGGCGCACTTTGGGCAATTTCTCCATTCGGATTACTTGCATTCATCGAAAATGGATCTTCCGCATTAGCTGGAGCCTTATTTTCTTCCTCCGTTAACTCTACTCGATTTGTATCATCAATTTTTTCTGTAGCATCACCTAAACCAAAAGTATCTTTTGGAAGAGAAACATTTCCAATCGATAAATAGTCAATTAATCCTTGCGTTGGATTGTGTAAAACGACACGTCCATCTAAACTCTTTTGATAAAGAATATTGCTTGCTGGCTTATTGTCTTCATCAATATAAAATTCACATACTTCAATAATCTCTCTTTGAAAACGTCCAAGTCTTTTTGAAAAGTACCCTTTTACATAGATGCCCAATTGAACATATCGGTGAATTGACCCCAAAAACTGTTCAATATCTTGACTCGATTCAAGTAAAGAATAAAGACGCATAGGAATACTCGATGCACGATCAGCATGAATAGTCGATAAGATATGGTGTCCTGAAGAAATCGAGTTACGAACGGCAAGTACGGCTTCTGCTGAACGAACTTCAGCAAGCAAAATCCATATAGGGTTCTGTCTCATACAGGCAACAAGCGCTTCTGTATAAGAGGCAATATTATTTGTTTTCATGGCAACAATATCTCTTGTTGGAAATATTTTATCTAAGTGAAGTTCTAGTGTATCCTCAATCGTAATAATCTTTTCATCCTCTTTTGTCTTTGAGGCGAGATATTTAACAAGTTCTGTTTTACCAGAGCCTGTTTCTCCAGCAACGATTATATTAGCATGTCCTTCAATACATTTAATTAAAAAATCATGTAATTGAGCAGTGATATACTGTTCACTAATCAACTTATCTTTATTAAGACGGATTTTAGCCGGAGTCTTACGAATAAGACAGGCAATTCCATTTGTCGCAATCGATTCATGAACGAAATTCATACGCAATTCAGCAGATTCAGCATCCAAAAAGGGATGGGCCATATTAAACGTTTTTCCCATAACGTTAGAGCACTGAAAGGCAAGCTTTTCCATAAAAACATTGTTGATATCGGGACGATTTACTTGGTAAATTCCCTTTGTTAGAGTCTTTAACCAAACTTGTCCCCCATTTGAATAGGAAATATCGGTAACATCTTCATTTTCTAAGAATTCCGCTAAAGGGCCAAAGTCCATTTGGTCAAATATCGAATTTAACATATGACATCCTCCTATTCATTTATTTATTTCTAATCATTTATCGGTATTGATTTTGATTCAATAAAAGCTCTTACTGCTTCATTCACAATTTCCGTATCTTCAGGATTTTCCGAATATTTAGCATTATGTGGTACGGGAATGAGTTCAATATTATTTGTTCGTATTAATTGTGATAATTCAAGCAATTTTTTGTATTCTTCTGGTACAGCAAACACTAGCTTACTTGGTTTAGGTTCATCATCTTCTGCCGTATGTGTGAACACATTATTTCCATCTTTATCAATTACTCGTTCTACGCGAATACTCTTGATAAACTTTTCGTAGATGACTTTTTGGTTATCATCGATGGCCTTAAAGAATAAGTCAATCGAATTTCCCGGCATAATAGAGCATCCATAAGTCGAATGGAAGTTAACATCTAAGTAAAAAATAGAATAGCCATCGGGAATATCATATTGAACTGCTTTATTCGTATTTGTTTCCACTGTTATAGCATTTTTGTAAAAGAAACTATTTTCAGGGATTTGATAACCTGCAGCTACATATTTTTCAAGAAGTTGTCCACGATTTTGAATTAAAGCTCCTCCACTCGATGTCACAAAATTTCCACTTAGTTTAACCGTTCCAATAGCTTCACTTGTAATTTCTGTTTCTTCAGTTAATAACTTTGTCGAATAAGGAAGATTTACTGGTGCTACAGCGCGACTTACAAGGCCATTATAGACAAAATAGACAACGACTATCAAACCCATCACGAGAATAAATGTCATCGTATTGGGATTACTGACAAAGCGTTTTAAATTTGTTTTAATTGCATCAACATCCATTTTTTTCTCCTCCTTATCTTAATTCTGTTACTTGACTTTTAATAAAGTTTCTTAACGTGTTACTGTCCACTGTTGTTGGATTTGGATTTTCTGTATAGTTTTTATTTCGTACATAAGGTGTAATTTTAATATCTCCTGAGCGGATATACTCCGCTTGGCTTAATAATTTGTACATCTCCTCATCTACAGCAAATAAGAGTTCTGAAGGTTTTCCATAGACAAGCGTATTTTTGACGATATTGTTTCCCTTACTATCTTTAACAGCTAATACTCTTATTGATTTAATCAAACATCCATACATGACCTTATTGCCATTATTATTATCTGTTGCCGACATATATAAATCGATGTAATCCCCAGCACGAATCGAATTGGCATACGTGGTCTCCGCATTAACACTCAAACTATAAGGGACATAGCCATCTTCTATATTGGCAAATGCAGCATCAGGCATTTCTTCAGCTTCTTTTAAAACATCTTTATAAAAGAGACTACCTTTCGGAATATTTGTCTTATAAGAGACATAATGATTCACCACTTCAGCCGTTGTTTTGGCTAGATTTTGTGAACGACTGACATAGTCTCTTGCCACTTTAATTCGTCCAATCATATCATTGGTAATTAAAGTTCTTGCTGGTAAATCTTGTCTTGCATAAGGAAGTTCAACGGGATCAATCGCAAGTCCTACACGATAGTTATAGCCTATAATAAGCGTCGCCACACAGGCAAGTAATCCTAAAATTGTTACCGTATTTTTATTTCCTACAAGCCTTTTAAATATAGATCCATGTTTTTTTCCATTTCTTTTCGCCATATCAGTATCCTCCCTAAATTATTCCAACTTTAAAAAGTACACAACCCCTGTACTATAAACAGTATAACATAAAAGTAAAATATTTTAAACAAAAAATGTTGCATTCATGATAAAATAACTCTAGGTGATTTTTATGGTTCAAAGTCCTCTAAAGGCAACACGTCAAGTATTCGTCTATTTTCTCATTTTTGCGATACTTACATCCATTAGTTATAGCTTTACACTTTCTTGGAATAAAGCCTATATCATTTGTCATGTCCTATTTCTCCTTTTCTTTTTAAAAAGACATAAAGAGGATCTCTTAGAAAAAGGAAAAGAAGTGAAGAAAGACCTTTCCTCTTGGAAAAAGTTTATCCCTTTAACATTTGTCTTTTTGACCATAAGTTTGCTTTCCAACATTCTTCTTATACATTTTTTAGGAACCATTTCTGTAAACGAACAACTCTTACGAAATGATATTTTTGCATCTCCTCTTCTCTTTGCCATTATCACATGTTTCTTAGGTCCCATTGTTGAAGAACTCATTTTCCGTTTCCCTTATTATAAAGTAAAAAAGACACCGTTTACTCTTTTTTTAATGGCGATTTTCTTTAGCTTCATACATCTTCCTTTTTCTAATAATCTCCTTTCTTATCTTTTTCTTATTCCCTATTTCTTCTTGAGTCTCTTTATCAGCTATCCCTTTTACAAAACAGACAATATTTATCTGTCAATTGGCATACATATTCTTTATAATACCTTCAATTTTGTGCTATTATTAATATAAGGTGATGGTATGACAAAAAAAGAAAAAATAGAAAAAGAAAAAAGTTTTTCTTTTAAAACGATTTTCTTTCTCTTTATTATTTTCATTTCGACTGCTCTTTTATGGTCAAGATATGTCTCTACTAGAGGCCTTGTTGTCAAAGAATATGCCATTAAAGAGACAACTCTAGATGCCAAGTGGGACGGTTTAAAAATTGTACAATTTACAGACTTACATTATGGTAGTACGATTTACTTAGATGAATTAAAAGAACTCGTAAAAGAAATTAATAAACAAAATCCTGATTTAATTATCTTCACAGGTGACTTAGTTGAACAAGGAGTCGACCTTAGTGATAAAGAAGTCGATCAGGTCATTCAAGAATTAAATAAGTTAGATCCTAAAGTAGAAACGCTTGCCGTTTTGGGAAATCATGATTATGACCATGATTACTGGAATCGCATTGTTCCTAATGTCGGATGGCATGTCCTTGATAATACGTATGAGTATGTCTATTATAAAAGTAAAACGCCTATTGTCTTTGTAGGACTCGATGATTTAACAGAGGGGAATCCCGATTATACCAATGCCTTTTCTTTCTTAAATGAAACAGAAGAAGAATTATATACCATTGTTCTTGCTCATGAACCCGATCAAATAGAGGAGTTTCAAAATTATCACTTTGATGTGGTACTATCAGGACATTCTCATCTCGGACAAGTACGTCTCCCCTTTATTGGAGCTTTATATACCCCTATAGGAGCCAAAAAGTATTATGATGAATATTATAAAGTAGCGGATGCCAATCTTTATATCAGCGGTGGCCTTGGGACAAGTGGTATAAAATTTCGCTTTCTTAATAAGCCAAGCATTAACCTTTATCGTTTTTACACCAAATAAAAGCCCCTTTCATAAACTACTGTAGAAAGGAGTTTTTTTATGACACCTAAATTTATTCCAAACCCTTATGGATATAACCCAAATATTCCTAAAATGCTACCACAAAATACAATCTATGACGATCGCTTTGGCGGTTTCTTTGTTCCCTTTTTATTAGGTGGATTAGGAGGCGCTGCTGTAGTTGGATTATCTCGTCCACGTCCTGTGTATGTAAACCCTTACCCTCCTATGCCGGGATATTATCCTTATGGTAATTACTAATAAAACCAACAATGAAAAAGTAAGAGAGTAAGCTTGTTCCTCCATAAGAAATAAAAGGGAGTGTAATTCCTGTTATGGGAAATAAGCCAATATTCATCAACATATGAATATTCTCTTGAAAAAGTTTCATCATAAGGAAAGCAAAAGTGATGGATTTCATAAAAGGATTTCCATCTTTTATTTTGTTTAAAATGAGAAGATTAAGAAGAAGATTTACCAAAAGAAATAAAAGAGTTCCTATAAGTCCATTTAATGATACAAGTAAAGCGAAGGCAAAATCAGTTGTCGCTTCAGGAATACTTAAAATACCATGGTGTCCAGTTAGTCCAGCAACTCCCATATTGAGCAAAGCTTGCTCGAGCTGATAGTTAGAAGTAAAAAGGCCAACTACGCGATCCATCCGATAGAAAAAGGAAGAACCAAAGAGTCTAACAAAAAGATCACTTGCAAAGAAGTATAGATATAAAAAGCCCCCTGCTAATAGAATAACGCCTAAGATGAGATATTTTATTCTTTTAAAATCACTTTTATGGTACATGAG
Organism: uncultured Muribaculaceae bacterium; assembly: GCA_964634785.1. Taxonomy (GTDB): domain Bacteria; phylum Bacillota_I; class Bacilli_A; order RF39; family UBA660; genus CAG-582. The sequence continues at coordinate 16,283 of CAZWKF010000019.1, forward strand.
AATGGAAATCCAAATCACGAGATAGAAGATAACATTCCCTGTATCGGGTTCTAAGAAGGTTAATACACTGGGAATTAAGACAAGAAGGAATGTTTTAAGAAAGTATTTATCATTTGTTTTAACTACAAGTGATAGCAAGATAATAAGTGTTATTTTCATAAATTCACTTGGTTGAAAAGAGATAAAGCCAAAATTTAACCATGCTTTACTACCATTAATGGCATTTCCAAAAAATAATAAATAAAGAAGAAGCACATTTAACACAATGTATAAAGGGAATACCCACTTAAATACTTTACGTTTTTCTATTCTACTGATTAGAAGAAAAAGAAGAAAACCTAAAGTAAAAAAGAGAAGTTGTTTTAAAAGGACACTTCCATCAGCATAGGCATTCAAATTATTTAAACTAAATAACATGAATATAAAAATAATAATGATCATTTTAGCTCTATATTTCATATCTTTATTTTGTACATATTTTCTAAAACTAAACATATGATATAATAGGTGATCTTATGAATTTACCAAATGTGTTTCAAAATAGAAAACTATCAATTAAAGAAAATGGTCAAGACTTATTTTATGGAAATAGTACACCCACTCCTGAAAGAAAACAAGACTATAAAGATATTAAAACAAAAATCAAAGAATTATTTTCATCTAAAAGATATATCTATAAGGTAGATTGTATGATTGAAACGAAGACAAAAAAAAATAAAGACTTCTCTTGTTGGTCAAACAAGTAGAAATCTTATTACCATAGATAATGAACTTATTCCTATAAGTGAAATCATTGATTTATATGAAGTGTAGTTAAGCAACTACACTTCCTTTTATTATGTTAGAGTTATCGGATTTAGTAGCCATCATTTTATCAATTAAGTCTGATGCATCTGCTGTATAATT
>CAZWKF010000020.1:0-1411 GCA_964634785.1 uncultured Muribaculaceae bacterium
GAGATCGATCCTTTTATCCTTTATGGAGAGGCAATTGAAATAACAGATAATGACTATGTGTCAGAAATCTATCAATTTTATAATCACTTACAAGAAAAGGGGCTACTTGCTTCTTTAAAAGAAAACACATGGTACGGTGCCACAATAATAGAAAATGGTAAAACCTACTACTTTGTAGGAAGTAAGAAACCTTCTCCAACATTAAAAGAGTTAAAAATAACAAATGAATGTTACATCCTCTTAAGTCCCATTCCCGATAAACAAAGAAACATAGTTGATACAGAAACGAAATTTCATAATAGTTATTTACCTTCTACTAATTATGAACATTTTTCATCAAAACTATATGAATTAGAAATATACAATCAAAACAACTGTACCATTGCTATTCCCATAAATTGACAAAATTCATATTCTTTATGTGTTTTTTTTATCTTCATCTCTTGCTATAGTCATCATAAGAGGTGATTTTTTTGACAGATATAATTGACAATCAATATTTTATCGAGGGAGAAATACAATTGATGCTTCCTATAACTGATCATTGCACTTTTATTGGAGCTAATGGAATCAAATTACATATACAATATGGAAATATCTTCATTAATGACTATATAAGACATCCTAAAAGGCATTTATTTCCCTATAGTGATATTCCTACACATGAGGGAGACTATGGAACATTGGCCAATCAACTATTTCAACTTGATCAAACTTATTTGGAGATTTATACAGCAGGCGGTCTTCACCAGTATAGAACAGATACTTTCTATCAAATAAATGGAACAGTCTACCATGACAGTGAAATAAAAGAAAATGATTTAATGGAAACAAAAGAGATAAAAATGACAAAAGAAGAAGTTCAAGAAAGATTTCTAAACATTTTAAAAAGTTCCCAATTTCTCTGTATTGTTGATGAGGAGGGAACCCTGCATGAATATCATAAAAATAGTCTTGATTTTGATATTCCCTATTCTGGAGTTTTTGTGTTTGGTGATGGAAAAGAATTAACTGCTTCAGAATATAGAATGAGAGAGCATGGGACACAAGTTATAGTTAAATCTTCTTCCATACCTCTAAGCTCTTCTATAGCAAGAGATGTGGAAAATGCCAAATATGTAGAAGAACCCACGATACATGGAAAATAGAGAGTTATATCATCTATTCGTTAAGTTCAAAATTTTTCTTTTCTTCTTCAACAGCGCTAATTAATTCTTGTTCTGTTGGCATATGCAATTTATATTCAGAAGAGAATATTGTTTTATTATCTTCTGGTAAAGTATATTTTATAACGGTTTTATTTCGATCAGTGGATAACAATATTCCGACAGTTGGATTTTCATCCTCTTGTTTTATTTCTCTATCATAATAATTAACATACATTTGCATTTGCCCTATGTCTTGATGAGAT
>CAZWKF010000020.1:1421-5448 GCA_964634785.1 uncultured Muribaculaceae bacterium
GTTTTTCCTATTTTTAAATCAATGATTACAAAACATCTTAAAAGTCTATTATAGAATACCAAATCTGGATAAAAGTGATCTTCTTCTAGTGTTAGTCTTACTTGATTTCCAACATAGCTAAATCCCTTGCCTAGTTCTAACAAAAACTCTTTTAAGTGTTCTATAATATTCTTTTCTAAATCAGATTCTAAATAATCTGTATTTTCTTTTATGTCTAAAAATTCTAATACAAATGGATCTTTAACTAAATCTTTGCTTGTCATTAATATCTGTCCTTTTTCAGATAGTTCTACTATTTTTTCCTTATCGGAAGATAAAGTTAATCTTTCATATAATAACGAATCTCTTTGTCTTTGTAGTTCTCTAACACTCCATCTAGAATGAATACACTCATTTAAATAAAAGTTTCTTTTAGGTTCTTCCTCTATTTTAATTAGCTCTAAATAATGCGACCAACTCAATTCGTTCAACACTGTTGAACGAATTGGAAATAAACAGTAAAATTTTCTCATTCTTCTTAAATTTATTACAGAAAATCCCTTACCAAATTCATTCGTCAATTTTTCTGATAATTTTTCCAGTACAGCATCGCCATAAGTTGCTTTTTTCTTGCCTTGTTGGACTTTCATAATAGTTTTTCCTATATTCCAATACAAGTTAAGCATTTCTGTATTTACTGTTTGATATACTTTATTTCTACTACTAATGACTAACTTTTTAATATCATCAAATATATTATTAACTTCAATATCACTTCTCATTAATTCATTCTTCATTTGTTTCCCCCATTTTAGTTTTTAATCACAAGACTTCGTGTGTCTAAATTATATAATAAAGCCTAAAAATACTCAATAAAAATAAAGAAAAAACAGATGTTTTTTAACACCTATTTTCTTTCCATTTTATGTTCTATACAATACTTTATAAATTCATCTATTGACATTGTCCTTTTTTCTTCACTACCATGTAATCTTATCGTAACTGTTTCTTCATCACGTTCAGCATTTCCAAGTACTAATGTAATAGGAATCTTTTTTGTTTGGGCATCTCTCATACGATAGCCTAATTTTTCTGATCGATCATCTAACTCAACACGTAATCCAGCAGTTACTAAAGCTTCTTCTACTTTCTTAGCATAATCTAAATGATATTCATTATTAACAGGTAAAATAGCGACTTGAATTGGACTTAACCAAATGGGTAAGACTCCTTTTGTCTCCTCTAAATAATAAGCAATAAAACGATCAATAGAACCAAAGACAGCACGATGTAAAACAACAGGTGTCTTTTTGCTACCATCACGATCGACATAAGTTAAGTCAAACTTAGCAGGTAAACAGAAATCTAATTGACAAGTTGATAACGTATATTCATTGCCAACAGCTGGTTTCACTTGTACATCAAGTTTTGGTCCATAGAAGGCTGCTTCCCCAATCTTTTCAATATAAGGAATACCAATATCATTTAATACTTGACGAAGTTTATCTTCTGCCATATTCCACATAGCATCATCTGGATGATATTTTACAGTATCTTCTGGATCTCTTAAAGAAAGTTCAAAATGATAATCTACGATACCTAATTCTTTATATACTTCTAAGATAAGTTCCACAACACTTCTAAATTCAGATTCTATTTGCTCTGGTGTTACAAAAAGATGAGCATCATTTTGACAGAAAGAACGCACTCTTTCAATTCCCTTTAGGGCTCCACTTGCTTCAAAGCGACAGTCTCTCGCAATTTCCCCAATACGTAAAGGTAAATCACGATAGGAGTGAATGTCATTTGCATAAATCATCATATGATGCGGACAGTTCATTGGACGTAAGACAAACTCCTCTCCTTCTACCTCCATTTTGGGAAACATATTCTCTTGATAATGTTCCCAGTGTCCACTTGTCTTATAAAGTTCGACATTTCCAAGAGGCGGTGTTAAGACATGTTTATAACCTAACTTTTTCTCTTTTCCCTTAATATAATTTTCTAACTCTTCCCAAATAATATATCCATTTGGTAAATACATTGGAAGTCCTTTTCCTACTAGATCATTCGTCATGAAAATGCCTAGGTCTTTCCCAAGTTTGCGATGATCTCTCATTTTCGCTTCTTCTAATTCTTGTAGGTAATCGTTTAGTTCTTCTTCTGTTTCAAAGCAGACTCCATAAATTCTTTGTAAAACTTTATTGTTAACGTCTCCCTTCCAATAAGCTCCACTAAACTTAATAAGCTTAAAATTCTTACATTCTTTTACTGTATCCACATGAGGTCCACGACATAGGTCTGTAAAATCCCCTTGTGTATAAGTAGAAATCGTCACTTCATTTTCATCCATGCGATTGATAAGATCTAGTTTGTATGGATCATCTTTAAATTGCTCTAAAGCTTCACTCTTACTAATTTCATTTCTTACAATACGCTTGCCATCTTTGGCAATTTTTTTCATCTCTTTACTAATGGCTTCTATATCCTCATCGGTAATGACTTTATCGCCTAAGTCAATGTCGTAGTAAAAACCAGTCTCCACAACGGGACCTACCCAAAAGCGCGCATTTGGATATAGATGTTTCACTGCTTGTGCCATTAAGTGAGCACATGAATGATTTAACTTATTTAACCTTTCATCTTCTTTAAAATTAATCATAATTGTTTCTCCTTTTCTTTTTCCTCTATTTCATTTTTATTTTTAAAAAATGCTTCATATTCTTCTGTATCAAATTCTTGGGTAATATGCCAAGCAGATAAATATCTTTCTATCTCAAAATGATTATCATCAAGTTTTCTTATCTCTTTTTTTGCTTTATCTAATCCTAAGTGATGTTTATAATCATCAGGTAAATAGATAACAAAATGTGATAAATCTTCTGCCATATCCATCTCTTCTACAATTAAAGGTAAACCTAAATTATAAAAGAGAATCACATTGTTTAAAGCAAGTAGGAGACATATAGGATATGTATTGATTTCGTTTTCCCAATCAAAATGAAAATCATTCTCTTCTACTATTTTTTGAAATCTAGGTGAAGTTCTTAGATATTCTCTAAAATAATCAATATGATCATCCCAATCCTCTCTTATGGGAATAGAATCGACGTACCCATCTGGATAGATGAATACTAATGCCATATTGTATATTTCCACTCCATCATCTCCTTTAAACAAAAAAAGATAGTACCACAGGAGTGCAAGTTTGCACGGTACCATCCTTTATTTATCTCTTATCTTTAACGACTCTTAGCCGGAGTGTTTTCACTCTCTCAAAAGGGAGTAACTTTATAAGTCCTTATCTGTTCACAGCAACCACAGACTCTCTTGCAAGGATTATTATAAAATCATAGCCTTTCTCACTGATTTCTACATGTAGTTTAGCACAACTTAAACAGGTAGTCAATTATTTTACAGCAAGAACGAGACGAGAGCTTGCTCCAAGACGAATATTACCCGAATATCCGGCAAAATAAAACTGCCCAGCCGTTAATCCATGATCATTAGGACCCGAGCGATAAAACCAAGGGTCTATATTCGCACAAAAGCGTGAGAAATCATCATACCAATTATTATGAGGTCTTTGACCATTATCTCCATCCATAAAATAATAAAATGGTCCTGTCTCTCCTGTTGCATCTCCTAAGATTCGTTTATTATATGTAGTTACAGCAGAATCACTGGGATAAACGTCGAAATATTTTGCATATTGTATTAGCTCTGTTGATGTAAGTCCACTTGATCCTACTCCACTATAAGCGGCAACATATTCCCAAGCTCCTCCGCTCATATCATATACCCCTGTGATATTTCCTGTAGAACTTGCTTTCACTCCAGTTTCAGTATTATATGGAAGAGTAACATCTTCCTTTGTTCCAGAGGTTCCTGGATAACTACTTTGATCTGTTCCATCTATAGCTGCATATCCTGTTAAATAAGCAGAATTATTGTTAATTCTTACTTCCGTATTAATTCCATATTTGGAATGTGAAAGGTATGCTACTGCTCCCCATTCTGTATTTTTCATCATATGACTATCTAATTC
>CAZWKF010000020.1:5458-16642 GCA_964634785.1 uncultured Muribaculaceae bacterium
ACCGTATAAAACTCCACTTTCTTTATTTTTTTACTCTCTTTTATAGGAATAACTTGTCTTAAAAAATGTTGCTACATTTGCATTTCTCCATGATGTTACATTTGGTTTTACAATAATACCATTGTCATTTCCTATTTCAAACTTTCCTATCCATAGTCCACTTACTCCAAAGTTTTGGAATGCTGGATGTGTCATCCACTTTCCTACTTCACATGTTCCACTTTCTCCTGCTATCTTAGGTGAGACACATGATGTATCAGAATCAATAGTTTCATCTGTCGTGAATTCGATTTGGATTTCTTTGGCTATACTGGTTGCTGGTTTACTTGTTCCAGCATATGTTGTGTAGTTTCCCATATCAAAAATCTGATACTTATACTTAGGTATCCATACAAAGTAAGATTCGATATCATCTTCTGGTATTATATCTCCTACCTCATGTGTTACTCCACTTTTTAAGATAACTGCATTTGCCCATTCTTTATTTTCGTATTTATACCATTCTGTATAAATATCTGCATAAGTTACTTCTCCATTGTCTGCTATAGTTACTGGTATTAATTCTTCTTTTAATACTGGATCTGTTCCATTTAAGATATTTTCTTTATATGGTGTTTCACTTCTTATTGTATCTTCACCTAGTGTTGTTCTTTCTACGGCATTGACAGTAATTGTGATTTCTATTGGAAATGTAATCTCTTCTGTTACTCCTTTGATTACTTTTAAAGTTAATGTACCTTCTCTGCTTGTTCTGGCTAAAAGATTACTTGTATCAAAATCATTTGTTACTCTTATATATTCATTTCCATTTGGTACATTGATAATTACACTTACATCATAGTTTTTACTTCCATTCGTTACTTCATATTTTAATTCATAGACTTCATCAACTTCACTTAAGTTTGCTGTAAATGCTATGCGTGTTTTATCTTTGATTAAATTATTATTCTCTTTCCCATTTTCAATTGCCTTACTAAAATATACATCAAAATCATTTGTATTACTTGCTACATTTGTATTTCCATTTATAAACAAAGTAGTAGATACGGCTGCAAAGCCAATGGCCATCAACAATAAAGTTAATACTAGTATACTTTTTCTTTTCATTTATTTCACCTTTACTTCATCTTACTTCAAGTTATCGTTTATTTAAAGTCTTTCGACAAACTCTATCTTTATTTTTATTATAAAAGAAAAAGGACTTATCTACAATGAGATAAGACTCGTTTTACAACTCATTTGACATAACTATTTGGTTATATCATTTTTAAATGGAATATTTTTAAATACAAGTTCATTTCCTTTTTTAGGTACACTTTTAATCTCAATTTCAATAGGTGAACCTATTTTATAATTCCTACCATCAATTCTAACGATATCATCACGTATTTGATCTTCTCTTACTTCAAGATAACCATAAAAGTTTTCTTTAGTATGAATATAGATGCGATTTTCTGTCATAAAGAGAATGGTTCCTTGCAAAGTTTCTCCAATATAAGGGTCAACCACTTTATTAAGTAATAAATGATTTACGAGTTCTTCAAAAGCTTCACTTTCTATTTCTTTAGTAGTCGCTTCACGAGCATACTCCCCATAATCCTCTAATAGTTTACTGAATTCTTCTATTTTTCCATCCAATACAGCATCTATAGCAAGTTGATTGAGTAAATCAGTATACTTACGAATAGGAGAAGTCACCGTAGCATAATGTTCTAAAGCCAAGCCAAAATGTCCTAAACTCTGAGTACTATATTCCGCTCTTTTCATACCTGAGAGTAAAATGCTAGAAAAATATTGAGCTTCCTCTTTACTCTTTCCTTCGCATAATGAGAGTAATGTCTTTTGAAATACTTGTACATTTCTCATTTGACTTAATCTTTGTACATAGAGATGCATATTTTTTAATTTCGATTGAATACGGCTCAACTCTTTCATTTCAGGTGACTCATTATTACGGAAAATAAAGGGAATGTCTAAATAAAAGGCAAAGTTCCCTGCACACTCATTTGCTAAAACCATGAAGTTTTCAATCATCAATTGAGAGGCCCCTTTTTCTCTATAACGAGCTCCTATTATTTCGTTATATTCATTGTATAAAAATTCAATTTCTTCTTGATCAAAGCAGATAAAACCTCTTTCCATTCTACGTTTTTGCAAGATACCTGATAGATAGTTCGCTTCTCGCAAAAAAGAATAAAATGGGAGATACTCTTCATCTATTTTCGTTCCTGTAAGAAGCTGATTAACTTTCTTATAATTCATTTTCTTATCACTTTTAATAATAGACCTTACAAATTGATAATCGAGAATTTCCCCATCAAAGGAAATATCGATTATACAAGTTTTAGCAAGACGAGGAGTTCCTTCATTTAAAGAACAAACACGTTCTGATAATTCTGGAGGAAGCATATGAAAGACATAATTAGCAGGATAATGACTGACCCCTCTTTCTTTGGCACTTTCAAACAAAGCCATACCAAAGCGCACATAATAAGAGACATCAGCAATGGAAACATAGAGTCGATATCGGTCTTCTAACTTTTCTAAAGAGATGGCATCATCCATATCTTTCGCAGTCTCAGGATCAATCGTCACCGTTTTTAAATCACATAGATTGACTCTTCTCTCCCATTCCTCTTTGGCAATGGTTTCACTAATATGAGAAGCTTCTTTAAGGACCTTAGCAGAAAAGTGAGGTTTAATTCCTTGCTCTAAAGCAAGAGTTTCTATCCATGACTTCATCTTTTCTTCTCTTTTTATATGTTCTAAGAATTCAAAAGAATTTCCATTTATTTGAAGCCTTACCTGATCTCCTTCTTCACAAGGAATATTTGCGGGAATGGAAAAAGGCAAAGTTCCAATGGGTTCCCATACTAAGGTGTTCTTTTCTTTTTTCGTTTCAAAGAGATGTTCTTTTCTATTCCTTTTAATGACCTCCACTAATTTTCCCGTATAATGTGTTGTAAAAAGAAAAGTTACTTCATCTCCAGGGAAAGCATAGCAATCATTTTTCCCACGAATATAGATTTTCTTATTTTTATACATTACATAGTAATAATGATCCTTAGCATTCCATCTTAAAATACCCTTCGCTAAATAATGAGCTGTAGGTGCTTTAAAAGGTTTTACTATTCTTTTAAGTTCTGCTTTATAAAGAAGTTTATGTCGCTTATCTTGCTTTAATTCGGCAAAGACATAGTCTCCCTCCTTTAATTTCCTTTTTAAATACTTTCCTTCAAAAAGTGCTTTACTTCCCTGATTTAGGGAAAGATAATAGTTGCCTTTCGTCGATAGACTTACTCTACCAAAATGAAGATAGAATTCCGTTGGTACATGCAAATATTCCCCATTTGGAAACCCCATAATCTTTCCAGAGCATTCTAGTTCATAAAGGATGTTTGATAATTCTTCTTCCTCTAGTTTAAAAATCCTCACTAAATCTTGAAAAGAATGTATCTTTGTATATTGATTAAAGTATTCTTCAATTTCCTTTTTTATCTCCATGTAATCCCCCATATTGTTTTACCATTTTCATTATAACAAAGTTCTCATATTTTTTGCAAGAATGGAACTAGTAAATAAGTAAAAATTATGTTATGATGAATAATAGGAGGATGATGGATATGAGTTATAATCTTGTGTTTAAGATAAGCAAAGAAACTTTAACAATTCTCAAGATGAAAAAAGATACCGATGAAGCCTCTTTAAATAATACAAATATTATTGATATTAAAGATTTGAAATTTTCGAATGTCTATATAAAAGAAAATTTTGAGCTTGTTTCTAACTTTTTAAATGTCGTTATTTTAAAAAAGAATATTAAGACCGTTCAAATCAATAACTTAGAAATTGCCTTAGATATTCTTGACTTAATTGCCACTTGGGAACATATAAGCAAGATTATTTTTAAACCTGATAAAACCATCTCCTTAGAAATCTTCTTAAAGCTTTTAGAAAATCCTTATTTAAAAGAGATCAATTGTCATGAGATGAACAAGTATTTAATTGATCGAATCAATTTAAATAAGAATATAAAGATTATTACTCGTCATAAGCATAACTATGTCTCTTCTTTTATGAAGAATAATATGATGGAAAGTTATTCGGATATTTATTATAAAAAGATGATTATCATTCAACATGATTTTACGAAAGAGGAAATCGATGAATTTAAAACTTTTATTGCTTTTAATGATCGTTTAAAAGTGATTCGTATAATCTCTTATTCTAATGAATTATTAACCATTGTCTTAGAAGAATTATCTCAATATAAAAAGAAGAATATTTTAATTGAAATTGTTGAAAAGAACAATGATATTAACACCATCTATAATACCGTTCCTTATTTAAAAAAGGTTTACCGAAAATACATAGAGGAATGTCATATTACTTTTAAATTGACGTATTCAAAAGAATATAAAAAAGCTCATTTTTTAAAGGAAATCAATGTTAAACTTTTATCTACTATTTTTATTCTTATTATTCTTGTAGGAACACTTACTGTTGGGATTAATTATTACATGCAGTTTAAAGATGAAGAAAAAATAAATGATCAAATTAATGACTTTGAAGAGATTTTAAATGAAGCAGAAGTTTTAACAAATGATGATAATAATGAAAATGATATCGAGTATATCAAACCCAATGAAGAATCTACAACGACAACAAAAAAAGCCTCTAAACCATCTGCCTATTACACAAACTATTCTGCTGCCTTAGATAAATTGACAAAGAAGAATAAGGATACAGTTGCTTGGCTTGAAGTGAATGAAACCCAAATCAAATATCCTGTTGTTCAAAGTGATTCAAACTCCTACTATTTAAATCGTGACTTTAATAAAAAGAAGAATTCTATGGGTTGGATTTTTATGGATTATCGTAATAATCCTACCGAGTTAAATCAAAACACGATTATCTATGGACATAATATTAAAACAGGAATTATGTTTGGTACTTTAAAATATGCTTTAAATAGCAGTTGGTATAAAAAACCAAGTAATCAAGTGATTACCTTTAATACCAAAGAAAAGGATATGAAATGGCAAATATTTTCTATTTATAAAGTAAAAGCAACAGAAGATTATTTAAAAACAGAATTTTCATCAAATGAAGAATTTGCTGATTTTATAAATATGATTAAGGAAAGAAGTATTCATGACTTTGGTATAGAAGTGACTCCTGAAAGTAAAATTCTTACATTGACAACTTGTCATAACCATACATCAAGACATGTCGTACATGCTGTATTATTACCTGATGAAGAAAGTAATGAGTAAAGAGTTTAATCTTTACTTTTTTATTGTCAAAAAAAGATATAATAGAAACACGTTGGACTTGCGTCTCCGTTATACCGTTGAAAATCTCAGAATTATAGTTATTTAATTAATACTATCGAATAAATAGTCAATTTTCCACTCATACTTCCAGCTCTAAACGTCAGGCGATTTAAATCTATATCTTTTCGTATAGCATATGTCCTTGTATTTTTGGCAATAGCGGAAGCATTATGCTCTACTCCGTCAATATATAGATTTCGATTATCATAGTAAATTTCCCAACAATAACCAGGAGAAAAACTAAAAGAAAAACTAATATGATTGTAGTCAGCTAGTGGTAGATTATCCAAATAAACAACTTTGTCATTCCAACCATCATCGGCCGTCAAAGTGATGCTTCCATCATCGTTATACGTTATATGGTCAACATTCCCAGTATATGGGAAATTATGCAAATCTACAGCATATTCATAATCATCATTGTCATTAGGAATTTCATCCATATAAGTTATTCTTGCATAGCCATTTCCTGCTTTTGTATAATGAGATTTGGCTTCTGCAAAATAAGATAAAGTACTACGCGTTTTTGTCGATTCATCATCGGAATTTGTACAGTTATAGCAAACCATGACCTTATGAGTTAAAAGTGGATTTCCTATATAGCCAGAACCTCCTCCTGTTGCTTTGTTATTACCACCTTGGTTTCCACCATAAAATCCTCCACCGCCTCCTGCAGCGCATCCAGTCGATTCAAATCCTTGTCCAAACTTATATCCTGATGTCTGAGTAGCCGGAATATCTCCTGTAGATTCCATTCCTCCCCCGGAGCCGCCAATACTTTCATAACTTGAACTTACAGCATGACCATGGCCGCCGCCTCCTCCGCCAGCAACAATCAATATATCTTCTATTTTATTTTCTAGTGTAGTAAGAGTCCCTGAAGAAAGAGCAATATGAGTTGCTCCGCCACCCCCACCTTCAGAATGAGTACAGGCGCCATTGTTTCCATCTCCTCCACCGTTATATCCACCTTTTTGTATCAAATTTCCTGCGTAAGTTGTCGTACTTTCACCTTGTCCTCCTACATTAACATATAATTTTTGACCTTTTTCTAATTCCGAATAACCAATCGAGTAAGCTCCATATCCTCCTTGAACAGTATTTCCATTTCCCCCTTGTGCTCCCCATACTTCTAACTTGTATGTTCCCGTTCTTGGTACAATAAACTCTTGTTCCTTATTTTCACCTTCTTTAACATAGCCAAATTCCCATTCTGCCTTTTGTATTTCTACTGGAGAAATTTCATTTTCGTTTATGTTTTCTCTTTCGATTGCACTTACATTTAATGTGCACTTAAATTCAATTCTTTTTTCTTCTAATGCAGTAGCCTTTAAGGTAACTTTGATTTTCCCTGTTCCTTTACTTCTTGCTTCGATAATTTCATTTGTTTGACTTGCTTCTACTTTTATCCATTCATCTTCTACTGGCACACAATTAACATTTACTTTTGCATCATATTGCTTAGAAGCATTAACCACTTCATAATCCAAAGTGGAGTTTTCTCCCTTTATTGAAAGTGCTTTTGTCTCATAGCTAATGGTTTTCTTATCTTCACTTATGGTGGTTAAATCTTGCCATCCGTCTATATAGGCATCTGAAAAATATACATCAAAGTCATCTTCCTTTGTGGCTACATTCGTAGTCCCATTTATAAACAAAGTAGTACTTACTGCTGCAAATCCTACTGCCATAAGTACAACAGCTATTCCTAATAGTATTCTTTTCTTTTTCATTGCTAAACCTCCAATAAAACATACTGTTCTACTGTAATTTTACCATTTTTTTTTTTTTTTTGCACCTCTAAATTGTTTTGTCAAGCCTTTTTTTATTCAATTTGTACACTTTATTGACATTAAAAAAGAATCACTTAGTGACTCTTATTCAATTTTATTTCCACATTGACTACAGAAGTTTCCCGTAACAGGGGCACCACATTGACTACAGAATTTAGCATTCGTACTTGCAACCCCTACTCCTTTAGCTGCTTCCATTGCAGCACCGCCAGCAGAAGAAGCCATATTCATTCCGGCAAATCCCATCATAGCTCCATTTTCATTAGAAGAAGCATTTTCCATAGCTGATGCTGTTGCTGCAGCCATTAAGCCACTTGCATTCTCAGAATAAAGAGCTCCACGACGTTTTTCACGAGCAATTTCAGCATCTACATTGCGGATAATTTCTTTTGTTTCATCTGTTGCATTAATATTAATCACAACATCTTGAATTTCTAAACCATATTGATTCTTCCATGATTCATCTAAAAGACCATTCATCTTTTCTGTAATCTTTTCTTTTTCTCTTTGAATTACATTAAATGATAAGTTTTCAGAAATCATTAAATCACTAATACATGTAGAAACTTTATTTGAAAATTGTAGTTTTAATTGACCACCTACAACATCTTCACAAGTTACCGTATCTTTTGGCATTGTACCCAATAAATTGGCTACTAAAGTTGTTGGTTCGATGACTTTAAATGAATATTCACCAAAGAAAGTAATCTCAACAGATCCATAAACTGGATCAACAACTACTTCTGAATTAGGTGACCCAAATTTATTTCCTGTTATTGTTAAAAGATTGACATAATAAACTCTTTGGTCTTTAGCTGCTTGACCACCATAAGTTATACGATTTCCAATTTTCTTAATAGAATCTCCTATTCCCTTAAAGAATCCTCCTTCAAATACACTTGGTTCAGAAGAAGAATCCCAAATGAATTCTCCCGGTTCAGCACTAAATTCTTTAATTGCCCCATTATCGACAATCATCATAGCATGCCCTTCAGGAACGACAATTTTACTACCATTTGTTATAATGCCCTCTGTTGGATTACTATTTCCCTTTCCATGATTTACAATTCCTCTTTGTACTAATACTTGGTTTCCTGTTTCTCCTATTGTGACAAACTCTTTAAATTGATCTCCCATCACAGAGGAAGCAGAACCCAGCGTTGCTCTAATTAATCCCATATCTTCACTTCTTTCTATTTAAATTATAGCATAGGTTTTCTTAAAGTCTTCTTTTTTTTCCATTCTTTACACTTAGACTTTATTATTTTATTCACTTTTTTTCTCTTTATAAGCTCGTAACTCTTTTTTTAACTCTTTTAATGCAATTTGAAAGTTTGGGAATGATTCTTTTACTCGTTTATAAAGATATGAATTTTCATCTAACCAATGAATCACTTCTTCCCGTATAAGTTCTGTATTGTCTTTCTTTTCATGATGAATTTCATTCTTTATCTTATTTAAAACAAAATAGGCAATAAAATTATCAATGAGATAAAGAAGAACAAATAGAATAGCTAGAACAAGTTGTACTGTTGGATTTATCTTAGTAACCATAGTCTTTACAAAGGGATGTAGAAGATAGGTAACAAAAGTACCTAAGAGTCCAAAGGGAATCATCGTCTCTAAACATATTCTTCCATTGATATTATACTTTCTTCTAGAATAATCCCACCAACGGGCATGGAATATTTTCTCCATTAAATAGGATGTTACATATTCAAGAATAGAACACACCAATATAGATTTTAAAAAGACAGAAAGAATGTCTCCATGATCCTTTCCTATAAGAAAAACAATCCCCAAAACACCATATCCATAAATAGGACAAATGGGACCTAGCAAAAAACCACGGTTAATAAAACGTTTGGTTTCTATTAATTTACAGATGACCTCCATACTCCATCCCATAAAAGCATAGATAAAAAAATAAAGAATCACTTGTATCATAAAACTTCACCTATTCTAAGTATACTAAAAAATAAAGCAAAAAACGAGAACATATTGCTTTTATATGTATAAATTTTAAAAAAAGAAGAAAACTACTATTACAGGGGAACTCCCCTGCAATAAGCTTCTTTACTTCTTCCATAAGTGCTGTTTATAAAAAAAGGATGAACTCTCTCATCCTTTTTTTA
This sequence comes from uncultured Muribaculaceae bacterium, assembly GCA_964634785.1. Taxonomy (GTDB): domain Bacteria; phylum Bacillota_I; class Bacilli_A; order RF39; family UBA660; genus CAG-582. The sequence continues at coordinate 14,723 of CAZWKF010000020.1, forward strand.
TTATTAGTTAATTGCGTCTTTAAATTTGCTTCCAGCTTTAAATGAAACAACATTTTTAGCAGGAATACTCATAGGCTTTTGAGTTAATGGGTTGATTCCATTTCTTCCTTCTCTTCTCTTAGAAGCGAATGTTCCGAAACCAACTAAAGTGACTTTACCACTTTCTTTAACACCTTTCATAACTCCTTTTTGGAATGCATCTACAGCTTTAGCCGCATCAGCTTTAGTTAACCCAGCATCTTGTGCAATAAAGTCTACTAATTCTTGTTTACTCATAACAATTTTACCTCCTATAAAATTTTCTTTTTGTAGGCATGTACCCTACATATAGAATGTACCAAATAAAAATAGAAAATGCAAGAAAATTCGCATAAAAACGACCATTTTTCGTATGTTTCTTATAGATTCTTACTTTTTATTCAGTGAATGAGTGACTTTCCATAAAATTTTATAACCAATCAAGAAAAGATTATTTTCCTAAGTAAGTAATTTTCGCATAACCATTACCTGTATGTCCTAAACCTAAATCATAAAGAGTTCCATCGGGTTTTGGCATTTGTACTTGTTCTTCTTTAACATTAGTCCACTTATAACCTGCTCCATCAATCATCACAGTATCGGTAAAAATAAGTCCTGAATAATGATTTGGTTGACCAGTATGAATAATGTTATCTTCAGTAGATGATTCTTCTATCGCATCACATCCATTGTGTCCTGATATGAAGGATGAACCGCCACCTCCTGAGCCAGATCTTTCTTGATGAGTGGCAAGGTCTGCATATCCCCCAGCGCCTCCACCTCCACCATAGTATCCACCGCCTGCTCCATACCCGGCATTACAATCTGGATACAGAGGGTCAATAGCATACCCATTACCGCCTATTCCAAAACGGCCATTTGTAGCTCCACTCCCCGATGATTCTCCTCCATTTACTTGCGTTCCTGGTTTTCCATTTGTATAGTCTTTCCCTTGATAGCCAATAAGTCCACCAGCGCTTGCTCTTCCTTCTTTAGAAGAACCTGCCCCTCCTGCTACCATAATGCGCGATTTTAGTCCATCAAAATTATCCCATTCTCCATTCTTTAAACGAATATCAGTTGCTCCTGCTCCTGATGAACTTCTACCGGAGTAGAATGAGGCAGTATAAAAGCCCCCTTTCCCTCCACCATTAAATGCAAGGCGGTCACACTGAGTGTAGTTGAGACAATAAACATCTTTTTCTCCTATATAAAAATACATTGGTACACTTTTTGTTAAGAAAATAATACCTGATGTATAAGCTCCGTAACTTTTTTTAAAACTTTCTTCGCCTGCTCCCCATAACTCAATTTTATATTCTCCTGTTCTTGGAACAACAAATTCTTGTTCTCTTCCTGTATAATCAAACTCCCATGTCTGTATCTCTGTCGGAAGAATATCATCTTCTTTAACGCTTGTTCTTCCTACTGCACTTACATTTAAAGTGCAAGAAAATGACACGCGTCTTTCTTCTAAAGGATTCTGTTTTAAAGTAAGCGTTACTTTTCCTACACCCTTACTTCTTGCTTCTATGATTTCATCTGTTTGACTTGCTTCTACACTTATCCATTCATCTTCTGTTGGGACACAGTTGATACTTACCTTGGCATCATATTGTTTTGAGGCATTTGTCACTTCATAATCAAGAATAGAAGTTTCTCCTTTTTTCATCATCGGATTCGTCTCATAAGTAATCGTCTTCTTATCCTGACTAATCGCTTTTAATATTTGTACTTTATCAATATAGGCATCAGAAAAGTACACATCAAAATCGTCTTCTTTTGTCGCAACATTTGTATTTCCTTTTATAAACAATGTTGTACTTACTGCCGCAAAACCTATTGCTATTAAAATTATTGCAAGTACTAATAAACTCTTTCTTTTCATCTTCATCATCTCCA
>CAZWKF010000021.1:0-16462 GCA_964634785.1 uncultured Muribaculaceae bacterium
ATTTCAATAATGTATTGACGTATTCAAATAATGATATTATTCCAACCTTATTAAAAGGAGAAAAGGCTTATAAAGAAATAGAAAATCATTTAGATATTCCAGAAATTATTCAAAAACATTTTAAATTGAATAATGGTGTTTATACATATGAATTAAAGGTGGATAAAAAGACAACCTATCATTGTGAATATGATAGAGAAGAAGGAAGCATTGTTTTCAAAGATGAGAATAATGATTATTACTATGTTTTAAAGACTAAAGAATTAAGTGTTTATTCTAATAATAAAACTATTGTTTATTCATACGAAGAAAATAAATGTTTAACGAGTAATAAAGATTGCGCAAAATATAGCAAGATTTTTGAAATATTTAAAAAACAAATTTTAAATTAAATAATTAAAGGGAGATGGAATCCCTTTTTTCTTATTACTAATTTCTATATTATTTGACGTGGAAAGGTAGGAAAAACGTGAAAAGAAGAGACATGATAAAAGGTATTTTATTATTTTGTGTTTTTGGTTTTATAACAACAGTTTCAGCAGAAGAAATTTACTATGTGAATGATAATGGCGTTGAATTTACTCAATATCAATATGAAACATTAAGTAAATTTATTGGAAAAGAAAATGTTAAAAGTTATACACAGGCAGAATTTGATCAAATGGAAATTGGAAATATGACTGAAACAAATACAAAGTATACGATTCTCGACGACAATAAAGTAGAAGATTCTGGCAATGGAATTACGACATATGGTACTTTTTATGAAACCGCTTATAAAAGACTAACTTTGAGTTCAAATTGCTCAGGTAGTTACTGCTCTCTAAGTACATATTTAACTTGGAAACAAAATCCAAAGGTTCGCAGTTATGACGTTATTGGAGTACGCATCTTAGGATGCCAATTTTATGACACTACAGCTGGAGTATCCTTAAAAAGTGGTGGGAAAATATATGGTTCTCAGGCAAAAATAACGGCTAGTAATGGAATTGGAAATGTTGTAAAACTAACCAGTGGAGATGTTAGTTATGCTCAACAAGTAGTACATGTAAAAAATGGATCAGGAACAGTATTTGCATCTTATCAACATGCAGTTAAGAGTATTAGTCTAGATAAAGCAAAAAACTTCACATTTAATGGAGCTGGTCCTGGATCTGTATTCAATTGGCCAAACAATGATTTATTTGATCAGATGGCTGGCGTTCATTTAGCAGTACAAGGCTAATTAGAATAATCAAAAAAACATATAATAAAATACCTTGGAAAGAGAGAAAAAGAATCTCTTTTTCTTTTGGACAAAAAGAAAAACTCGAAGTTTTGCGAGTTTTAGTTGCTTTCTTTTTGTATTATTTTCAAAACAGTATCCATAGGAAGTTCTAAGCTATTTACAATAAGTTCTAGAGAAACACCATTTTTGTATAAATTTAAGACTGCATCATTTTTTGCTTTTTGAATTCCTTTTTTTAGACCTTCTTGCTTTCCTTTTTTTAGTCCTTTTTGTTCTCCTTTTTTCAGTCCTTTTTTTAAGCCTTGTTCAAGACCTTGCTCAAGACCTTTTTTTCTTGCCAATTTTATTTCTGTATTATGAATAAATTGTCTGTCTTGCTCTTCCGTAATGAAGTAGAAGAGTTTTGGATCTTGATTTAATTCTTCCATCTTTTCCATAAATTTTTTCACCACCCCATCTTTTTTTGATAAAGTCATTAAATCTTCCTTATTTAAGTTTAACATAATTATGTATTTGTATTTTTTAATGACTAACTCATCTTTAACATACCAAAGTTCTAATAGTTTGTCCATATTGATTTCTATAATTTTAAAATTATGAATAAATTTTTTCTTTTCTTCATCTTGTACTTTATATGTTCGAATGAGTTTATCATCATTTTTAATTCCATAAGTAAGATTGATTTGAATAATTTCTGTTTCCTCTGAATATTCTTGACCCACTAGAGTATAACTGGCATAAGTATTGGATATATAGGCCATATTGCGCGCATGTAAGTACTCTTTATGAAAGGCATTGAGTTCAATTTGAATACGTTTGCTTTCAGTGGAAAGAAGACAGTCAAAATATTTTCTACGAATATGAATATTGCGAGAATTTCTTTCAATGGTTTCTATTTTGATATCGAGAATATCATCTTTTAGTAATGAACGAAGGATTGCTAGTACGATATCTTGATTATCTTCATCTAAAATAATTTCTTTAAAGATGCGATCATTGATACAAGAAATCCATGGCTTCTTTGCTATTTTTTCTGGCATGCTTTTATTACCTCCTACTTACTATATACACAAAAAAATCACAAATTACTCATCTTTTTGTAAAATTTTCTTAAAAAATGAGTAATTTCAACTTTTTTCGTGAACATATTAAGTGAAGGGAGCAATCTTTTCTAGAGGTGTTATGCGATTTTATTCGATATTCAAAGATACAACCTTTAAATATCTATGGAATTGTGACAATTTTAAAGTAAGAGAATTTTATAATCGTATCATAGGAAAACGATTAGGAATTGATATCCGCAATTTTATTTTAGGACCAGAGGAACTCTTGATAGATCACCGATTAGCGATTCATAATCGCGTTGATATTGTTTTGTTTGATAAAACAAATTATGGAAATAATCAAATGCGCGATGTAAGTATCATTGTCAATATAGAAGCTAATAGTAATAAGTACTATTTGGATTTTATAGAAAATAAGAATCTTACTTATTTATTAAAACTTGCCGGTAATTTTTATACATATAATAAAAAATCAAACCTGTATAGAAAGAATATTAATGTTCAGCAATTTAATCTAAATAATTATGTGAATCCAAACTGCAAAGATTGTACGTCTCTTGTGAGAGATATTAGTACAAAAGATATGCAAAATGGAAATAGTAAGAATATTGTAAGAAGTTATGATTTATATCTTCTCAAGTTTAAAGAAATAGAGTATACTAAACTTACAGAAGAAGAAAAAGACATTGATCAAGTGAAAAGATCATTGAAGAGAATCAAAATTAGTTTTTGAACACCGTAAGGTGTTTTTTTTTAAGGTGTTAAATAAGATGACGATATTGATTTTCTTTCTTTTTTGGTGTATTATTTGCTTTAGACATATGAATTTTCCTTTCTTTTTGTAGCGAAAAGATATTATAGATTATTCATATGTCTTTTTCAATGGTGAAGTGTTGCACTTCAAACTTAAATTAACACAAGGTTTTAAATTTGACATTTTGCTTAAAAATTGGTATTATAAGCAGCAATTTAAGGGGGAATTGTTGTGAAAATCATAAAAATAATAGGTGCTTTTTTACCTATTGTTGTTATTTGTTTTATCTTACAAAATCCATACAAAGTGGAAGTAAAAGCGAATAGTCAAAAAAATATGTCGGGAAATGCGGGAAATTATTTATTAGCTGATGCAAATATTGATAATGTAAATAATGAAGCAATGTCCATGACACAGTATAAAAATACAACTAGTCATGATGTAAAACTAGACGTCTCAAATATTAAACTTATCTGTCATGGAAAAGGAAATAATCGTGATAAAGACGAACTCTTAGCTGAAAAGAATATGATTATTAATGCAACTTTTTCTAAGGGGGAAAATGATGAACAAGTGAAATCATTAGTCATTGGAAGTGGGGAGACTGCATTTATCTCCATCTCTACAGAATATACTGGAGATGTATATCCAGAAAATGAAGTAAGTTGTGGATATAAAATTGCCGTAAATTTGGGACAGTAGTGCAATTTGACAAAATATATGTTCTTTGTTATAATACGCCACATAAGTTTGGTGAAATGACAAAACTTATAGAGTCTTAAAGGGGGTAAAAGAAGTGAGTAAAAAGGGGAAAAATTTTAGAAAGTTTTTTAAACGATCTAAAAAACAGTTAGTAGGAATTGCCTTTTCTATTACAGCTTTTGTATCAATTCTAGGTGTTTCTTGTAAGAATCTTTTTGAACAAAATAAATTTTCAAAAATATTTGAATCAACGGATGATGAACTTGAAGAAGTTGTTATTATTGCTGAAGATATTCCAGAAGAACTTAGAAGACAATCTGAAGAACAAGTTGAACCTTTAGAAGAAACTGAAGATTATATAGAAGAGGAAGTAGAATACTTAAGGGAATCTACAGAGTTAAGTGAAATGGGTTATCAGGTTGGAAATCCAAGCTGGGATGAGTATCAAGATATTAATGATGATTATACAGCATGGTTAAAAGTTATGGGAACTGATATTGATCTTATGGTTGTTCAGGGAGAAGATGATGACTACTATTTACATCATAACTTTTATGGAGAGGAATCTGATCAGGGAACTCTTTTCCTTGATTATCGAAACAATTCATTTGAATACGATATGGAAGAGTTAAGTGATGTGACTTTCATCTTTGGACATAATATGCGTGGGAATGGAACAATGTTTGCTCCACTTAGTAATTTTAAATCTCAAGCTTATGTCGATAAATATCCATATGCAGTATTGTATGGAGAAAATGGAGATGTCTATAAAGTTGATTTCTTTGCAGGAAATATTGTGGATACTAAAACAGAAGATATTTATACACCAGATTTTCTAAGTGAAAGAGAATTTGATTATTATATTCAAGATTTAATTGATCGATCAACATTTGAAACTTCAGTTGACGTTCAATATGGAGATAAAATTTTAGGGTTAGTTACTTGTGGAGGAAATTATGCAGGTGGAACTGAAAGATTCATCCTTTACGGAGTCATGACTAAACAAAAAGATTTAGAAGTAAAACCTAGTGAAAAATCATTGGGTTTACGATAAAAAAGAAAGAGGGAAAGAAAAATGAAAGATTTAAAAGTATTTAAAAGATTACAATTAATGGCTGCAGCATTAGGAGTAGGATTTGTCTTATCAAATCCAATGGTTACTTTCGCTGAAGAAAGCGTAGGAGATGTTCTATATGAACAAGAAACGGATGAACATGAAGAAGTAGATATTGTAGAAAATCCAGAAGAGAATGAAGAAACAAAGGAAGACGAAAATACTGAGAATAACGAAGAAACAAAGGAAGACGAAAATATCGAAAATAACGAAGAGACAAAAGAGGACGAAAATAACGAAGAAACAAAAGAAGATGAAAATACAGAAGATACGGAGAAAAAGGAATTTGGCGAAGATGAATTTATCGATGCTGACAATTGGAGTCCAGAAATCGATATTGATCCAAATGCAGGATTAGAAATTCCTGATACAGTAGATACAGAGGCTGAAAGAAAGCATATTGAACCGTTGAAACCAGAAACACCAAGTACACCAAGTACACCAAGTCATTCAAGTCATTCAAGTCATTCTTCTAGTACGCCAGAAACACCAACACCAGTGCCAACACCAATCCCAACTCCTCAAACAGGTGTAGGAATTGGAGGACAAGTTGCTTTGGGACTTGCAGGAGCCCTAGTCCTTGCAGGTGGAATTGATAGTCTATTCCATTTATGGGATAATATTCATGAGATAACAGAAGAGGATAGTAAGAAGAAAAGAAAGAAATTGAGATAATCGATTTCTTTTTTTTGGCTTTACGCATAAAATGTAGAGAATATGTAAACTTTGTCTATTCATAATACGTATTCTTTGTATGTTTGTTGTATAATACATATAGGTGGTGGATTATATGCTTATCTTAGCTAAATCAATCTTAGGATTAACATTAGGCTTTGTACTATCGATTATTATAGGAATTATTATTATTCCTGTTTTAAAAAAGTTAAAAGCAGGACAGAGTGTAAGTCGTTTAATTAATAAAAGACATTTAAAGAAAGAGGGAACTCCTACAATAGGTGGACTTATTTTCATTATTCCTCCATTGCTTGCCATTGCTTTATTATCTCTTCGTCATAGTCTTACAATGACTTCTAATTTAATGATTGTCTTATTTGTCTTTGTAGCCTATGGGATTTTAGGATTTATTGATGATTTTCTTAAAATAAGATATCACAATAATAAAGGAATCTCTACCGTGACAAAGTTTGTTGCTCAATTGTTAATTGCTGTAGTTTTCTATACAATTTATAAACATAATGGTGGGTCGACCTCACTAGAGGTCACCTTGCTTGGTATAAAATGGGAACTAGGCTGGACATACGGACTCTTTATTCTTTTCCTTTTAGTAGGAACGACAAATGCTGTTAATATATCAGATGGACTAGATGGATTATGTGGTGGTCTATCAGTGATGGCTTTCCTAGCTTATGGTGTTATCTCCTGGGGGAGTGATTGGATTGTTGGGTATGATGGAATGGCCATTTTCTCTTTCGTTTTAGTGGGAAGTTTACTTGGTTTCTTGCTCTTTAATACGCATCCTGCCAGAGTCTTTATGGGAGATACGGGATCTTTGGCTTTAGGAGGTGCTCTTGCAAGTATTGCTATTCTTACCCATCATGAAGTGTCTCTTGCTTTAATTGGTGGAGTGTTTGTTGTTGAAACTTTATCAAGTTTTATTCAAATTATAGCCATCCGAAAATTCAATAAGAAAGTGTTTTTAAAAGCGCCTCTTCATCATCATTTTGAAGAACTTGGTTGGACAGAACAAGATATCGTAAAAGTATTTTGGGTGGCCGGTTTCCTACTTGCTATGTTTGGTGTCGTTTATGGCGTTTGGTTATAGAGGAGGCCTCCTCTTTTTTTTGCAATTATTTTAAAAAGTGGTATAATAGGGCATCATGTTAAAAAAAGGGGAACCCTAAGATGAAACGAAGAAAAAATACAATTGCAACATTTATGCTTATTATGTCACTTTTCATGACATCTTGTTCGCGTGAAGAAGATGTTATTTATATGGTAGAAGGGGAGGCTATCCCTGATTATGATAAAAAAACGGAATTAGATGAAATAGAAAAAAAACATTTTGAGCGAAATCATTATGTTGAAAATGTTATTCAAGAAATTGACGATGTTCCTGTACAGTATAAATATTTAGATGCTTATCCTCAAAATAATGAGATTGATACTTATGTTGAATCTGTAAGTTTAGAAACACATTGTAAAATAACAACACCTGTTGATAAACAAACTCTTTATAAACGGATTAGTGAAAATACTCAAGAACAGTTAAAGCGATATTCTAATTGTAGTAATCCTTTTGAAGAGAAAGATTTTTGTAATGCCATAGAGACAACTTTGTCTAATTTATTACATGAAGAAAATGATCTTTCTGAAGATCTCCATCGGCTAAGTGGGACCAGTATTCTTATTTTAAATGATACTCCTGATTATTTGGAAAGCAAAAAGGTAGAAGAAATTCACATTCTTAAACTTGCTAGAGATGAAATGGAATTTATCATGGGAGAATATCGTGAAGAAGAAAACATGATTCTTCTTTATAAATCAGGCTTGAATGCCTATTACAATTCTTTTGTGTTTGAGGGTTCTTATCAAAGCTATTACTCTATTATTTTGCCTATTTTGCTTCATGAAGTGAACCACTTAAGAGAGTCTATTTGTGATTGCCGTATAGAGCAAGGCGCTACGACTTATCGAGGAATTGATTATAATGGAGATTATGTACCAAGCTTAAGCGAATCTTCTTGTGAATCTGCTTTATATCTTATGGATTTAGATCCTTATGAGAATGAAAAAGTATATAATGACTATAGTTATCCTTATGAGAGAAAAGCAGAAATGTATTTAATGTTTTTAGCCTTATTTAATGATAATGCAAAATCGGAGGATTATTATTATGCAATGTTTGACACTGATTTAAATGCCCTTTATAATTTCTTTGGACTGGAGTCAAGAGAAGATATCTATGATTTTTATCATATTTTATATACGATGGATACTTTAAATTTTAGAACAACATTATCTGAGCAATTTGATGAAGAAAATATCCAAAATGAAATTGGAGAAACATATCGTATTGACATTATGAAAAGAACACTAATGGCAATGGTTGAATATACAAATCATCACCCTGAATTTACTTTAGAGGAAAATTTATTACTTTATCAAATTGTAAAAAATTATTTAACCGATGAAGCATATGGACACGTTTTGGCAACTTCACCTTCAGGACTCCAATATTATGCGAATACATACGATATAAATTTTATTCAATCTCTTGAAAGTTTAGAATCCATATATACTTCTTTTCTTGTTACTTATTATGATACTACTTATGAAGAAATCACTATGTTAAAAAAAGAAAAAATTGAAAAAAAATATTACGTTTTATCTTATAGTGTTAATAGTGGAGAAAGTGTTGCTCCACAAGCAATACAGTCTCTTATAGAACGATTTCCTATCCTCCATAACATTATGACAAAATATGAATTGCCTTATACTGCTTATGAGAATTATATAGCAAAGGGAAAAGTTTATGTGAATTTGAAAAGTTAGAGAAGTCTAACTTTTTTTTGTGTGAATATAATCTATTATGAAGAAAAAAAATATGATCTTATTAATTACTATTTTTTTAACTGTTTTTGGAATCTTAATGATTTATTCATCTTCTTATGTATGGGCTGAGTATAAGTTTCAAAATCCCTATAAGTTTTTAGTTCATCAATCTCTTTTTGCAGGAGTTGGTTTTGTTTTTCTTTTTATTTTAAGTAAGATTGACTATCGAATTTATGCCAAACATGCAAATCTTATTTTATTGATATGTGGTATTTTGCTTATTCTTGTTTTAATTCCAGGAATTGGAAGTGTGCGGAATGGATCGCGAAGTTGGTTTGGAATCGGGTCTTTTGGTATTCAACCAAGTGAACTTGCAAAATTAGGACTGATTATCTTTGTTTCAAAATATCTTGCCAATCATCAGAATCAAATGGATGACATTTTGCATTATTCCTTTCCAATATTAGGGATTATTTTTCTCTTTTTCTTTCTTATTCTCTTAGAACCTGACTTTGGAAGTGGTGCGATTATTGTTCTTTCCTTACTTGTTTTAATCTTTACCTCTAAAATTAAACTTTCCTTTTTTGTAAAGCTTGGTCTTATAGGATTATTTGGCATTGTTGGACTTATTATTGCTGCACCTTATCGAGTTGCAAGAATACTTGCCTATTTAGATCCATGGAGTGATCCTTTAGGAAGTGGATTTCAAATTATACAAAGTCTATATGCCATTGGACCTGGGGGACTCTTTGGATTAGGACTTGGGAATTCTATTCAAAAGCATTTTTATCTACCAGAGCCCCAAACGGATTTTATCTTTGCTATTGTTTCTGAGGAATTAGGGTTTATAGGAATTCTCATTTTAGCAACTTGTTATATTGTTTTATTCTATCATATTGTCCATGTTAGTTTGCAAACAGAAGATCTGTTTGGCAAATATTTGTCATTGGGACTTATACTAGAACTGATATTGCAAACCCTTTTAAATTTGCTTGTCGTAGTTGGTTTAATACCTGTTACTGGGGTAACTCTTCCTTTCCTAAGTTATGGAGGATCAAGCCTTTTAATTTGTCTTGCAGCTATGGGGATTATATTAAATATCTGTAAATCAAATGAATAAAGAATTCTTAAAAAATAACATTGTTTCTCTTCATTATTTGTGATAGACTTTAATTAAGAGAAAGTGGTTGAGTGGTATGAGAAAATGGGTAACTGGTTTTATTCTTGTTATCTTGCTTGTTATCAACATTGTTGTATTGGATTATTATAAAGGACAAATAAGCGAATTAGAAATTGTAAATATTGAATATAAAGAGGGCATTAACGAGGATAATACAAGGACTGTTATGATGACTATAGGAGGAAATTCTAATGATACATCATGCAGTATTGATGGCAAAAATTGGGTAGAAGTACGTGATGGGAAATGTGCTTTGGATATTGGTGCAGGAGATTATGCAGTTCAAATTAAAAAGCAAGATAAGGTACTCAAAGAAAATGTGACCATGGATATCAATGGGGTTAAGAGCATTTCCTTTAAAGTCGATAAATACTATTTAGCAGTAGGAGAAAAAGCCAAACTCAATTACTCAGCAATTACTGTAGGAGAAGTCAAATTAAGTTGGGCAAGTGAAAATGAGAATATAGTAACGGTTCATGATGGGGAAATTGAAGGCATAAATTTAGGAACAACTAAAGTATCTTTATCTGATGATACTGGAAAGAAAGCTGAAGTACTAGTAACGGTAACGGATTTACTTGTAAAACCAGTTTTAAATGATAAAAAGAAATTTTTACCATGTAAGGTATTTACTGAAGAAGAGGCTACCATTTTGGATGAAGCATTAGCTACACGCGTGCAAAATAAAGGAGAAGGGTCAAGAGCTGCATTAATTGAAGTGATCCGCTTTTTAACCTTATCCTTTCCATATAAAGTATCTTACTTTTATGAAAATGGGAGACTAACCCAAAACAATGTACGCAACAAAGCAGATGGTGAGGGAAGATATTACCATAAGGGACTTTATCTATCTGAGAATAAATATAAAGACTTAGTTGCGAAGTATAAAGGACCAGCGATGTGGGGATGTCCACTTACAAACTTGGAAGATCATGGAAAATACAAACCTGGAGCTAAATATCCAAATGGACTTGATTGTAGCGGTTTTGTCACTTGGTCTTTATACAATGCTGGAATTGATGTTGGCGATATTGGTGCTGGAATTGATGCCAATGCCAAAGATATGAGTGATGTAGGGGAGATGCATACTCTTACCTATGATTATGCAAATTCAGATGACTATCATGTAGGAGACTTAATTGCGAGATGGGGACATACAGCTTTAATTGCGGGAAAAGATGATGAATATCTATACATTGCTGAATCTTTACTAAAAGGGGTGCGCATTGAAAAAGTAAGTTATAAGAAGAAAAATAGTGGGCTTTACAAGTATTATGCCTATATTAATAGATTAGATAAAGAGTATACAGCAAATGATGATTATGAAGAAATGTGGTAAGCATATTTCTTTTTTGTTTACAATTTGATGTTTATTCTTTATAATGAGAGTAGGTGAACATAATGAAAAAAATATTAAATAATAAAGTAGTTCAAATTGGTATTACGGCATTTTGTGTAATGGCCGCTTGCATCCTATTCTCGTTCTTTTTATTAAATTTAAATAAATTTTTGGGAGCATTAAAAGCCTTAATAAAAATCTTGATGCCTCTCATTTTTGGTTTAGTACTTGCTTATATTATGCATCCGATTGTCAATTTTTTTGAAAAGAAAGTGCTTAATAAAATAGAAAAGAATACGGTAAGAAGAAACTTAAGTATTTTAATGACGATAGTGATTATTCTAAGTGTCTTAGCAGCCTTAATTAGTGTCATTATTCCACAGCTATTAATGAGTATACAATCCATTATTATCAATGCTCCAACTTATTTTAAAGATTTAGAAGGTGTTATTGTTGAATGGTTTAAGGATAATGCTGCGGAACAATCTATTATGGAAAATTATGATACTATTGTGAATTATGTAATGAGCAGTATGAATAATATTGTTTTACCGATGGCAGATAATGCGATTAAGGCATTAAGTAGTGGTATATTTGGCATCTTTAATTTTGTCTTTAATTTAGCAATTGGTCTCGTTTTCGCTGTTTATATTTTAGCTAATACATCAAACTTTGGTGCAGGTATTAGAAAGTCACTTTACTCAATATTCAATGTGGAAAAAGTAAATAATTTTATTGATGAAGTAAAACACGTTAATCATGTCTTTGGACAATTTATGGTAGGAAAGATTTGTGATTCTTCGCTCGTTGCCTTGATGACTTTCCTTTTTCTTATGATTTTTAAATTCCCATATCCATTACTTATTGCTGTTATTATTGGTTTAACAGATTTAATTCCATATTTTGGCCCTTACATTGGAACTGTTCCATCGGCCTTGTTAATCTGTTTGGTTAGTCCTGTAAAAGCGATAACGTTTGTCTTATTTATCATTGTCTTACAACAAATTGATGGAAACTTAATTACACCAAGAATTCAAAAGCAAGCAACGGGATTACCAAGTTTTTGGGTTTTATTTGCCATTACTTTATTTGGCGGTCTTTTCGGTATTGTTGGAATGCTCATTGGAGTTCCTTGCTTTACTATTATTTATGAACTTATTAATGATGTCATTGAAAAACGTTTACGTGAAAAAAAGTTGCCTATCGATACGGATTACTATATGATGGTAAACAATGTCGAACAGAAGGTTGTTCATTTTAAAAAGCGAATAGGAAGAAAAAGAACAGAAAATTAGTTCTTTTTTTATTTGTCTTCGTTTAAAAAGTATGTTATATTAGATACTAATTTAGGAGGGAAATTATGTCTGATAATAAATCAAAAGCAATGCGTTACTTAGAAGTAATAAAAAAGGGTATTGCTCTTTATAATGAACTTACTCCAGAAAAACCAATAGCTTTAAAAGAAGTTAAAAAGAATGTAAAGAACATTTTTATCTGTGTTTATAATGATCAAAGTGTAGGACTGTTTAAAAAAATAGAATGGCGTACGAAAATATGGAAGAATTCTAATGTTGGTCCTGAATATAATGCGGGAAATATCTATGTTGGAATAGATTCTAATTATATAGGAATGAAAGAAACGCATTGGCATTGTTTTGTCAAGAGCGTTTGGCAACCTGCAGGAATTCAAATTGTGGTCTCAGGAAAACGATATGTTTCCAATTGCCATATGTCAAATGGAATGAGCTTTGATGATATGCGTTTAGTCATGTATACGGAAGGTTTACTTGATCCTTACGAAAGAGGATATGCATCAGATGAAGAAATATTGGAAGTTTTAAGTTATGCTTATCGTTATTATGCATTACCTACGGGAAAAGTAAAAGGGTTAAAGAGTTAAAAAAACTCTTTTTTTATTTAACAATTGTTGACAATAATTGCGAATTTCTAAAGACAAAAGGTCATTTCAATGTTATAATAGATTATGATAAGGAGTGCCTACTATGAGTGAACAATTGATTTTTATGTTAACCTGTTTTTATGCAGTCGTTACTCTAATTGTCGTTTTAGTGTCTATTTTTCTTTTGATCCGCAACTTAAAAAAGCAATACATGACCAATTTAGTAGAACTTGAACGCAATAAAAATCTCATTATCAGTGGGTCTATTTTATCGGAACTTAATAAAGTAGAATCCCTTATTAACAATAAAGATCTAGAGGATAAGTATATTTATTGGAAGAGCATCTTTAAAGAATTAAAAGATAATGATGTTCCCAAAATTACAAATGCTTTAATAGAAGCCGATACGATGTTTCATCTTCGGCATTTAAAGGAAGCCAATCGTCACCTTGCTAAACTTGATTTTGATATATATATTGTAAAAAGTAAGGCACAAAAATTATTGGAAGACATTAAAGAGATTACTTTATCTGAACAAAAGAATCGTGAAATTGTAACAAAGTTAAAAACGGATTATCGAACGATTTTCTTAAAATACAACAATAACAATAAAGAAGATTATTCCCTTATTCAAATTCCTTTAGAATTACAATTTGAAAATGTGGATAAGTTATTTTCGGCATTTGAAATGGCCATGGAAAGCAATGTCTATTCAGAAGTTGGAAAGATTGTTAAGGCCTTAGATGATACGATTGGCAATTTAAAAATTGTTATTGAAGAGGCTCCTTCTATTATTATGATGGGAAAGAGTATGATTCCTGGTCGTATTAAGGATATCAAAAGAATAAGTGATCACATGATAAATGAGGGCTATAATCTTGATTATTTGCAAATTGATTACAATATCAGTGAATCAGAAAAAAAAGTAGCAGATATCTTTGATCGTTTAAATGTTTTGAATTTAGAGGATTCTGTTTTTGAACTTAAAACCATCATGGATTATTTTGATCGTTTATATGCTGATTTTGATAAAGAAAAAGTAGCTAAAAAGTTCTTTGATGAATATATTCGCAGTGTTGTTTTAAAATGTAAAAAGTTAAAGAAGATTATTGGCAATATTTCGAAAAAGATTGACGACATTAAATACAGTTATGATTTGACCGATGATGATGTCAAAATAATTAGTGAACTTGACAGTGAAGTAAATAGTTGCAGACAGCTATATGATGAAGTCATGTTTGAGTATCGTGAAAAAAAGACGGCCTATACAAAATTAAGCAAAGAGATGGAAACAATTAATTCGCGTCTTGTCAAAGCAGAGGAAAAACTTGATTACACACTTAGAAGTCTAGGTTCTCTTAAAGAAGATGAAATTCGTGCTCGAGAACAATTAGATGAGATTAAGAGTATTATTCATCAAGCAAAGGAACATATGAATACATTTAAATTGCCTATAGTTCCGAAGAATTACTATGTAGAATTAGATGAAGCAAATGAAGCTTTGCGCAATTTAGTCATTGAACTAGAAAAACAACCTATTTCCATTAAGACTTTAAATACTCGTGTTGATACAGCAAGAGATTTAGTTTTAAAAGTTTATAACACATCACTTGAAATTGTCAAAACAGCTTCAATGGCGGAGAATGCCATTGTCTATGGAAATCGTTATCGAGCTATTAACCGAGCAATTGATTCAGGTCTTTTAAAGGCTGAGCGTGATTTCTTTAAGGGAAATTTTAAAAGTAGTTTAGAATATGCGATAAATTCGATTAATATTATTGAACCAGGTATTCATAAGCGATTGCTAGAAGCAAGTAAAAACGAAAATAAGTTAGAGGGATAAAAGTATGGTTTATTTAGATTATTCAGCAACAACCCCTGTTTTACCAGAGGTATTAGATAGTTATAATAAAGTAACAGAAGAATATTTTGGAAATCCAAATAGTATGCATCGATTAGGTGTAAAATCACATGAGCTTTTAGAAAGTGCAAATACACAGATTGCCGAATTACTTCATATAAAAGAGACTGAATTTGTCTATACAAGTGGGGCAACAGAAGCAAATAATTTAGCTATAATAGGTTCTGCTTTGACTTATCGAAGATATGGGAAAAGAATTGTTCTCTCAAAAATGGAGCATCCAAGCATTTATGGAATTGCCAAATATTTAGAAAAACTGGGCTTTACAATAGATTATGTTGATGTTACAGAAGAGGGGGTTATTGACTTTGAAGATTTAAAAAGAAAAGTGACAAAAGACACGATTCTTGTGAGTATATGTGCTGTTAATTCAGAAACAGGAGCAAGACAGCCCTTGAAAACAGTAAAGCAAGTAATTCGCAAAAACAATGAAAATTGCATTCTTCATAGTGATATGACGCAAGCAATTGGGAAAGTAAATTTAAATATCAATGATGTTGATTTGGCAAGTATGTCAGGACATAAAATCTATGGGCCAAAAGGCATTGGTCTTTTGTATAAAAACCGCAATGTGGTATTAACTCCTTTAATTTATGGGGCAGAGGAGGGAGATTTACATCCTGGGACTCCGGCGCTTCCCCTAATTGTCTCTTTTGCTAAAGCCTTAAGACTTGCGCTAACAGACATTAATAAAAAAGAAGAAAGTGTTCGTAAATTAAACGAAGTGATTATAGCCCATATGCGAAAATATCCTGAAATAAAGATTAATTCAAGTAAGTATTGCATACCACATATTTTAAATATTAGTTTGATGAATATTAAGCCAGAGACCTTTATTCATGCTTTGGAAAGTGATGAAATCTATGTCTCTTCTAATACGGCTTGTTCTCATGGAAAAAGAAGTGAATCGGTTATGAATATGTACGGGGACTATAAAAGAAGCGAAACGACAATTAGGATTAGTTTATCTCATATGACGCTTCCTTCAGAAGTAAATGAATTTTTAGAATCATTTGATAAGCATTATGAAAAACTAAGTAAATTAAAATAAAGTTAAAGAAATATAACTTTTTTTATGTCAATAGGATGTACAAATTTGATAAAAAAAGGATTGACAGAAGAGTTTGGGGGTGCAAAAAAAAAAAAAAAAATGGTAAAATTTGAGTAGGATAGTATGTCTTGCTGGAGATGATGAGATGAAAAGAAAGAGTATTTTGGTATTAGCAATTGCATTGATGGCAGTAGGATTTGCCACGGTAAGTACAACTCTAATTATAAGTGGAAATACCAATGTAGCAAGTAATAAGAATGATTTTGATGTATATTTTTCCAACGCATTTGAAAATGGGGTAGAAAAGAAAGAATTGATTAAAGATAAAACACATATAGCATTCACAGCAGAACTCAATGAAGTAGGAGAGGTGTATGAACTTAAGTATGAAGTGACCAATGCTTCAAAAAACTATGATGTTAGTGTAAATCTTAATGTTCCAAATGGAAATGAATATATAAGAGTAACGAATGATTTTGATACCAGTACATTAGAAGCTAGAACAGGAAGACAAGGAATCTTAAAATTAGAAGTGATTAAGGGAGTAACCGAAGAAGTACGTTTTCCAGTTGAAATAACAATAAACGTAAATGCAGTGGAAAGAACCACATTAGGAAACGAAGAGATTAAAGTATATCCAAAAGAATATATAGTTGACTTAAAAAATGCTACTTATACTGGAAATACAGAAAGTTT
>CAZWKF010000022.1:0-16126 GCA_964634785.1 uncultured Muribaculaceae bacterium
TTACAGCTCCTAAAGATGAAGATATTGATAAACTTCTTACCGATAAAGCCAATTGTTATTCGAAAGCCTATGATATCGTTATCAATGGTTATGAAGCAGGTGGAGGATCTATTCGTATTCATGACCAGAAAGTACAACAGAAAATGTTTGAAGCCTTAGAGCTTACAGAAGAAGATATCAAAAATAAATTTGGTTTCTTTGTTGAAGCTTTAAAATATGGAACTCCTCCACATGGTGGATTAGCATTTGGATTAGATCGTATGACAATGTTACTTACAGGCACAGAAAATATTCGCGATGTTATTGCTTTCCCAAAAACGGCAAGTGCATCTTGTTTAATGAGTGAATGCCCAAGTGCCGTTGATGAAAAACAATTAGATGAACTCGCTTTACAAGTGGCAAAAAAATAAAGGAGATGAACATTTTATGGATTTAATAGATGTATTTGAAACAAAAAAAGTAGGAGATACAATCCACATAGAAGGATGGATAAGGAATCATCGTCGTCAAAAAGAATTTGGTTTTATCGACTTTTATGATGGAACAAGTTTTGAAACTTTACAAGTCGTCTATGATAAAGAAAATGACAATTTTGATGACATTCAAAAGATGTTAGTTGGATGTGCAATTGAAGTCGATGGAACTTTAGTAGAGTCAAAAGGAAATCAAGAATATGAGTTAAAAGCGGATAAAGTGACATTAATTGGACCATGTGATGAAACCTATCCCATTCAACCGAAGAGACATACGCGTGAATTTTTAAGAGAAGTGGCTTATCTTCGTCCACGTACGAGATTATTTCAGGCCGTTTTTAAAATTAGAAGTTTAGCAGCCGAAGCCATTCATGAGTATTTTCAAGGACATCACTATACCTATGTTCATACCCCTCTTTTTACAACATCTGACTGTGAAGGATCGGATCAAATGTTTAAAGTAACGACTTTTGATTTAGCCAATGTCCCTAAGGAAAAGGGAGAAGTAGACTTTAAAAAAGATCTATTTGGTCGAGAAACTTTTATTACGGGAACGGGACAACTTCATGGCGAAGCATTTGCCATGGCTTTTAAAAAAATCTACACTTTTGGACCCACTTTTAGGACAGAAAATTCCAATACGAAGACACATGCCAATGAATTTTGGATGATAGAACCAGAGATTGCTTTCTGTGATTTAGATGGCCTTATGGATATTGAAGAGGATATGCTAAAGAGTGTCGTTTCCTATGTTTTAAAACATGCCGAAAAAGAAATTGCCTTTTTAAATGATTTTGTCGATAAGACTTTAAAAGAAAAATTAGAGAATTTAGTTGCTTCTAGTTTTATTCGCATCACGCATCATGAAGCCATCGATCTTTTAAAGAAGGCAAATATCGAATGGGAATTTACTCCTGATTATGATTCAGATATTGCGAAAGAACACGAAAAATACATCACTGAATATTACAATGCGCCTGTATTTATTACAAATTGGCCTAAGGATATTAAGGCTTGGTATATGAAAGAAAATAGTGATGGAAAGACTGTAGCAGCCGTTGACTTGGAAGTGCCGGGAGCAGGTGAGTTGATGGGTGGAAGTCAAAGGGAAGAAGACTATGACAAACTCATGAAAAGAGCTAAAGAGATGGGTGTTGATTGCGACACCGTTGACTGGTTTATGAATTTGCGTAAATTTGGAACTTGTTATCATTCAGGATTTGGTATGGGATTTGAACGGCTTATCATTTATCTAACAGGAATTGAAAATATACGAGATGTTATTCCATTCCCAAGAACACCGGGAAATTGTGATTACTAATAGGAAGGAGTGAAGATATGAATAAATATCGCACTCATATGATAAAAGAGATCGATGAATCTCTTGTTGGAAAGAAGTTAATGGTCAGTGGATGGGTAGAAAATATTCGTGACCATGGTGGAGTCCTTTTTCTTGATTTACGTGATGAATCAGGTACTTTACAGACTGTTTCGAATGATGATGACATGTTTAAAGGAATTGCGAAAGAATCCGTTATTAAATTAACTGGGACTTTAAGACTTCGTGATAAAGAAACTTATAACGATAAAATTAGTACAGGAACCGTAGAGTTGCTCGTAGATGAACTAGAGGTATTAGGCGCCTCTTTACATGAATTACCTTTTGAAATACGTGGGTCTAAGACAATTAAAGAGGATGTTCGTTTAAAATACCGCTATTTAGATATGCGAAATGATCTTGTTAAAAAGAATATTAAATTGCGTGCAGAAGTGTTGCATTTTTTACGTAATAAAATGGTCGATTTAGGTTTTACAGAAGTTCAGACACCTATTTTGACAGCCTCAAGTCCAGAAGGAGCCAGAGACTTTGTCGTTCCTTCTCGATTGTTTAAAGGAAAATTTTATGCCCTTCCTCAAGCTCCTCAAATCTATAAAGAACTTCTTATGGTAGGTGGCTTAGGAAAATACTTTCAAATCGCCCCTTGTTTTCGTGATGAAGATGCAAGAGCTGACCGTACTTTAGAGTTCTATCAGCTTGACTTCGAGATGTCTTTTGTTGAAGAAGAGGAAGTCTTAAGTATTGGGGAAGAAATATTCTATGATACGTTTACCAAGTTTTCTAAAAAAGAAGTGACTAAACCACCATTCAGACGTATTCCCTATAAAGACGCGATGGAGATGTATGGAACAGACAAACCTGATTTACGCAACCCCTTAATCATTCAAGATGCATCCGAAGTTTTAAAGGATACCTCTTTTGGACCTTTTAAAAAATCGACCATTAAAGTGATTGTTGCTGAAAATATTGGCGATCATTCAAACTCATGGTTTAATGAGATTGTCGATTATGCCTCTAGTATTGGAATGCCGGGAATTGGCTATGTAACACTTATGGAGGATGGCAGTTTAAAAGGACCGATTGATAAATTCTTAACTGAACAAGAAAGAAAGGACTTAATCCAAAAATTTGGTATGAAAGAAAACGATGTCATGTTCTTCATTGCCAACAAGCGGGTAGCAACCGCACAAAAGTTTGCTGGACTTATTCGCGATGAATTGGGACGTAAGATGAATTTGATTGATCCAAATAAACTAGAATTATGTATCATCAATGACTTTCCAATGTTTGAGATCGATGAACAAACAGGTAAGTATGGTTTCTGTCATAATCCATTTAGTTTACCACATGGAGGTATAAAAGATTATGAAGAAAAGAACCCAGAAGAAATTCTTGCTTACCAATATGACTTTGTCTGTAATGGAAATGAAATGGCGAGTGGTGCCATTCGTAATCATGATTTAGATTCTCTTGCAAAAGGATTTGAAATTGTAGGGTATACAAGAGAAGCGGTTGAAGAGCGCTTTAAATCTATTTTCACGGCCTTCAAATATGGTTGTCCACCACATGGAGGAATGGCTCCGGGAATTGATCGCATTCTCATGCTGATTCAAGATGAGCCAAACTTAAGAGAAGTACAGGCCTTTCCAACAAGTGCAAGTGGAGCCGATTTGATGATGGGTTCTCCTACAAACTTAACAAAAGAACAATTAAATGAACTCGGAATAGAGATAAAGGAGGAAGAAAATGAGTAGTGGATTTACACAAGAAAAAGTAGATAAACTTGCTGACCTTTTACTTATTGGTCTAACTGATGAAGAAAATAAAATGGTATTTGAAGAATTTGAAGTTATTGATGCCAATATTAATAAAATTAATGAAATTGAAAATCTTGCAAGTGTTAAACCAATGACACATGCTCTAGATGATTTTGAAGTAACTTTACGTGAGGATGTGGCAGAAGAGTCTATTCCTCGTGATGAATTACTTGCAAACTCTGATGATATAGATGATGGCTGTGTATCAGTACCAAAGGTGGTGGGATAATGAAATACATGAATCTTTCTATTGATGAATTACATAAAATGCTAAAAAATGGTGAAGTAACAAGTCAAGATTTGATTAAAGAATCTTTAGAGTTATCACATAAAGTACAAGACAAATGTAATGCCTTTGTAACGATTTTAGATAATGCAAAAGAACAGAATGTTACCGATCATTTGCTTTCTGGTATTCCTTTTGGAATTAAAGATAATTATTCAACAAAAGGTATTTTATCCACTGGGTCATCCAATACTTTAAAAGATTATGTTCCATTCTTTAATGCCACAGCTGTTTTAAAATTACTTGATGCTGGTGCCGTTCCTGTAAATAAAACGGCGATGGATGAATTTGGTATGGGGGGAACTGGAACTACTGGACATACTGGTGTTCAAAAAAATCCTTGGGATACGACTCGCATGTGTGCTGGTTCTTCATCGGGTTCAGCTGCTGCTGTTGCATCAGGAGTATATCCATATGCTTTAGGATCGGATACTGGAGACTCTATCCGTAAACCTGCTGCCTACTGTGGAATTGTTGGATACAAACCCACTTATGGAATGATTTCTCGTTATGGATTATTTCCTTTCGCATCAAGTCTAGACCACTGTGGTGTTCTTACGCGTTCTGTAAAAGATGCGGCGATCGTTGTCGATACAATGAAAGGGATTGATCCTAATGATATGACGTCTTGGGATTCAAGTCATATTCATTTAAATGATGATTTAACAAATGATGTAAAGGGAAAAAGATTATTCTATATTAAAGAATTATGTGATATTGAAAATTATGAAAAGCCTGATGAGGAATTAAAACTACATTTAGAAAACTTCAAAGAAACATTAAAAAAATGTGAAGAGGTAGGGATGAGTGTTGAAGGTGTTTCCGTTGATAAAAAATTATTAGAGGCAATCCCTTCTGTATATGTCGTTATATCATGTGCTGAAGCGACTAGTAATCTTTCTAATTTAACAGGTTTAATTTTTGGTCCACGTGGAGAGGGAGAAAACTATATAGACTTGATGAAAGACCATCGTACGAAAGGGTTCTCACCACTAATTAAACGTCGTTTAGTCATTGGATCTTATGTATTGCAAACAGAAAATCAAGAAAAATATTTTAAAAATGCTCAGAGAGTTAGAAGATTAATTGTGGATATTATTAAAGAAAAATTCCAAAGTTATGATGGTATGATTATGCCAGTTGGAGTTGGAACAGCGAAACACTTAGATGGTTCAAAAGATTCTTTAAGGCCAGATACTTCTGCCTTAGATGAACATTTACAAATTGGAAATTTTGGAGGATTTCCTTCAATCACTATTCCAGATGGCTTTATTAATGGATTACCAGTTGGCGTTAATATAACAGGAAATTGTTATGATGATCAAAATGTCTTAAATATTGCCTATGCCTTAGAAGGTACGATGGAGTATAAAGGTCAAATAGCTGAGGAGGTAAAATAATGGGAAAGTATAATGTGACCATTGGTCTTGAAATGCACTGTGAAGTATCAGAGACAAAGTCGAAAGTATTTTCAAGTGCTAAAAATGAATACACAGAAGAAGCCAATACTAATATTCGTCCATTAGATATGGGATTCCCAGGAACATTACCTGTCTTAAATAAAGAAGCAGTGAAAATGAGTTTGATGATGAGTGAAATTTTAAATTGTCGTCAACCTGAATATATGTATTTTGAAAGAAAAAACTATTATTATCCTGATATGCCTAAAAACTATCAAATTACCCAAAATCCTCCAGAAGATTGTGTAGGAATGGAAGGATATATCGATATTGAAAGAGAAGATGGCTCAACATTCAGAGTGGATATCGATAATATTCACTTAGAGGAAGATGCTGCTAAGATGACACATCTTTATGATACTTCTATTATTGATTATAACCGTGCAGGGGTTCCTCTTTTGGAACTTGTAACAGGGCCTTGTCTTCATTCGGCAGATGATGCCGTATCGTTTCTTGAATATATGCGAGCTATTTATCAATATTGTGGAATAAGTGAAGCGGATTCTAAGAAGGGACAAATAAGATGTGATGTCAATGTATCCATATCTGAAGATGATTCTTTAGGTACAAAAGTTGAAGTAAAGAATGTCAATTCCTTTAGTGCCGTACATGATGCGATTCAATATGAAATTAAACGGCAATCAGAATTAAAAGATGCCGATCGCTATGAGGAAGTTGAACAGGAGACAAGACGTTGGGATGAAGAATCAGGAAAGACTGTACGTATGCGTTCTAAAGTGGATGCGATTGACTATAAGTACTTTGTGGAACCGAATATTCCAAGATATAAAATTAGCAAAGAATGGCTAGAAGAAATAAGAGCAAGTATTCCTGAACTTCCCTATGAACGCAAAGAAAAATATATGAATTCTTATGGTCTTTCTGACTATGATGCAAGAATACTTGTTAAAGATATTCATACAGCATCCTATTTTGAAAAATGTATTGAACTAGGTCTTGATGCCAAAATGACGGCTAACTGGATCACGGGAAATATCCTTGCTTATACCTATAAATATGATGTTTCGATTCAAGACTTATATCTTACTCCAGAAAGACTTCATGTTATTTTGTCTGCTATGGATAAAGGGGTTATATCGAGTAAACAGGCAAAAGAATTATTCTATATGGTTCTTGAAAGAAAAAAAGAGCCTGCTGATATCATGAAAGAAGAAGGTATGCAACAAATATCTGATGAAGGATCACTTGCTAAAGTGATTACAGAAGTATTAGATGAAAATCCAAATCAAATCGAACAATATAAAAATGGAAAGACCAATATGTTTGATTATTTCGTTGGTCAAACCATGAAAAAGACAAGAGGACAGGCAAATCCTGTAAAGGTAAAAGAAATCTTAACAGAAGAATTGGGAAAGCGATAGTTTTCTCTTTTTTTCTTGCTTTTTTCTATAATCATGTTTAAAATAAAGACTTAAGAAAGATGGGATTTTTATGGAATTAAGATATACAGAGAAACAAGTGATAGAATATTTTGTTAGCTATTTTGAGAAAGACCGTCCTTGTTTAGAAGTACTTTATCAAAGAGGATTATTCTCTGAGTTTACGCTTGCTCAATTTGGCCTCTCACCAAAGCAAGGAGAAAGAAAAGAAGAGAATGGTATAAGATATAAAGAGAATCTTTTGATAAAACAAATAGAAAATGATAAAGAGGCACATGAAAAAGTGGCTCAAGTGAATAAACTTTTGATTGATTTAAAACCAGAAGAGGTTGTCGCTCTTCTTATCGCTTTAGTTTTACATGAGCCTATTACATTTGAAGATAAAGTAAATATTGATTGGCTTTCTGGGAAAATTAATGAATTTGCATTAGCCTCTGAAGAGCGATACCTTATTATCTCATCACAACTTTTAAAAGAGCTTCCTGTTGATTTTTTTGATTTTTATAGTGAAGTTAGTATTCTTAGAGATTGGAGCATAGAAGAAACTTATTTTGCTGTAAAGAAGAAATTATTAGATAGCGTATCCCCTTTATCAGAAGAAGTAAAAACGATACAATTTATTAAGAAATACATGGAAGATAATGAGACAAATTATACGGCTTTACTTGCAAATTTTGATGAGCCAGTTCTTTTAATCTTTGAAGAAGGAGAAAAGTTTACTATTTCTATAAAAACTCTTTGTAAGGAAATTAAAGAAAAACAATATGATTATGAAGATGTCTTGAATGTTCTTTATCAAAATGGTGTAAGAGAAATATCTTCAGTTTCACTAAAAAGTATTGATTTGGAAGCCTTATTTAAAGCTCTATGTATATATTATACATATGGCGAAGATGTTACAGATGAAGTTAAAGCATATGGTTTTGTTGAACATAGTAATACGCTTTATATGACAAATCAGGATTTACGAGAAACATTATGTGAAATAAGGGAGCATATTACGTCTGAAAAAAAGGATCAAATAGCGGAAAGTCAAGGGATAAGGACACTTGAACTTGAAGATTATTATGAATCTTATAAAGAAGAACCAAGACCAAATATGGTGGTTAAAAAATACAATATGAAAGCAGGAAAATAGGAAATGGATCAGATATTACGCGAAGAAGAAAAGAAAGTACTAGATTATTTTAAGCAAAGCCAAACATCACTCAAACGGCATAATACTTTCTTTCCCTTAAATGGAAAAATTGCTTTTGTTGCCTATAAGTATGGACCTTTATTAAATGACGGAGATTATGGGAATGGAGAGTTATTCTTAAAAGCTGTTCGCAGTCAGAATGATGAGTTTGATTTTTGTGAAGATGTAGGACTTTCTATGCACGAATTAGAGTCTCTTCTCTTTGCATGTTATTTCTCTTATTCTTCAGAGTTAATGATAGTCCCTAAGCTTTTGGACGATTTATGGCTTTCATACTCAGTTGTTTCGCAAAATTGGCCACCTATCAGAATTAATCTTGCTAATGTTGCTCCTGTAAATGGTAGGAGGGCATTGGAAGTTTATGTTAAGATGTTGCAAGAAGAAAAAGAAAAATTAAGGAAAGACGCCAATGAAAAAATAGATCTTAGTAGTTCTCTTGAGGATTGGTATATGTTGTTTAAAAATCAACCCTATTACAATGCAAATATTCATTATTTAGATTGGAAAAATGAAACATCAGAAAAACAAAAGGAAGAAAAATCAGAATTGCAAATTGCTTTAGACAGAGTAGACGAATTTTTTAATCAAAAAGAAAGTGAACGAGAGGGTGTCATCATAGCAAATCAAAATGAACAGGCACTTTTACTAATCAAAAGTAGTATTAAATTTGACGAAATTTTTGAAAAAACAATAGATCAATTTTTAGATGTTCTTTATTTATCTGGTGAAGAAGAAATACCGATGATTGACTTACAAGGAGTAAATCTCGAAGCCTTAATAAAAGCATTGATGGTTAAATACGATTATGTTGATATTGATGGTGAAGTGTGGATAATCCGTAATACTAAACCGGATAAAGGAAAATTTATTTATCTTAGCCCCCAATCTATTTTTGCAAATCCCGATTTTGATTATATAGACAGAATTTGTAAAAAGAAAATGGAAGAGTTAGAAGAAGAGATGGGAATAAAAGAACTAAGTTTGGAAGATTTATATCAAGATTTTATACTGAATCCAAGGCCAAAAATGAAAGTGATTCACTTAAATTAGTGAGGAGTGTAATGAATGGAATTAAATAAGGTAGAGAAAAAATTAATCGAATATTTTGAAAAATACTACGAAGATCAGGAAAATCGCATAGGCTTAATTTATCCATCAAAAGAGAAAAACTGTTTTGACTTTGTTTCGTACAGAATCTCTCAAAATGCTTTTTTCTCCTATGATAAGCCAGAGGAAATATTTCATATGAGTACTAGTTCGCTTTTATGAAACGATTCCTAACATTGCAAGTAATTTACAATTTCTCGATTCAAATAAAGAAATTGAATGGCTTAGCAATATACCATTTGAAGAAATTGATTTTTTAGCTTTTATTCATGCAGTTAACTGTTATTACGATTTATTTGCAGAGTGGACTTCTATTGGAAGCATAATGAATAAAGAACAATATTCTTACCTTTCTACCTTAGAATATGCGGAGTCTTTAAAAGTTATCTTTTCGATGATTCCTTTTTCTGGAAAACTTACGGATTCAATTAAATACTATTATGCTAAAGCCTCAATAAGTAAAAAATCGCTTGGCGAAACCTATCTTTTCTTAAAAGAAAACCCATACTTTTATTTGCATCTTAAGAAAATTGATTTTAAAGAATTAGAAGATGACCCTACAGTACAAGATAACTTGTTAAATGCTAATGAACAATATGCGTTAGACTATTTTTTAACTTTTTTTCAAGGAAAAGGACAAAAAGCGATCATTTTAAATCATGGAGAAAGTCAAAAAGCCGTTTTATCTGCAAAAGTAGCAAGAACTTATGCTTTTTATGACTTGCTAAATGAAGAATTGGAATGTGAGAACATTCAAAATATCTTATATGGAGATAACATTATGGAAACTGAGATTATTGACTTAGAAGGAGTTCATATAGAAGCTCTTTTAAAGGCTTTAATGTTTGTTTATCCTTATACAAACCTCGTTAAAATAGGAAATTATAAAATAGGGTCTGGAGATTTGAATGACAAAGAACAAAATAGTCTCTATATATCTTCTAAAATATTGTCTCCAGGTTTTGATAGGGCAATTGATAAAGCAATTGCTTTAAAGAGGGAAGAGTTACAGGAAAATATAGGAATCAAAGAACCTGAATTGGAAGAGTTATATCTTGAGTTTAAAGAAAATCCAAGACCAAAAATGAAGATGATAAGACAAAATAAAAACGGAGGGAAATTATGACATTAACTGTTGTTGAAAAGAAATTAATTGAATACTTTAGTAAGTATTTTGATAAAGGATTTAAAATTGGCATCTTTACTCCTGGAGAAACAGAAGAATTTATTGATTTTATCAATGTGGATATTCCAAATCATTTAATACGTGGTGTTTCCTCAATGGAAGAAAAAATTGCCAAAAATTTGGAAGACTATGTTCAAAATACAGTCAAATTTTATCAAGATGGGATAGAGAAAAAGACGACTTTAAAAAACATTCCGCTTAGTGAATTTAATTATCAAGCATTCTTCATGGCCTTATATTTTTGGAAAAATGCCATAAGTGATTCATATCAAAAGGTATTTCTTCCAATTTTAAAGACAAGTAATGTCAGTCTTATTGGAATGCTGCCTTTTTTCCCTTTAAAGGATTTTTATTATCCCGATTTTCTTTATAAATTGAGAGATAATTTAAATGAAAATGCCGAATTGAAAGAAAAACTTACAAATTTAGAAGAGTGGTATTCTTATTTAAAAGAACATCCTTATATTGGCTTAGAAGAAGAGATAATTGATTTTAGTAGCATAGAAGAAAATTTGCTGGAGGATGATTTAAATTTAAGCGAGAGATCAGCACTTACTTTTTTTAAAGAGTTTATGGAGTCTTCAGAAAAACAAACAGCTTGTATAACGGATAAAGGAAATATAATATTTGCATTTGATGAAGAAGATATTGAAGATTTCTTTTATCATAAAAAAGATGAAAAACAATTAAAAGAATTCCTTTTTCATCAAAGCCATAAATCTGTGGTGGAAATTTCTTTGGAAAATATTGACGTTTATGCTTTGCTAATGGCTTTGATGATGAAATATCCGTTTAAAGAATCTCCTTATTATAATATTAGAGGGAAAAATGTATTATGGTTTTTTAAAGATACTTTATCCCAATTTGGAATGGGCCATCTAAGAAAAG
Source organism: uncultured Muribaculaceae bacterium (assembly GCA_964634785.1). Classification (GTDB taxonomy): domain Bacteria; phylum Bacillota_I; class Bacilli_A; order RF39; family UBA660; genus CAG-582. The sequence continues at coordinate 11,155 of CAZWKF010000022.1, forward strand.
CAGTAAATAATAGAAAAGAAGAGCTAGAAGAAAATATGGGAATAAAAGAACCAGATTTAGAGGACTTTTATTTAGAATTTAAAAAGAATCCTTATTATGGAATGAAAATAAAAAAAATCAATTAAAAAAGCATTGATTATATAAAGATAAATGTTAAAATATAATAAAATGAGAAAGAAGAAAGGAGTATACTATGGTACTTAATACGAAACAAGAAATTTTATTATTTTTTAAAAACTATTTTTTATTAGAAGAGCCACATCTTGGATTTCTATATTTTGATGAGCAGGAGAAATTATATAAATTTTTTTGTTTTAAACAAGGCTTGCTAGAACATAACATCTATATGTCTACAGTTCTTCCGCTTGCAGAAGAAACGCTTCTTGATGATATTCAAGATTCAATTGAATCAACGCCAAATCCCCAAAATAATTATACCAATCAACATCACGAAATACAAATGACACCAAGTGAATTCTTTTCTCTTAATGCGGTGCTTTTTCGCTTTATGACAAATGGCTCTTTAGGACAGTTGGCGATAGAATCAGAAAACAAAGACATAAAATTTTCTTGTATTCGAAAAAATAAGAACAGTTTGGCTATTCCAGATGACTTGTTAAAGGTTTTCCCTATAAGTATTAAAGATGCATTTAAAAATGCAGATGTAGATTATGTTTCTATGGACGATGCTTTTGCTTTCGTGAAAGAAAAGATTGAGGAAGCAATGGAACCAGAAGTAACGGAAGAACAAAATACGCTAATGCTTTTAAAAGAGGAAATTGAAAAGAAAAAGTCAAACCAACTTTTATATTGTGAATTTGAAGAAGAAGGAATGTTTTTCAGTTTTCAATGGGAAGAGGTACTTGATTATTACTTTATGAGTATTATTGGAGATGTTCAAGAGGGAAAAGCAAACTATGAAGATACTGTAGACCTTTTATATGGAAATGGAGTTTATGATCTTACTGTCCTTCCTTTAAAAGGAATCGATAAAGAGGCTTTATTAAAAGCACTTGAGAGTTACTACCAATATCATAAGAGCATTTCATCTCCTGTTGAATACCTTTATTTTACAAATAAGAACAGAAGTTCTATCTATGTCCCAGTATCTTTCTTCCGGCAGGGAATAATTGAAACTTTAAGTACTTTTGCTAGAAAAAAAGAGGAACTAATAACTGAAAATCTAGGCATTAAACCCTATGATTTGGAAGATTATTATGAAGATTATAAAAAAGAACCACGTCCTAAAATGGTAGTGAAAGTTTTAAAATAAAAAGGATATACTTAGTATTTCAAGTACATCCTTTTATTTTTTGATTCAATCAGGCCTTCATCCTTTAAATTCTTTAGTTCTCTCATCATAGCTGAGCGATCTATGGATAGATAATCTGCTAAATCAGTTAAAGTAAAAGGAATCGTAATTGCCCGTGTAATTTGTTTTTTTGATAAGAGATTAAAGTAAGCAAGAAGCTTTTCGCGAATCGTCTTTTTTGTGAGAATCTCAATTCGTTCATTATTGGTTCGCAGTTTTTCACTTAGAATTTGTAACATATTATCGACAAAGTGATTGTGATAATCACAATTCTTTTTACATCTTTTAATTAAATGTTCATAACCAAATAAGATAACATCGGATTCATCAGTTGAAATGATGTAGAGTTCTTCTGTAGTAGATGCCGAGAATTCACCAAAGGTATCTCCCTCTTTAAGCGTTTCGACAATACTTCTTGAACCATTATAGTTATATCGAATAATATGGGCACTTCCTTTCATGATAATGCCAATATCTGTTACATTGGTTAGATTAGAAAGAATTGTCGTTCCTTTTTTATAATGCATTTTTCGTGCTCCAAAACAAGTTAAAAGTTTTTGAATATCCTCATCACTTATATTATCAAAAGCTTTAATGTGAGCCATAAGATTTCACTTCCTTATCCTCATTATAATAAAAAAATGTTGCGGCGGCAACATTATTTCAAATGTATAATCTTTTGGTCAATTTCTTCAAGTGTATAGTTAGGATTTTTCTTTACATAAAATGTATCTAGGGCTTCATAACCTAAGGAAACAGCTATTTTCGATGCAGCATCATGATGGGTAAATCGTTTTAAATCCGATATTCTAGTAAAGAAAATATTTGGATCTTGAAATAGAAGTTTTTCTGTTTCTCTTATTGCTAAACTTCCATACCCCTTTTTTTGATACTTTGGAAGTATATCGCAAGAAATATCCGCAATATGTTCACCAACTTCCATGACATAAACGGTCCCAACAATGACTGTACCTACACCAAAAAGGTAAAGAACGGATGGGAAATAGGCATTATCCTTTTTCAACTGATGAGATACTTTAAAAGTTTCATAATCGGATAAAACACCGTTCTCAAGTAAAATGGGCACGATACCATTGCTTTCTCTATGATTTTGTTGTTCAAATTCATAATAAAGTCTAAAGTTTTTTTCACTTTCATCGACATTTAATAAATAAAACACCTTATATCCCCCTTTCAAAAGTGCGACTATCATACCATAAGAAGTTGAAAATGTCCAGAAATAACGTATTGTAGATTGACTGTAGGGAGAGAACATGGCATAATAAAAATTAGTTTTAGGAGGATACTTTTATGGGAAAACGTGCTATACATTATGCATCATCAGCTTGTTATTTAAAAATAAATGACCAAGTATTAATGTTAAAATACAACAAAAAGTGGGGCTCTGTATGGACACCTCCAGGAGGGAAAGTAGAGGATTTCGAGTCTCCTCTTGATTGTATCATGCGTGAATATCAAGAAGAGACAGGACTTACTTTAATTCATCCGAAGCTTCAAGGGTATTCTTATTGGTATGATGATGTACAGGGTGTCATTTATTTTTTTACGGCTGAAGAAGCAGTAGGAGAACTAAAAGAATCTGAAGAGGGACATTTAGAATGGATTCCTATAAGTGAATTTGAAGAGTTAAACCAATTTCCTCAGAATCAATTATTTACTGAATATTTATTTACTGATAAATGTTTTGAAGCAAAAGTAGAACTTGAACCAAAATCTTGTAAAGTTTTATCTTTTAGGGTAAAAGCAATATGATTTTATTTGTAAGTGGAAGGACAGATATCGTTGCTTTTTATACCCCATGGTTTTTAAATCGTCTAAAAGAAGGGTATATCGATGTAAGGAATCCCTTTAATCGTCATTTGGTGAGTCGCATTTATATAAAAGATGTCGATGCTTATCTTTTTTGTACAAAGAATCCTTTACCTATAATTGATAAATTATCCCTTATTACAAAGCCGATTCTTTTTCATGTGACACTTACTCCATATTTAGAAGAAATTGAACCAAATGTGCCAAAGAAAATGGAAATATTAAAAGGAATTAAAACGTTATCAAAACAACTTGGTAAATCCCACGTTATTGTTCGATATGATCCTGTTTTTATTAGCAAACGATATACCGTAGACTATCATAAAAAAGCTTTTGCTAAATTATGTAAAGAATTAAATGGTGTCGTGGAAAGAATAATCATTTCTTTTTTAGATGAGTATAAGAATGTTCTAAAAAATAAAGATGTATTAGGATATTATGCTATTACAAAAGAAGATTTAAAAGAGATTGGAACATTCTTTGCAAAAGTGGCTAAAGAAAATGGCATTGTCGTTTCAACATGTTATGAAGAGGATGATTTAACAGAGTATGGTTTTATAAAAGAAGAGTGTCTATCAAGAGAAGCCGCTTTCAAGCTTACAGGGAAGAAATTTAAAAAATGGAGTGCAAGAAAGTGCAGTTGTGCAGAACTTGTGGATATCGGATGCTATAACACTTGCCATCATCGTTGTAAGTACTGTTATGCAAACTTTGATGAGAAACTTACCCAAAAGAATAGAAAATTACATGATCCTAAATCATCTCTTTTACTGGGACACTTAGAAAATGAGGATATAATAAAGGTGCGTAAATAAAGATTGCATTCAAAACATGTTTCTTTTATAATGTTAAATAGAGGTGTAAAAAGTGAAAAGAGTAAAAGAGTATATTTTAAATTTTATTAATGGATTTTGTATGGCCCTTGCCGATAGTGTGCCGGGAGTAAGTGGAGGAACTATAGCTTTCCTTTTAGGCTTTTATGATCGATTTATTTCTTCATTAGATGATTTATTTAGAGGATCTTTTGAAAAGAAAAAAGATGCTCTTAAATTCTTAATTAAAATTGGCATTGGTTGGGTAATAGGATTTGGTTTATCTGCAACTGTCTTATCTAATTTGTTTGAAACGAAAATTTATGCGATGAGCTCCTTATTTATTGGTTTTATTTTAGCAGCTATTCCTATGGTTGTGAAAGAAGAAAAGGAATCGTTAAAAAAGAATTATAAAAATGTTATTTTTATGCTCTTAGGAATTTTGCTTGTTGTAGGAATAAGCTTACTTACAACAAAAGGCGGAATTGATGTTGATCTTAATCATCTCAATCTATTTACCGGTATTTACTTATTTTTAGCGGCATCTGTTGCCATAACAGCAATGGTACTCCCTGGAATCTCTGGTTCTACATTACTTCTTATCTTTGGATTATATGTACCTGTTATGGGAGCTGTAAAAAGTTTCTTACATTTAGACTTTTCAGTGCTTCCTATTTTGATTATCTTTGGTCTAGGAATCGTTGCCGGAATTGTCTTCTTTGTGAAGTTGATTCGCAAAGGGTTAGAACATCATCGTGGGGCTATGGTGTATGCCATACTTGGCATGATGATTGGCTCATTTTATTCCATTATGTGTGGACCAACAACTTTAGATATTCCTCAAGAGATGTTGTCATCCCATAATTTTGATATTGTATTTTTTCTATTAGGAATTGTGATTATTGGTTTATTGGAATTATTAAAAAGAGTATTAGAGAAAAGAAGTGAGTAACTTCTTTTTTCTTGTTGTGAAACGAAAACCACCTGTTCTACAGGTGGTTCCAAAAAGCTTAAGCTT
>CAZWKF010000023.1:0-16000 GCA_964634785.1 uncultured Muribaculaceae bacterium
GCTTCACTTTCTAACTTATTTAATGATAAGGCTTCAAAATAAGCATTAATGTCTGACTGATGAATAAACTTCTTTGAAAGTTCAACAAAGTCAGTATATGTAATAACTTCTTTAATAATCAAAGAATTTGCCACGGTAAAAGCAAAACAATAGACCTTATCTAAATGAATATCAATAGCATAAATATTACTATAATTGGCATTGATAATTCTTGATACTTGTTCAATTAATCCTGTCTCATTCATTCCAATCACCCTTTACTCTATCATTATTATATCATACTTTATTTTTTCTGTGTTAACTTTGTCCCACAATTTGCACAAAAAGAGTCTCCCTTTTGGACAGTTTGCTTGCATTTTGGACATATAAGTTCTTCATGTAAGCTTATATCTTCAACTTTAATAGGTTTCGTTTTTATCTTTTCTTCTTTTACTTGTTCTTTTTTTTGCTTTTTACATTGCATACAAAAGTCAATACATCCGACTAAGATATAGGCATTTCCTAAAAGTCCAAGAATAGTTGCACATAACCCTGTTACACCTAAAAGTGGATGTAGGAAACAAGATGCAACTAACGTAATAATTCCAACAAGTGTTTTAATGGTATCAACGAGTAAAATCCATGCAATAACAAAATAGACAATAGACTTTTGTTTCTTCTCTTTCATAAGATGTGCATAAATGAAAAGGCCAACAAATAAAGCAATAGAAGAAAATTGCCCCACATGAATATGACTTTTTAATCCTAATGCTTGTGTGTTAAAGAAAGGGGATAATACACGATTGGTCAAAATAGTTATAACGCCTATCGAAAAACAGAGTCTTAAGATGAAGGCCCCAAACTCTAAAAAGCACCCTTCCATAATAGCATCATACTCAGATTTTTTCATCGTTGTTTCCGACTGATCAGGAACTGTATTTTCAATTATTTTATTCCAATCATATTGAAATAATTTCTTTACATTTTCAAACATTTTAAATACCTTCTATTCTCCCAAATTATAACAAAGTTTTAGCAATATGGAAAGCAATAGTTTATTTTTCTATCAACATTTAGTGTCTTACTCATCTTTTAATAACCAGTCTATTATATTCATATGAATAATTCCATTTTGCGACATATCAAATTTATCTGTTGATATTACATATTTTGGATAATGGTCACCCACATTATCAAATGCTCCAAATTCTCTTTCTATAACTGAATCATCTGCAAGTACAAAAGCAACCTGTATATAAATTTTTTCTTGAGATCTTGTTGCAATAAAATCAATTTCTGCATTTTCTAAATTTCCAACTTTGACATCATATCCTCTTGATAATAGTTCATTATACACTATATTTTCTAAATAGGCTCCCATTTGAGGTCTTTTCGTTATATTCATTACTTGTCCCAATCCTAAATCAGTTAAATAATATTTATATTTACCATTTAAGATTCTCTTTCCTCTAACATCATATCGATCTGCTTTATTAATTAACATTGCTTTGGTCATATATTCTAAGTAATTATATAGAGTGTTTTTTGTTACACCTCTATCATCATTTACAACAAAGTATTTAGCTAGATTCTCTGCTGAAAAAGTCTGGGAAGGGGTGGTGACAATATATTCTACTATTCTATTAAACAATTCCAAATCTTTAATTCCAAATCTATCAATAATATCCTTTATGACAATAGAATTATATATATCGATTAAATATGTTCTAATTTGTTCTTCATCTGTTAATACAAATCTTTGAGGTAATCCTCCCCATTTTATATATTCATCAAAATCTTTTTCTAATTCATATTTATCTTTGTTTTCAATTCCTTTAAGTTCACAAACTTCTTTAAATGTAAATGGGAATATTTTAAATGATACATATCTTCCGGCTAAGTGAGTAGCAAGTTCAGAAGATAACAAATCACTATTTGACCCAGTAATAAAAATAGAAACATTTTCCTTATATTCCGCTTTAAAAGAATTAACCGTTTTTTCCCATTTAGAAACCTCTTGGATTTCATCAAAAAACAAATAATATTTAACATTATTTTTTATTATCCCTTTAACATAGACATATAAATCATCATCATTTTTAATATTAGAATATTCTTTTGATTCAAAATTTATATATATAAGTTGATTCTCTTTAACCCCATTTTCTTTTAACTCATCCATAATTTGAGTCAATATAACTGATTTTCCACATCTTCTTATACCCATAATTACTTTTATAAGGTCTACATCATAAAAAGGTCTTATTTTAGATAAATATTTTTCACGAATAATCATAGTATCACTCTTTCTGTAACCATTATAATGCTATTTTATTCATTTGTCAATTTTGTATTCTTAAAAATACAAAACTTTTTATTTTGATATTTTTTTATTTTCTATAGTTTATAGTTTGAAGTCAACATATAGGTGAGCTTTTTCACTCAATTACGAAATAAAAGACATTAGTTAAACCTAATATCTTTTTAAGCATAACGAATAAGACGAGCATCCACTCCAACATTTGCATTGGAGGAATTGTCTGATAAACCCCATGCCCAAAACCCACACCTTGAATTACTAATTTCATTTCCGCCAACTAAGGCAATTTTAATTCCAGTACTTTGCCAATAATAATCACTCGTATATCCACTTCCCCCAGTCGTTATTGGAAAAGCAATCAAGGAATGATTTGAGTCATATCCAAAAGAAGAACTAAATCCATTTACGGTAGCATTTATATATCCTAATGGCTTATAATTTCCATCAAATATGTCGACTATATATGTATCAGGATTATAGTTAATGTAAGCTTGATTATTTTTAATATTGATACCATCAACATATTGCCATTTATCGCCATAAATATTTTCAATTCCACGATAAACCATTGAATGCTTTCCATCATTTGTTAATGTCCCTGATTTCATTCCTAAAGAGTCACATTCTCCACTAACAAGCGAATAAGATAAACCATTAGATGGATTAGCAACATTTCCTAATCCTATCATCTCTTGACTGTCATAATCAGCATATTCGACTAAGTATAGCATTTGAATAAGAAAATATCTCCAATCTAATTGTCCAAAATCACTCCCTAAGTTTCTTGCATATGTTCTAAAATCAGTAATTGTAGTATTCAAAAGTGGGCTATATCCACTTCGACTATAGACCTTTGTACTATCTCCTGACATCGTGTATCTTCCTATACTGAAAGCTTCACTTTTTGTGAATCCCTCTTGTGGATACTTAGATATGTATTGATACTCTACTCCATCAATTTGTTCTCTTTTATAATAGAATTCAGGTATTCTTGTTAATACTTGGCCATTACTTCCATCAAATTTGAAGTTCTCATCACCATATTTTGCTGTTTCTGTCTTAGTTACATCATCATAGTTATACGTAATGATATCACTCCAGGGATAGATCTTATCAAAATCGTTTTGGACTTCACTACCATCTTTAGTTGCATTTGCTATTAATCCTACTGAGTCTTCTATTCTTTCCCATTTTGTATCAGAAGTATTAATGTCCCTTTTTACACCATAGATTTTCTTTTCTCTTTGAATAGTTTCATTTTCAAGAGAAGTTCTTTCTACGGCATTTACTTCTATGGTTATTTCTATTGGAAATGTGATTTCTTCTGTTACTCCTTTAATAACTTTAAGTGTTAATGTGCCTTCTCTTGTTGTTCTGGCTAAAAGATTGCTTGTATCAAAATCATTGGTTACTCTTACATATTCATTTCCATTTGGTATATTTATACTTATACTTACATCATAATTCTTACTTGCATTTGTTACTTCATATTTTAATTCATAGATTTCATCTTCTTCATGAAGTTCTGCTGTGAATTCTATATGGGTTTTATCTTTAATTAATTCTTTCTTCTCTATTCCATTTTCAGTTGCTTTTGAAAAGTATACATCAAAGTCTTGTGTATTACTTGCTACATTTGTTGTTCCATTTAGATATAATGTTGTTGATACGGTGGCAAATCCTATTGCCATTAACAATATAGCTAGAACAAGTATACTCTTTCTTTTCATCTTTATCATCTCCAATTTGACGTACTTATCTACCTTAATTTTACCATTTTTTTGCACTTCTAAATTGTTTTGTCAATACCTATTTTCATGATTTTATACAAAAAGTTGACATAAAAACACATTATTTAAAATCCAATTTGATTTATTATATTATTTTTAAACATAACGTAGGATACGAGCACCACCACCAGAACTAGAATCTATAGAACTGCTATCAAAATACCAGTACCACAAACCACTATGTGCAGATTCATACCAATGGCCCCCAACAAAAGCTACGCGACTTCCAACATTTTGCCAATAATAATCGCTTATAACTTTTTCTTTCGCTTCTATGGAAACCACTGGAAAGGCGATTAAATAATGATTTGAATCGTATCCAAGTTGAGAAGCATATCCGATGCTTTTAGAATTTATATATCCGATAGATCGATAATCACCATCAAAAGTATCAACTGCAAATGTACTAGGATTGTAATTGATATAAGCTTGATTATCCTTTACATTAATTCCGTCAACAAACTGAAAAACGTTTCCAAATATATCTTCTATTCCTCGATAAATAACTGAATGTTTTCCGTCATTTACTAATGTTCCAGACTTCATTCCTAAAACATTGCATTCTCCACTTGTTACAGTTCCTGAACTATTTACATTTCCTTGACCTAACATGTCTTGGCTGTCATAATTGGCATATTCTACTAAATATAACATTTGAATAAGAAAATATCGCCAGTCTAATTGACCAAAGTCATCTCCTAAATTTCTGGCATAGTTTCTAAAGTTCGTAATTGTCACATTTGTCAATGGTTTTACCCCACTTTTACTATATACTTTTGTGGCATTTCCTGACATTGTATATCTTCCTATACTGAATGTTTCACTTTTACTAAATCCTTCTTGGGGATACTTTGATATATATTGATATTCTACCCCATCTACTTGTTCTCTTTTATAATAAAACTCTGGTATTCTTGTTAAGACTTGTCCATTTGAACCATCAAAGGCAAAGTTATCATCACCATATTTAGCTGTCTCTTTCTTTTCTACATCATCATAGTTATAAGTAATGATATCACTCCAGGGATAAATATTATCAAAGTTATTTTGTACTTCGCTTCCATCATGAGTTGCATTTGCTGTTAATCCTACTGAGTCTTCTATTCTTTCCCATTCTGTTGTTTCAGCAGATATATTTCTCTTTATTCCATAAATCGTTCCATTTTTGATTGTATCACTTCCGAGGTTTGTTCTTTCTACGGCATTAACAGTAACCGTTATTTCTATTGGAAATGTTATTTCTTCTGTTACTCCTTTGATTACTTTCAAAGTTAATGTGCCTTCTCTTGATGTTCTTGCAAGTAAATTACTTGTATCAAAATCATTGGTTACTCTTACATATTCATTTCCATTGGGTACATTTATACTTACACTTACATCATAGTTCTTACTCGCATTTGTTACTTCATATTTTAATTCATACACTTCATCGACTTCATGAAGTTCTGCTATGAATTCTATATGGGTTTTATCCTTGATTAATTCTTTCTTTTCTATTCCATTTTCGATAGACTTAGAAAAGTATACATCAAAGTCATTTGTATTACTTGCTACATTTGTATTTCCATTTAAATATAATGTTGTACTAACTGTTGCAAATCCTATTGCCATCAACAATATAGTCAATATTAATACACTTTTTCTTTTCATTTATTTCACCTTTACTTCATCTTACTTCAAGTATTTGATTATTTAAAGTCTTTCGACAAAGTTTATCCTTATTTTATTATAAAAGAAAAAAGACTTACCTACAATACGATAAGTCTTCTTTTACAATTCAGTTTACATAACTATTTGGTTATATTCTTTTTTTCTTTCTTATAGACAAATTTATCAAATAAAGCAAGTAAGGCAGGAAGAACAAAGAGTATCAAGAATACAGCACACATCGTACCTTCTGATATCGTCATACATATTTTAGCAGCTATAGCTGATGCAAAACGACCAACAATAAGGGTAACAATAATTAAAACTGATGAAGAAGTTAAAATGGTATGAATCGAATGGTTATAAGCTTCAATTAATGACTCTTTAATTCCTAAATCTTTCCTATATTCTCGGTAATATGAAGTATATACAATGGCGTAATCAATTGTTGCTCCCATGAGAATAGCTTGTACAATTAACAAGGCAATGAAGTAAACACTTCCACCCATCAACGAAAGTACTCCCATAGTAAAGAATACAGCACATTGAATAATAAGAACTAAAAGAAGTGGTACAAGGGCTGATTTAAAGGTAACAGCAACAACGACAAAGATGAAAATCATCGTAAGAATCGTAATGAAGTTTAATTCATCATCAAAAGATTTACTCATTTCGAGTGCCATCGGAGAATCTCCAATAATATAGACTTCTTTTCCATCTGTTGCAATTTCTTTTTTGACATTTTCAATAAAGTCAAAAGTCTCTTTTCCTTCCATTGGGTACGTTGTATTTAAAATCATTCTTGAATAATTCTTACTAATAAGCATCTCTTTGGCATCATGTACAAGAGTAGAAGCATCATCAATTCTATTCTTTAATTCAGCATCAATAAAATCATCAAACATCTTATCTTTTAAGACATCTTCTTTTAAGAATGAGACAAGTTCTTCAATCGTTAAAGTCCATTTCTCATTGTACTTTTCTTGACTACCAAAATAGATATAGACAAGATCTACAATATTCTTTTCTAAATCATCACTGACATTGGATAAAAGGGCATATAAGCCAGAAGCTTTATACTTCTCATTTTTTACTGTTCCCTCAATAATTTTTTGGACACTTTGTAATTTTTTCTTTGTCTTGCTATCAAAATTTGTAGCCAAATCTTTTTCTTTCATAACATCATCAACTAAGAAATGAACAAAGTCTTGAATTGATATTTTAATACTTACATTTTTGACAGATACGTCATATAAAGAATATAAAAGTTCAATTTCTTTCTTTTTCATACCTAAAAGTTTAGCAAGAGAAGATGCTTTATATTTCGTATTTTCATTGACACTCGTCATCACAGTTTTCATTAGAGGTAGAGTATTTTTCATTTCATTACTAATGGCACTAGATAATTCTTCGCGATTCATATTTTGATTTAAGAATATGACAAGTTCATATGGAGATATTTTTATTTCTTTTTGGCTTGCACCTATTAAAGAATAAAGCGTTTCTACATTTTCTTTTGGCATTGATAAAAGGTTAGCTAATTCACTTGCAGAATACTCTGTTTTATCTTCATATAAAATACTTTGTAGTAATTGTAAAGAAGCTTTTTCACTCTCTTTTAAATAAGGAGAAAATTGTTCTAATACTAAAGTGACAAATTCTTTTGGTGTAAAAGTTAGAGTATCAGGTAATCCTGCTCCTTGGTATACCGTTTCAACTAAAGTAGCATTAAAGATATTTTTCAATTGTTCCTTTGGTAATTTTGTATCATTCATATTATTTTTATTTATAGCTAAAGGATATAAGGTAAGGATAGCAGATAAGTCTTGTCCCTTTAAATAATCTGTATTTTCATTTAAAACATGTACTTGTTTAATAAATTCAATTAATGTATAAGTATCATGAGAAGGCATCATGAGTTGATAGAATAGATATAAGTTCTTCATAGCATCTTCATCAATCCCAAACCACTTACTCATCTCTTTACTTGTCATTTGTTGATTGATTGTTTTCTTATTAGTAAGAGCCTTTAATGTTTTAATTTGAGATTGGGTATCCTTATCTATCATAGAAGAATACGTTTTATCTTTTAAGACAACATCATCTAAGAAATTAACAAATTGTGATAACGTAAGTTTAGATGTTATACCCTCTTTATGATAGTAAACGAATAAATTATCGATTGTCTTCTCATCAAGACTAAACAATGAAGCAAGCTCCTTCTTACTGCGTTTCTTTGTAACATTTTTCTTAGTAGCAAAGTTTTCGAGTAAATCTAGGCTATCTTCCATATTTTTATCAAAAGAGACATTTAAATCATTATTATCCTTTACTTCCTTTTTAATGAAGGTAACAAATTCTTCTAATGAAAGTTTAGAACCACTTTTTTCATAATAATGATAATAGATGATTTTAAGTAAGTCATCCTCTATTTCTGTATCGACATCTAAGTCTTTTAGTTTTTCATTAATCTCTTTATACGTTAACTTTTCATTTAAAGTGTTGCCATAGCATAAAGCATCTATCTTTTCATTATCCTTTAATGTTTTACAAAAATTGGCCACTTCTTCTTCATACTTATTATTATAGACAACAGCCATTTGATTCGTTTCTTCAAATACAGAAGCAATCTTATCCTGTTCATTTCCCGTATAAAGAATCGTCAAGTTTCCTTTAAGCATATAACTTACAACAAAAAGAATAATAAAAAGAACAGCCATTACTTTGCGCATATGAAAACTAAATTTACCTAAAAGCGTTAATTTCATATTGAGCTTATGTTTCTTTTGGGTCTTCATAATCCACTTATCAAATAAGAGAATAAGTCCGGGTAAACAGAAGAAAATACAGAGCAAACTAAATAATACCCCTTTGGCTAAGACAAAACCTAAATCACGACCAATTGTAAAACTCATAAATACTAAAGCAAGAAGCCCGACAATCGTCGTGACACTACTCGAAGAGATCGATAAGAAAGCATGATAAAGGGCATTTTTCATCGCTTTCACATTGTCTTTTTCCGTTTGCTTTTCCTGCATATAGCGGTTCATCAACATAATGGAATAATCCATCGATAAGGCCATTTGTAAGATAGCCGTAATGGAATCCGTAATATTCGAGACACTTGGAAATAAAAGATTGGTTCCCTTATTTATAAATACCCCAAGACCAATCGTAAAGAGGAATAAGAATGGTTCAATATAGGAATCACACATGATAATTAGAATGACCATAGCAGACGCAATGGCTAAAGCGACAATCCATGGATTTAAAACTTCCCCACTCGCCTCTTTAATACTTCCACTAAAGGAAACTTTTTCATGCTTGTATTTTTCTTCTAATGTCTTATAGACATCCTGTGCCCTTTTAGAATCACTTGTATCTTCAACATTTACAACATAAAGCGTATATTGCTCCTTATTGTACTCATCACTTTCATCATAAGTGACACTGGAGACATTGGAAATACTTTCTAGTTCCTTTCGTTTTTCTTCTTTTTCCTTTTCCGTTAAATCTTCAAACATGACATTTAAGGAACTTGATTTTATAGGTTCAAAATCTCTTTCCATAATATCATTTCCAATTCTAGTTTCTGAAGATGCCGGTAAATACTTTGTTAAATCATCATTTATATGCACTTTTGTACTTAAAAATAGACAAATCCCTGATAATAGAATAAAAAGGACTAATATACTATGACGATGATCAACAATAAAGTTTGTAACTTTTTTCATAAAATTCTTCCTTTCTTTTGGCTTTTTTCACCAACCACAATGCATTATATGTCAGAAAAGTGACAGATGAACAGTGCAAAAATAAAGATACTGTCAAAATTTTGACACAATATAAAAAAATGACTATTTTTACATTGTCAAAAATATGCTAAAATGTACTTAGAAAGAAGGAAAAATCTCTATGAAAGTGAAAAATGCCAATGCATCATCTAAAAAGACAAGAAAGATCATTAAAGAAAAATTTGCTGAATTGATGCAGGAAAAGAAGAATCTATCGAATATTACAGTAACGGAATTAGTACGTCGTGCTGAGATTACACGTGCCTCCTTTTATACACATTATGATTCTATCTATGATGTTGCTCAAGATTTACAAAACGAAACAATGGAAATTCTCATTAATAATCCTCGAGATATTCAATCAATAAGCGATATCGAATCTTACTTAGATGATGTCTTCTCCTATTTAAAAGAGCAAGAAAATATTTATAAAATGATTCTTGCAAGTGATGATCCTAACTTTTTTACGCATCGTTTAAATATTCTTATAAATAAAAGATTACATGAATTTCTAAAGGCCACTCATCACGAAGATTTGTTTCTTAAAATGACCTTTTACGTCGATGGCTGTATGGATATGTTAATTAAGTATTTCCGCAATGAACTATCGATTTCTTTAGATGAATTAAATCAATTTGTAAAAGAAATATTCAAAGTATTATTTTTCAATTAAAAAAGATATCTAATCTGAGATTAAATATCCGTTAGATCCTTTTATAGATCTTTAAACTTTTTATTTAATTTTCTATTCTTTATTTTTTTAAAGAGAATGGTGACAAGGATAATTCCAATAAGAGCAATACATCCTGTTATAAAACCCTCTCTTACTTTTTTATTTTCCTTTAACTCCATTAATTTATCGACAATTCCAAGAGAGATTTTTTCTTTCTCTTCATCTTTTTCTTTATTTACTTTCTTTGCTTTTTTGCGTTTTACATTAATTATATAATTTACTTTCTTTTTATTATGCGTAACTTCGATATTTACAACATCTTTATTTGCTTCTAAATTTCCAGAACCAATAACTTTACAAGAAGCTTTCCCATTTTCAGGAACGGCTTTCACTTTTAGTTCGTTTACATTATCTTCAACTTCAATTGTGTATTCCGTTTTATAGTTTTTAAAATCAATTGCATATCCTTCTATTTCCAAAGATTTTAAATAGGCACTATCGGAAGCTACCTTATTTGTCTTCTTTGTAGTCGTTTGTTTTTTAACAGATTTAACAGCTTCTGCTATCTTATTATTCGTACTGTTTGCCTCTTTTGGCACTTCTATTTTTACGTTGTTTTGATTTGCCTTTATCTCATATGTAAACTCCTTTTTAAAAGAATAATCTAAAAAAGCAGTCTCATCTATGTCTTCAAAAGTAGGTTCCCCTTTTTCATCTAAAGACGTATATACAGCCATGACATCTTCAAACTCAATAGCAGTACTCGTATATTCGGCATTTCGTGGAATAAATTCTAAAGTGATTGTATAATCTCCACATAATAGACGTCCATTATCACAACTATTATTTTTAATTTTTTCATCAACAACACTGCCAAGGACAGGTATTCCCTCAAGCATAATAGGAGCACTTGCAAATCCATCAACATCTGGTTTCGACCAAGCTAAAGCATTCTCATCATAGTCAAAACCCATAACAACTTCCCATATTCCAAATTTTTTATCATCCCCTTTTACAAGGCCATCAAATCGCACATTTATTTCAATTTTAAAAGGTTCTCCAACTACTATTTCCGATTGATTTGACTTTATTTCTACTTCACGAATACTTACAGCATTTCCTACTACAGGAAATAACAAAAATAAGCAACAAAAAATAAACATATACTTCTTCATACTCAATACTCCATATATCCATTATAGCAAATAAGTATTAAAAAGTAATTACTATTTTGTTAACAATAGTGAATGAGAAAGTTTTATATATGAATCAGCAAAAAAACGTTGTGTAAAGAACAAATGTTTAATATAATTATTTTTAGGAGCATCAGTTGCTGAGTGTCTACCTCCTATTCTAATGGAGAGGAGGTCTGAGATATGAAAAAACGTGAATTTATCATTAAAGTTCTTCGTTATATTTCTCTCATTTTACTACTCTTAATCATCATGATTATGGTAATAAAAAAAGGCACTTAAGTCAAAAGACTTAAATGTCACCCACATTTGAGGTAGACATTCAGCAATCCAAAACTGAATGCTCCTATTCTTTATTTTATGAAGTTTCCTTCATCTAAATACATTTTAACATAAAAGGTCTTACGAAACAAGTTTTTTAAGTCATTTAACAATAGTGATTTGTCTTTTGATAATCTCCCAAAGTCACTTGGTTAATTCTCTTAGGTCTTGAGAATGTATGATTTCCCTCATAAGTAAATGAAAATGTTCCAATTACTATAAATTGATCATCGATTCCCCTACTTGTTAGACTCTCTTTATTGCATATATCTAATGTGTCTTTACTGATAATATCATTATCTAATATAAGTTTTTTCTCGTTCACACGAGAAGTTAAAAGAACTATAGAAGAAGCATTAAAAATAACACTCGATTTTGAAGGAAGTATCTTCATCCCATCCATGCCTTCAATAGAAGAAATCTCATAGACTTTATTGCCACTCTTTTCTATAGCAATCAATCTTGTTCCTCGCGTTTGTGCATCTTCAAGAGTAAGCAAAAGTAAATCATCTACTCTTCCTACTGTAGATAAAACTCTAAGTGTATTGGTAACAAATACATCATTTATATAAACACCCAGTTGTGTACCTTGAAGACTTGTTTTTAAAGTAAAGTGATCATCGATAATAAACTGCCCATTATTTAAAATGTCCATATTTTGATTTATCGAAATACTCTGAATTTGATAAGTTTGTTCGAGAACTTCACTTGTTTTATCATTATATTGCAAAGTTTTTCCTTTTTCAAAGCGAGGAACAATGACGTAAAAAATGAAGGCAACTAAGATAGCTAAAATAATAAGCAAAACTAAAATAAAGATAATTGTTGAAGAGTCATGTATCTTTTTAGGTTCATCATTTATAATATTGGGTTCCATAACAGGTGCAGGGGAAGGTGGAGGTGTATTTTCAATCCTATTTCCAAATTCATCTACACGTATTGGAACAGCTACACGATTAATTGGTTTTGGTGGAATATCTTCACGATTTTGATTATTTGGATTCACAACTTCCCTCCTATCCTATATTTTTAAGTATAGCACAAGAAAAAAGAAAGCTCAATCATTATAGAGGCTTTCTTCCATAAGCGTTTTTATCTCTTGAAATGTGGTCTTTTCTTTTGCCTTATCTAAAACACTTGCATATTCCTTACAATGAAGAAGGCACTTCTTATCAATCAATTGATATTCAACACGATACATATCTTGTTCTTTGGCATCTAAGTAGCCAATGCTATTTTCCGTAATATTGGTAGCCATGATAATAATCGTATTTTGAAAACTGATTTTTTCGCCACGATTATCGACTGCAAAACCATTTTTTAAAATGGAAGTGATGAGATGCTTAATATTTTGTGCCATATAGGGATAATGGTCAATAAAAAGAAGCGTATAAGGATGATACTTGATTTTGTCAAATAGCTTATCATCCTCGTATCCTATATATCCAGGATCAGAGCCAACTAGACGATTAATGCTTGTTGAAGAAGTATATTCAAGCCCATCTAATTCAATGTAATGATAATTCAAAGTCTCAGCAATCGTTTTAGCTGTATATCTTTTTCCCACACCTTCGCATCCATTTAGAGTAATTCCTAAGATTTTATTATTCACGACTTTATGATGTAACAATTTTTTTAGTTTATTTAAATCTTGGCCATAAATCTTTTTATCTAAGGTTTCACATAAATAGTGATACCTCTCTTCTGTCATTAACTTGATATTGCAAATGCTCTCGATAACACCAATAATATCGTCTTTGGTAATTTCTTTTACCATGCTCTTGCGAATCTCCTTGCGAAGTTTTAAGGCATTCTTATAGTCTTTATTTTTGATATATTCTTGAAATTCTTGTTCATTTTTACTCATATATCCCGATAAACTAACACGCGAACAGACATAATCTAGAACATCCAATGACTTATCGGGATTATGATTATTGCTAATGTATTGATCGGTTAAGTTTACAATATCTGTAATATTTTCTTCACTGATATTAATGCCATGATAATCTTCATAATAGCTCTTTACGCCTTTTAAAATATGCATCGTTTCTTCTAGAGAAGGTTCTTCAATATTCACGATACGAAATCTTCTCGATAAAGCTTTATCTCGAGCAATAGAGTGTTCATATTCACTGATTGTTGTAGCCCCGATGATTTTGATATCATCACTTGCCAAATATGGCTTTAAAATATTGGCCGCATCAACGGATGATTCGCCTCCACCACTTTTCATAATCGTATGTATTTCATCAATGAAGAGAATGATATTTCCCTGATTTTTAATTTCTTCGATAATACCATTTAATTTAGTCTCAAATTCACCACGATATTTGGTATTGGATAAAAGAGAAGCCATATCAACACTGATAATCTTGTATTTCTTTAATTTATCGGGAACATCCCCTATCTTTATTCTTCTTGCCAGCTCATGCACAATGGCGCTTTTTCCTACCCCTGCTCCCCCAATAAGCAAAGGATTATTCTTAATTTTACGCAAGAGGATTTCTATAATGTTTTTTATTTCTTCATCTCTTCCTACTAACACTTC
The DNA here is from genome assembly GCA_964634785.1 of uncultured Muribaculaceae bacterium. GTDB lineage: Bacteria > Bacillota_I > Bacilli_A > RF39 > UBA660 > CAG-582. The sequence goes on from CAZWKF010000023.1 coordinate 14,269, forward strand.
AAAATCACAATCGTTTAAAATCGTTCCCAAAGACTGAAGAGATTTACTTTTGACACTGGTAATTTCATTAAAAAGTCCGTCAATATCAACATTCATAAGCATTAAAATACGTACAGCTATGCCATCATCATTTGTTAAAAGGGCATTCAAAAGATGAAACTCATTCAAAGGAACATGTTCATTTTTACTGATAATAGTAGCATCATCTAGAACAATTCGTAGAAGTGGCGTATATAAAATAACTTCACTTTTCTTAGTTGCTTTTCCCACTATATTCATTAGGTTTTCTTTGAACTTTTCATAAGTAAGACGATATTTTGATGTAACTTTTTCAACATTTTCTAATGAAAGTAAACTCAAGAGTAGATGTTCAGTACCTACATAGGGATGATTCAATTCAAGCATTTCTCTTTCTGCATTCTTTAGTATTTTTTCAACTTCGTAACTAAAACTATTTTCCATAAAAAAATCCTCCTACTAATTATATGAGGAATTTTTCTAAAAATTATGCAAATTCTTTTTGCAATTTTAAACGATCTGCTAAAGTAGCTAGAAATTCTGAATTTGTTGGCTTTGCGCGATCATAATCGACAGAATTTCCAAAAATTTCTTCCATTAAACTATAGTCGCCTCTCATCCATGAAACCTCAATAGCGTGACGTATTGCTCTTTCCACTCTTGAAGAGGTCGTATTATAGGTTTTAGCAATGGTTGGATAAATATCTCTCGTGATTGAATTCATAAGCGTTTCATTGTTGTACATCATTTCAATGCCATCACGAATATAGGTATATCCTTTAATATGCGAAGGAATGCCCAATGAATGTAAAAGATTGGTAATTTTAATTTTTACATTCACTTCGTTTAAAGCATTATTTGTATTGATTTTATTAATCGTCTTTTCTAATACACTAGGTGCAAAAGGCTTCTTAACAAAATAGTTGGGTTTATAGACATCCAAACTCTTCATCATTTCTTGTGAAATATATTCGCTTGTTGCAATGATTTGTTTTTCAATATGCATCTCACGCATTTTTGAAAGAATATCTTCACCACTGATATCACTTAACAGCATATTGACAACTAAAACGTCATAATTACTGTCAAGTTCTTTTAAAGCTTCTTTCCCATCAGAGATGGTTTTTACTATCGAAATACTACTTGAACTACTAAAGTACTGCTTTACTGCATTTACATGATTGATATCGTTATCAACCATCATAACTCGTATTGCCATAATTTCTCCTTTAAATTTTCAAATATTTCGTACTGCTAAAGTTATTATAGTATATAGTTTTACAAAAAGAAAGAAAATATTTTGTAAAGTTTTGTCGAATATTGTAAATATGACATATATTTTACATTTTTTAGACGTTTTGGCAAAATAAAAAGACCAATTGTTCTTTGGTCAGTATTAAAAAATCAAATCATTACTTATTTTAAAAAGTTATTTAAGTATTCACGTTTGACAATTAGGCTTTTTTTGATGCATTTAAAACTCTTTTAACTTCCTCTATTTCCATTTCTGCTATTTCGGCAATTTGACTTATAGGCATCCTTGATGACATTTTTAATATCATATCTCTCTTGTTTTGTGCGATTCCTTGCTTAACTCCCTCTTCTATACCTAACTCTCTTTCGGTGTTCATTTTCTTTCTTATGTCTTCTTCTACTGTAATGAATGCTCGGAATTCTCCTGTCTGGTTGATTTCTTCTATTCTATCTTTATACT
>CAZWKF010000024.1:0-15793 GCA_964634785.1 uncultured Muribaculaceae bacterium
ATGGTTTTTGGCATTTAAGACTTCATGCTTAATTCCTGCTTTATCAAGTAACTTCGATAATTTTTCGTTGGATTCTACAGAAATCGTACCTACAAGAATTGGTTGTCCAGTAGCATGAACTTCTTTTATAAATTCAACAATAGCTTTATATTTTCCGTTTTCTGTTGCAAACATTAAGTCACTCATATCTTTACGAATACAAGGTTTATTTGTTGGAATTTCAATAACATACATGTTATAAATATCTCTAAATTCTTCTTCATCTGTCTTTGCTGTTCCTGTCATACCAGAAATCTTAGAGTACATTCTAAATAGATTTTGGAAAGTAATGGTTGCCATTGTCTTTGTCTCTTCATTAATTTGAACGCCTTCTTTTGCTTCAATTGCTTGATGTAAACCATCTGAATATTGTCTACCTTCCATTAGACGTCCTGTAAATGGATCGATAATAATGACTTTCTGTTCTCCATTAACCACATAATCAACATCTAACTTCATACCATAGTTGGCTTTTAATGCTTGATTGATATGATGAACAAGTACTGTATTATCGGCATCGTATAGATTCTTAATCTTAAAGAACTTTTCAATCTTTTTAGATCCTTCTTCTGTTAAGATAACACTCTTTGTCTTTAAGTCAACCGAATAGTCTTCCTCTTCTGTTAATTGTTTTACAGCTTTATCAGATTCCATATATAGATTAGCAGAATTCACTTTTCCGCCACTTATGATAAGAGGAGTTCTTGCTTCATCAATTAACATTGAGTCTACTTCATCAAGAATAACATAATTCATTTTACGCATAACGCGATCTTCGGCACGCACAACCATATTATCACGTAGATAATCAAAACCAACTTCATTATTTGTTGTATAGGTAATATCAGCAGCATAAGCAGCACGTTTATCATCAGTACTTAAATCATGGTAGTTAATGCCAACACTTACACCTAAGTATTCATAGATAGGTCCCATCCACTTCGCATTACGATCGGTTAAGTATTCATTAACTGTAACGACATGAACTCCTTTTCCCGTTAATGCATTTAAGTAAGCTGGTAATACGGTAGAAAGAGTTTTTCCTTCACCTGTTTTTAATTCAGCAATATTACCATAATGTAGAGCAAGTCCACAGAGAATTTGCACATAGTATGGTTTCTCACCAATCATACGCCATGCAGCTTCCCTTGCCGCTGCGAAAGCTTCAATAATGATATCTTCATCATTAATTGTGCTTCCTTTTTCTAACTTTTCTTTTAAACGAGCAGTGGTCGCTTTAATCTCATCATCACTTTTCTTTGTATATTCATCATCTAAAGCGACAATCTTATCTGCTATCTTTCCAAATTTCTTTAATTCTTTATATTCTGTATCAATTAAACTTTTTAATAATCCCATTTTTCTAACCTCCAGTAATGTTCATTTTATCTCTTTATAACTATAGGGAATAAAATACTACTTAAAGTATAGCATAAAAAGAGAAATTTTTTCACCTTTTTTCATAGAAAAACGAGGAAAACTTTACTTTTTCCCCTCGTTTGTCATCTGTTTTACTAACTTTTTTTCAAATGGTGTTAAGATTTTATCTTCTGCACCATATTGATCTAAGTATTCTTGAACTTCTTTAATTCTATTTTTTTCAGCTTCACAGAAAGCCGCATTATTAGTTCTGATTGCATTTAACCATGAAATATGTTCTTCCCTTTCTTGATGAAGAATACTTCCCCAAGCAGTTAAAATAATAGGTATTTTTTCTTTTAAAAGAGTCTTTTGATAGTTTTTCTTATAAAAACAATAAAGATAGAAATTCAATAATCCAGCAAGAAATACAATGGCTTCTAAAAAAGATGTTCCCCATTTAAAACCACTAATATGAACTTTTTCTTTACCTATATACTCAGTATTCACAAGAATCGCCTTAATGGCATCTTCGTTTTCCTCTAATATTGCTTTTACTTCAGCTTTAGAAGTATCTGCTGGATAATCCGAAGTGTAAAAGCAATCTAAAGCAGTCACAATTAGTTTTTTATACTCATCTGTTGTTTCCCCAATTTCAGTATTCTTTTCTAAGAAAACAGTATTTTGCTCAGATACACTAGAATATTGTAAAGAATCATCCTTACAAGTAAACTCTAGAAGATATGAATCGATTCCCTCGCCAACATATAGCTTTAACATTTGTCCTTCATTGACACTACTACCTAAAATATAGTAGTTTTCTTTTCCCTCTTCAAGTATTTTTGTTGTACTACTATAAAAAGAATCATAAAGAAGATTTTCCTCTTCCAGTTCGTAAGTATGTTCATTATCAAATTCTTCAATGGTACGATGATATACCCTAAACTTCTTATCCTTTTCTAGATGAAAAAGATTAAAGATAACCCCTCCAATAGAAAGGACACAAATAAGGGGAACGACTGCTAAATTATAAATTCTTTCAATAAGGGAATTCCTCGCTTGTTTATAATTTTGATAATTTTCATGTCTTGTTTCCAAGACAAGTCTTTCTAATTCCTTATATTCATCCGAATCTGGAGAAAGAGCACATTCCTTAACTCCCTCTTTATTATATAAAGGATTTGTGTCTTTATTTTCCCAATATTCTTTTTCTCTTTTGGCATTTTTTATAAAACTGATTATTTTAGACATTTTTATTCTCCTTTGCTGTAAGTGATTTAACATATTCTCTTTCATAAGGGCTTAAAAATTGTTCTTCTTCGTTAAGAGAATACTCCTCTAATAATTTTTTGGATTCTTTCATTTGTTCTTCTTTCCTTTATCTTTATCACTAGTATTCGTATATTTCATAACCATTCTTTTCTCAAATTCATTTATAATAGCACCATTAATAAACAACTCTTTATCAAATTTAATTGTTTCTTCCACTTGAGAAGAATCTAACATTCTATCTAATTCAGAAGATATAAAGCATGCCCTGTAGTAAGATAAGGCATCTTTTAATGGAATTTTTTCACTTTTGCGTTGAATGGTCAATTTAGTTCCATTTTTGCCTAATTTATTCACGTAACAAAGTTTATCTTTATAAAGGCATAAACCTAATAGATAGAGAACAAAAACACTGTAAGGAATATAATAAGATATAATGTCATCGCCACTAAAAGAAACCGTATCTTCTTTTGTGGGAACATATTTTTCCATAGTTAATTTTGCATAATCAGGATTGTTTGCATCAAACTCTGCTAATTCATTATTTAAAATCGTTTCATAATATTCTTTTTCTTCGCCTTCCAATGTTTTGGAGCCCACTTCATTATTTGAAAAATTGACATCATCTGTTTCATACATACTGCTAAGATTCCTTATTCTATCTTGCTTTCTAACATAAATTTTATTTCGTGTTAAATCAGTATCATTTGTAAAGGAATATTGTTCTATAGTATCTAAGTTTTTTAAAATTTTTTCTTTAATAGATAAATCACCAAAGTCAACATAAACCCCTTCTGCTTCAGAAGATGTAAATTTTCCATCTGTATCAAATTCTTCTATTACTTTCTTATAAAGCATCATTTCCGTTGAAAATTCTTTATGAGAATGTGCATAACTATATGCCCCGCTTAAAAAAAGCAGAGGTGCCATAGCAAAACTAAAAAGGCGATACACCATTCCTCTTATTGCTTTTTTATAAATCCGGCGATTCGCTCTTCTTGAATCAATAACTCTTTTTTCAACTTCACTTCTTAATGAACCAACAATTTGAGGATATCCTGTCCAAAATTTTCTCTCATCTTTGTTATTCTTCATAAAATTCTTAAACTGTTCATTCAATTCAACTCTATCTATTTCTTTCATTTCTACCACCTGTAGCTATTACTATAGTTGAAATACCCTAAAAAAGCAAGAAAAAATCTAACTCATATGAATTAGATTATATTCACTACTTACTGTTGATAATACCATATTGTCCATCTTTTCTCTTGTAGAGAACAGAAATACAATCTTCATCAACATTTTTGAAAAGATAAAAATCATGGCCAAGCAATTCCATCTGTAAAAGTGCTTCTTCTTCACTCATCGGTTTTGAATCAATCGTCTTGCGCTTTACAATCTTCGTATCTTCCTCTTCTTCACTTTCAAAGTCTAACATTGCAAAGTCCATCACTTCTACTGTCTTATAACGATTTAAACGTGTCTTATTCTTTCTTATCTGTCTTTCTAAGACATCGATGACTTTATCAATTGCTGCATAAAGATCAGCGTTTTTCTCTTCTGCTCTTAATGTATACTTATTTGTTGGAATGGTAACTTCAATAATTTCATCCCCATTCTTAACACGAACAAGAACATGAGCACTTAGCTTACTTGGTTCTTCAAAGTACTTTTCAAGTCTTACAAGTTTCTCCTTTACATAATTTTTGATGGCATCTGTTATTTCAATCTTATCGCCACGAATATTAATGTTCATAGTTATTCCTCCTAGTATTATTATAACAGGGAAATATGAAAGTTAAAAGAAAATTTAACCAACTTGTAACACAACTTTTTCAGCTACTTCAGTTGCTTGCAAACCTTTTGCTGTTTCAACTAATTTAAAATCAACGATGTCACCTTCATTTAAAGTTTTATAACCATCTTTTAAAATAGCCGAGTAATGGACAAAGATATCATCTAAGTTTTCAACTTCAATAAAGCCATAGCCTTTATCATTGTCAAACCACTTTACTTTACCGGTCATTTTTACACCTTCTTCCTTCTTTTGATATCCCCATTATAGAGGGGAAAAGAAGAAAAAAGTGTCGAACCCTGTCGACAGCCTTCAATTTTTTAAAAAAGATTAGGAATTTGATACTTTTTCACTAAAAAGGGGACCTTTTCCCCATTTTTTAAGCGAAAATATCTTCCTAAATAATTGTATTCCATGACGTAATCCGTATTTACAATACAGTTAGGATGAGTAAGCATAAACCTTTCATCGAGTTTAAGAAGAAGATCTTCTAATTTTATTGGATAAAGAGTACTTCCTTTTTCCGTTATGGCTTTCCATTTGCCTTTTTCAAATGTAAGATAATAAATATCATTTTGATTTTCAATCATATTTAAGCCCTCGCTTGTCTTTCTAAGTCGCGTTTTTTAATCGCTTCTCTCTTATCGTATAGTTTTTTCCCTTGACATAAACCTAATAATACTTTTAATTTATCTCCCTTAAAGTAAAGTTTTAAAGGAATGAGGGAATGCCCTTGTAGTTTGACATCCTCTTCAAGTTTGCGAATTTCATGTTTATGTAAAAGGAGTTTTCGGCTTCTTCGTTCATCGTGATTAAAACGATTTCCCTCTTCATATTTGGCAATATACATATTCAGAACAAACATTTCCCCATTTTTCACGCGAGCATAGGTATCTTGTAAACTGACACTTCCCTTGCGTACTGATTTAATTTCTGTTCCTGTTAAGGCGATTCCACATTCTACTGTCTTTAAAACAAAATAGTCATGGTATGCTCTTCTATTGTTGATTTCTATCATGTTGTTTCTCCTCATCATCAGCAATTATAAAGTCAATGAAGCCTTCTTCTTTTGTAGCTGCAATACATCTTACGTGTAATTTATCACCAATGGTATATTTTTTCTTTGTGTTTTTGCCAATGAGACACTGTAATTCTTCGATAAATTGGTAATGATCATCATTTAAAGTATCGAGAGGAATCAAGCCTTCTATTAAATTAGGAAGTTGGATGTACATTCCCCATGCTGAAACACCACTTACCATACCATCGAATTCTTCTCCTACATGGCTTTCCATATATTCAGCCATTTTAATCTTGGTAACTTCTCTTTCGGCTTCGACAGCCTGTACTTCACGGTCACTTGCATGGCTAGCAATCTCGGGATTTTGATGTTCCCAAAAGTTTTTTGTCTTGGCATCCTTTTTATTTTCAAAAAGATAAGTGCGAAGAAGTCTATGTATTTGTAAATCAGGATATCTTCTAATAGGGGAAGTAAAATGGGTATAGTTTTTACTGGCAAGACCAAAGTGTCCGATGTTTTCTTCACTGTATTTAGCCTTTGGCATACTGCGGACCGCCATAGCACGATAAAGAGGAGCTTTTTCTTCATCTACATTAATTTGAGCAAGTAAACTTTGGAAGGCTTTGGGATTAATGTTTTTATATTTTCCCTTAATCTGTTGTCCCGTCCCAGAACAGAATTGGATAAAAGCTTGTACTTTTTCTTCCTTTGGTACTTCATGAACACGATATAAACTTGGGAGATTTTCCATCATGAATGTCTTGGCAACTGTTTCATTTGCGATGACCATGAAATCTTCTATCATCATCTCTCCTTGACCTCTTTCGCGTTTGATTACATCGATGGCTTTACCTGTTTCATCAACGACAATTTCAGCTTCAGCAACATCAAAATCGCTTGCTCCACGATTTGTTCTTTCACGACGGATAATATGAGCAAGTTCATTCATCTCTTTTAAAATATTTGCATATTCTTCATATCCTTCAGGTATTCCTTTATTATCAAGTACTTGATTAACAGCATCATAATTCATCTTTTTAACTGATTTAATGATAGATGGATAGATGGATGAATCTTTAACCATTCCTTTATGATCTATTTGCATTTCACAAGTAATGGCACATCTTAGTACTTCAGGATTAAGGGAACATATACCATTAGATAAAATATGAGGAAGCATCGGAATAACTGTATCTGCTAAATAAGAAGAAGTTCCTCTTGTAAATGCCTCTTTATCTAATGGAGATTCGTAAGGAACATAATGGGACACATCGGCAATGGATACTCTTAAGAGATAATCATCCCCTTTTCTTTCAAGGCCAATCGCATCGTCGATATCCTTTGTATGAACACCATCAATTGTAAAAATCACTTTATCTGTTAAATCAGTTCTTCCCGTCCAGTCGCTTTCTAGGACTTCGGTAGGTAGATTTTCCGCTTGTTCAATCGCTTCTTTTGGATAATCTAGATAAATATCATATTTAGCTGCAATACTTAGGATATCTTCACCGGGGTCATCTTTATGACATATGTGTTTGATAACACTACCACGATATAGATTTTTCCCGATATGATCTCCTAAGGCTACGGCAACTATTTCCCCTTCTACACAGCCTTTTAAGTTTATCTTAAAATCAATTCCCTTTTTCTCTTTTGGAACAAAGGTAAGAATACCATCCACCATTTTTAATTCGCCAACAAAATGGTTTGTCGCTCTTTTTAAAACACGAATCACTTTTCCTTCATGTTTTATAGCATCAAGTATTTCTACTAATACTAGGTCCCCATCTAAGGCTTCTCCTAAGTTTTCCTCTTTAATGTGGATATCTTCTTCCTCTTGTAAAAGTAAGAAGCCATAACCACCTTTTTTGACATCAATATATCCCTTTCTAAAATTAGGACATTTGTTATAGAGAATATACTTTTTCTTTTTTGTATAATAGACTTCAAAATTACTTACTAAGGATTCTAGTGTACTTTCTAATTCTTGTAATTCTTCTACAGTTGTCAATCCTAGTAGATCGTTAATACTCATAATATCTAGTGCACTGTATTCACTTTCTAATACTTTTAGAACTTCTTCTTTCAAATGAATCACCTATTTTCTTTTCTTATTGTACCATAAAAACAGCTTGAAAATAAAAAAAGTACATCATCTGTACTCATTATTGTAAATATAAAATTAACGAAATAACAAAGAATGCAATTCCAAGAATCAACGTTAAACGACTGATAAACAATTCTGATCCACGTTCTTTTTGAATTTGGAATAACTCTTGATTTCCACCAGAGATAATTTGTCCTCCCGATTGAGCTTTATTTCCTTGTAATAATACAAGAACAATTAACAATACAGAGATAACAATTAATGCTGTTTCCATTTCATCACCTAATTTCTTCCTTAATTTACCATATTTCCATGTGTTTTTCAAGAAAACTTATGAAATTAACCAAAATATATGCATTAGTATACTGTAAATAAAGAAATTAAGCAATCTTTTTATCATCACTATTGCTGATATATCAATAATAATTTAATAATTATCATTATAAGCTATTGATATTAAAACAATTGTTTGATATAATTTATTTAGGAATATTTAGTTAGTTTAGGTACTATTCTCCTTTACTTTAGAAAAGTGAAAGGAGGTGACATTATGAGAAAATCAGAGAAATATCTTTGTTCTATCATAATACTCCTTATTATAGTGATTATCATCATTTTAATAAAAATAGTACCAACTGCGTAAGTCGGTACTAAACAATCAAAATTGGAATAGTACCTAACTCTTCAAAACTAGGTATTCCTTTTTTTATTTTATGCAAATTTCCTTGACATACTCATTATAACATACAAAATATTCTTTTAACAAGTAGTAACTCTTTAATATTTATCTTTAAAAGTATTTTTTTATAATTTTTGTTCATTAGACGACTGTTTTTCATTTTTTAATCCACTTAAATATTCTTCTACTCTTTGATAAACAACTTTTTGTATTTCCTCAGAAAGTTCAATTCCCATTGATACAGCAGGATAATCAAATGAATCAACTTTATAACGTTTTGAAACGCGGTTACCTCTTGTATAACAAAATAAAAAATGATATTCTAAAATAAAAGTAAAGGAGTTTAGAAGAAAATGAAAAGTTTTTTGAAAGTATTGCTGACTCTTTGGATGGCAGGATTATTCTTTCTATTAAGTATAGTTGTCTGTTTTAAAGGGATTGCAATTGACACGACAGACCAAATGATAAAGAATGAATTAAAGAAAAACATTCGCAAGTCTGTTAAACAAGAGGTTCCAGAGGAAACCATAAAAAAAGTGGAAAAGAGAATTGATGACAACAAAGAAGTAAAAGAGATTATGGATAAGTACATGACTCAATTTATTGAAAATGTGGGAAATAATGAAAAGAGTCAAATTGATATGACTAAAGATTTTGAAAATCTTATCACTTTTGGTGAAGATTTATTAAAGGATTTTGACATTGAAATTGATGAAAAGACAAAGGAGGAGTTATTATCTCCCGAAGTTGCCAAGAAATTCAATGATGAATTAAATGAAACGCTTGATGAAATCAATGAGGATATTGGTACTGAGCAAAAAGGGGCCATTCAAATATTTGCCTTTATTACAAGTACGAAATTTAAAATGATTCTTATTGGATTAATTATTGTTGCTTTACTCTTCATTGCATTACTTAATAAGAATTTCTATTCATGGTTAAAAAATCTAGGTGTTGCAAGTATTATTACAGGATTTATTCTTGTTCTCTTCATTCCTATGATTGCAAAATTAATTGCAGAAGCCGAAAGTGACATCATGATTAAGACAACGACTGGAACTACATTCGGTACAGCATTGCTTATCATTGGAGTTGTGGCTTTTATCCTAAACTTCATCATTGTAAAAGTAAAAAAGTCTAAAAAAGATAAAGAACCAGAGGGCGCTATCCTCTAGTTCTTTTTTTAATCGTTTTCTAAAAGAGATTTGACAATCGTACTATAATAATCATAGCCACGGAAATTGGTTTCAATATTTTGATTTAAAAATTTTTCAGAGTCTTTCTTACACTGCATAAGAATTTTATAATCCTTTTTTATATCGGCAATTTTGAAGATCATATCCCCACTTTGACGAATACCAAATAAATCCCCGCTTCCTCGCATATTAAAGTCACATTCAGAAATATAAAAGCCGTCATTGCTCTCCTCTAAGACACGTAGACGAGGTGTTTCTTTATCCGATACGAGAATACATTTAGACTCAAGGTCATTTCGACCTACTCTTCCTCTTAATTGGTGAAGGGTTGCAAGACCAAAGCGGAAGGCATCAAAGATGACCATCATCGTCGCATTTTTAACATCTACACCTACTTCGATAACCGTAGTGGAAATAAGAATATCGAGATTTCCCTCTTTAAATTGATTCATGATTGCTTCTTTTTCTATGGCTTTCATCTGTCCGTGTAAAATGCCAATGGTATGGTTTTCTTTAAAGTTCTCTTTTAGCAATTGACTCACTTTTTCTATATCATGTAAGTCGAGTTCTTCACTGTCGGTAATGAGAGGCACCACGGCGTATACCTGATGACCCTCAAGAATTTCTTTTTCAATTTCTCCAGTAATCCATTTGATATCTTTAAATGATTTAACTGTAGTAAAGACTTCTTTTCTTCCTGCAGGCTTTTCTTTGATTATTGAAATATCCATATCACCATAGATGGTCAAAGCATATGTTCTTGGAATAGGAGTGGCAGACATATAGAGGACATCCGCATACTTTCCCTTATTTTGTAAAGTTTTTCTTTGATTAACACCAAAGCGATGTTGTTCATCGGTAATCACAAGACCAATATTATAGAATTCGACATTTTCTTCTAACAGAGCATGGGTTCCAATGACGACGTCTATTTCATTCTTCTTTATTTTTTTGATAAGTTCCTGTTTTTCCGCCTTTTTTTGAGAACCGACAAGTAGACAAGTTCGAACATGAGGGAATAATTTGGTAAAGTTTTCATAATGTTGACGAGCAAGTACTTCAGTTGGAGAAAGCAAGGCACTTTGATAACCTACTTCTAAATTTAAAAGAATGGCAATAAAACTGACAATCGTCTTACCACTTCCAACATCCCCTAAAATAAGGCGATTCATCCGTTTAGGTCCACAAAAGTCATCAACGATTTCCTGAATAGCTTTCATTTGATCATTCGTTAAAGGAAAAGGAATCTGACTCATTATCTTTTCAAGATGTTCCTTCTTAATCTCTTTAACGATATAATCATCATAGATTTGATTTTTAAATTTCATAAGATTGATTTTAAACATGAATTCAAATAGCTCTTCATATTTAAGTTTGACTTTTGCTTGCTTTAAAGCTTCTAGTGATGTAGGATTATGGATTTCCATTATGGCTTTCTTTGTCTCCATAAAACCATATTGAGTCGAAATATAAGTGGGAATAATTTCCTGAATTTCAGAGCATTTCTCTAAAGCGTTTTGAATAATAGTTGAAAGAAGAGAGCCTTTAATTCCATTTGTAATATGATAAACAGGTTCCACTTTTGTTTTCGTAAGTCCATAAAGCTTAATATCATTGGCTGTAAAGGTATTCTTTAACCGATTGTATTTGCCAATTAGAGTAATGTTATTCCCCATTTTTAAATGAGGTGATAAAAAAGCACGGTTATAGATCACAACTGAAGTTGTAATATTGCACGTTTCAATCGAAAAAAGGAGACGATTAAAGTTTCTCTTAATATAGGATACTTTTGCTGGAGAAATTATCTTCCCCGTAATGACAATGGTATCTTCTTCATTTGCTTCTAGTATATTGACTGGCGAATAAACATTGTATCGATAGGGATAATAACGAATTAATTCATCTACTGTGTGGATTCCCAATTTATCTAAATGCTCATATGTTTTTGGACCTATTCCTTTTATTTCTGTTAGTTCCATTTGCTTACCTCCTCAAAAATATTAAAAAAAGTAAAAAAAGTGTTGACAAAAATACCCTTTTCGATTAGTATATATATCACCAATTCACTTACATGCGAATTGGTGCTAGTATCACACTAGCCAACCCCTTTTTATTCTTTGAAGCAGTTCTCAGGGGGACTGCTTCGTTTTTTGTTATTGACTGTTTTTGATACTATCCTTTTTAGTTGGTTAGTGTGAATAAAGGACAACAAGTGTTGTCTTTTTTATTATACCAAAAAAAAGAAAGTCATTGTGCTTTCTGTGTTATAAAATTGAAAATTGTATGCATTTCATTTTCATAATGATAGACGGGTATTTTTATATTCTTAGGTAAATCCATATCTCCTGCAAGAAGAATATATTTTTTATCTAATTGGTTTAATACTTTTACATTAAGAGGATTTACAATAATTTCATTTTGATTTAGATAACAATAGTTCATTGAACTTGACCAATTGAAGATAATGATATTTTCTTCATTTAAATGATTCTTTACAATATCCACATCATTTTTAATGCGATAATCAAGAATTCCAATACGGTCAAATACATAACGATAACAGAATAAATCAGAATGACAAAGAAGACTATCAAGAATAAAGACATATTTATTTTTCAAGAAACCTTTATTGAGAAGATTCCGTAGATAGATGATGAGTTTTTCAACATTATCTACTTTTCCATTTTTGATATATCGTCCTTCATACTGCGTTACTTTATTTGAAAAAATATAGATGGTTTTATCTGTTAGTTTTACATAGATGGTTTTGATAAGACTATCTCATTTCATTAAAATCTTTATCATAGTAATCTTCGGGATTGACATTTGTACCATTATATAATAATTCAAATAATAGCATATTTTCTGTTTCACTTACAATTTTGTTTTTACCACTTGAGGCAATGACTTCTCCTTTATTGACTGTTTCGCCTACTGAAACTTTAACATCTTTTACACTAGAATATTTAGAAGTAATATTGTTCGTGTGTTTAATTTCAATAATAGAACCAAAGATATCATCTTCTGTTATGCTTACTACTTCTCCTTCATAGATAGCTACAACGTCAAAGGCTTCTTTATTCGCATATAAGATTCCCGTATTAGGCATGTAAGTATTCTCATAGAGGATTAAGGATTTCTCTTGAACCTCTTTTTCACGTCTTACATCATAGAAGTTTGTGTGTACAGTTACACTTTCTGCTGTAAAAGGCTTTGCTGATTTGTTTTCGACTTCTGTATTAACGGGAATATAAGTAGAAGCGAGATCTCTTAAGACATATGAATTATTATCGGTATTAAGAGATGAAAAGATAGAAGAGGAAACAACTGACGTTAAAGCAATAACAGCAACAATGATAACAGTAATACCTGTCGTAATCACCCAATTTTTTAAGTATAATTTCTTTTTCATATAATCACCTTTCCTAATAAAAGTGTTTACATTTTAAGAAAAATTATACTAATAAGTTTTTAAATTAATGTCATTATAATAATGTTTTAATATTTCATTATATTTTTTCCCTGATTTAGCTAAGTAATTGGCACCATATTGACTCATACCTACACCATGACCATATCCGTATGTCGTAATGACATAGCGGTTATCATTCTTGGTAATATCAAAGTCGGTACTTCGAAGTGAGAGTGCTTTGCGAAATTCTATGCCACTCATTTCTTTATTATCAATGCTTACTTTAGTCACATGATTGGTAGTGTCTCTTTCTTTTATCGTAATGGTTGTAAAGTCTCCTAATAAGGTAATAAGTTCATCTTGTAAAAAGTCTGTCTGTACTTCATAGTTTTTACTTTCTTTATCCCAAGAGGAATCAACCGATTGTAAATTGCCTTCCCCAAAGACGGATAAACTAGTTTCGGTTTTTCCATTCGATGTTGAAAAGTAGAAAGATTTAAACAATTTGTTGTTTTGTGTCATGATAACATTCTTTACGGAGGCAACCGCGTTTTTTATTTTGTCATAATATACTTGATAGTTACTCCCCCACTTTTCTTTTTGTGCTGATGCATTAATGTAGCATTGATCACTTTCACTCTCTAAATTAGCATTCGGGTTTTGTGATAAGCGATATTGGGCAAAAGTACGAGCAGCTACTGCCTGTGCTTTTAAAGCTTCCTCTTCATATAGTGCTGGCATTTCACAGGCGACAACACCCACAATATACTCTTCTATATCAGAGTATTCCTGTGCTTTTTTTGTTGTGGTTGTCTCTTTCGTTGGTGTTGATGCAGAAGTTTTTTCCGTTGCACCACTTTCTTCTTTTTTAGTCGTTGTTGGCTCAGTTGCTTCATTAATCACAACAAGATCTTGTTTAAAACTTTGATTAAAATAAGAAAAAAACCAATAGAGGAATAATACTACTATTGGAACTACAATTATGGTAAATATCTTTTTCATCGTATCCTCCTAGAGTGAATAGTTTATCATCACTAGTACATCATATAAAAAAGACGTTAAAATATAACTTATCGCGATAATAAGAACAGTAATAAAGAAGCGAAATTCCCAGACATGATTTTCCTTAAATAGATGATTTAGGTTCATTCCTGACACAATAAATGCTGAAATCATGAAAGAAATTGCGTAAAATATCAGTTTAATTGTCATATTGACTCTCCAATTTTCTTATTTTGTCAATTCTTCTTCTATGTCTTTCATCGCCACTAAAAGGCGTTTCAATAAATGCAAAAATCATGGCTTCTAAATCTTCTAATGGTTCCTTATAACTTAGGGCAATCACATTGGCATCATTATGCTCACGTGCAAGACCTGCTTCTTCAACTGTACTTACTTTTGCACAGCGGATTCCTTTTATCTTGTTTGCTGAAATGGACATACCAATACCCGTTCCACAAAGTAAAATGCCTAAATCAGCTTCTTTTTTTACGACACTTTGAGCTACTTTAAAAGCAAAATCAGGATAATCGTCTGTTGGTGTATTTTCCATACTGCCATCTATCACTTCAATCCCTTTTTCTTTTAATGCCTTTATCAATTCATGTTTTTGTTCGACTCCATTATGGTCAGTAGCAATCGCGATTCTCATTTTTTTCTCCTTTCATTGCTTCTTCAAAAAGAGGAAGCAATCCCGTATTATCCTTTCGATGAACAGGAAGCTGATATAAATCATGTCCGGGAAAGTCATTTCCTTCAATTAGACAAGGAGAGACAGGTCCTAAACAGACATCCCATCCGACATAACCAATTTCGGGAACAATTTCACAGGCATCAATACAGAGTTTTTTTACATCCTCCCACATGGGAATTTGTAAACCAACAATAGGAGCTTTTGTCATTGGATGTTCAAAATACACATTTGTCTCTTTATCAATGGCAGGATATTTTACTTTCCCTGTACGAATATCAATTGTTGTAACCATACCACCATGATTAAAATTATCTACGACATTTCCATGATTTCCAATACGAAGCAATGCTGCTACCACTTTTTTATTAAGCGTTACAATTCTCAATGTATTGACTGATTTAGGATAGACATTATTTAATACTTGATTCTGCTTTGCCACTTCTTCAACTAATACTTGCCCATTATTTACTAACTTCTCATAAAGTTTATTAGCATTTGCTTCCGTTACATTTAACTTTTCAACCCCTTTACCACAAGATAATGAAAGGGGTTTTACTATAATCTCTTTTTTATTTTTTAAGAATTCAGCAAATTCTTTTTCATTATCCTTTAAAAGAATCCAATCGCGATTTAAATAGTCATCAAATAATTCATTAAATAAAGCTTTATCTTCAAACTTATAGGCTTCTTTCATGTTATTGTATTTCTTTGTAATTTTATTATTGATTCCCCTTGTGACAACGGTCTTTCTCTCTTTATTATTCATCTTATACATTTCAAATTGATAATAATCTATATATCCTGCTTGGTATTTCAAACCACAGATGACAACATCAAAGAATATTCCAATTTTATTCTTGCCATTTTTTTGATGGACTTGATCGATGGTCTTAAAAAACTTTTTATAATCCATCTTAACAATTCTCTTTGCTAGATACGTTATCTTACTCATCGCTTCACCTTCTTATTTTTATTATACCACGGTTTATGCTTTTATGAAGGAATAAGTTATGATAAAATAACTTTTAATTGGAGGAAGTTCTATGGAATACAGAGATGTGGAAACACCTAGACAATTATTAGAATTTATGTATCATCATATTCAATATGGATTTGTAGATGAAGATGGGATAATATATGCAGATGATGAAAAAGTCTTTCAAAAAGGATGTAAATTGAAGTGTAGTCTATCTTCTCCTGAAAGACTATTACAAGTCGGATAT
>CAZWKF010000025.1:0-15445 GCA_964634785.1 uncultured Muribaculaceae bacterium
TTTTCAATTTCTACGTTTTCTTTTTCTTTTCAACATTTTTTACCGGAACTCAAATGTTTAAATGCCTATAAAGAGATTTATCCTTCGTAATTAGGAATAATTAATGCTTTAAATCCGTAATAATCTTCTCCACTACCATCCGATGTAAAAGTAATTTTAATTGCATTTCCTGGTATTGTTATGGTTTCTATCTTTCTTGATCCTCCATAAGGTCCATATTCTTTTTCTGCACTGTCATATAATGTAATATAATCCCAATCGTCTCCTTCAGTTTCATAATCTAGAATAACAGTTAAGGAAGTTGCCCCTTCAAATGTCTTTTCTCCTATTACTTGATTTTCTAAATCACTTCCATATGGATTATGTTCACTCTCTATGACATAAGCCTCTACTGTTGTCACCTCTGTAATATAAGCATCCTCTTCTGGCATTGTAAAGGTGTTCCCTTCTGTCAATATCCCATTGACTTTGAAAGAGGTTACTGCTCTATTAGTTGCTGTTGCATATAATGCTACTTCATTTCCTACTCGTGCTGTATCAACATCGGTTGTTACGATTCCGTCCTCTGGCAAATGAATACTAAATTTTACTTGCTTTAATATCACATCTGTAATTGTAACATCTTCTTCAGGCATTTCAAATGTATTTCCTTCCACTAATGTTCCATTCATTTTAAATGATACGATACTTTTTGTTTCATCTGTTGAAGATAAAATTACCCAATCATCCATCCATGCTGTAGCAACATCAGAAGTTACCGTTCCATCTTCTGGTAAGTGAACACTAAATTTTACTTGTTTAAATACGACATCTGTTATTGCGACATCTGCTTCGGGCATTTCAAATCCATTTCCTTCTACAAGTGTTCCATTCACCTTAAATGATACGATACCTTTTGTTTCATCTGTTGCATCTAGTGATACCCACTCATTAATTTTTGCTATAGATACATCAGATGTAATGGAACCATCTTCTGGTAAATGGATAGCAAATGCAACTTTTTTCAACACAACATCTGTTATTGTGACATCTGTTTCAGGCATTGTAAATTCATTTCCTTCTACTAGCATTCCATTCATCTTGAATGATGCTACTCCTTGTGTTTCATCTAAAGGGAACAGCTTTATGATTTGCCCCTTACACCCTTTTGTTACATTTGATCTTATATTTTCTTCTGTTATTGTAATTGTTAAATTAGAAACATTATTTCCTTTTATTACATTTGAATTATCTGATTTAGTCGCAATCATTGCATCAACTAAGTCACTTGCTTCCTCTATATAATCAATAGTTATTAAGGCTCCATCTGCAATAGCGGCATTTTCAAACATGTAATCACTATAAACATCTGTGCTCATAATAACTATTTTTGTTGACAAATTACTACATCCAGAAAACGTAGAGTCCATATCTGTTACTTGACTTGTATTGAAGTTACTTAAATCTAAGCTGGTTAATCCGCTACAATTAGCAAACATCCAAGACATATCCGTGACTTGGCTTGTATTGAAATTGCTTAAATCTAAATTGGTTAATCCGCTACAATTAGTAAACATTGCATGCATCTCTGTTACGTTACTTGTGTCAAAGTTTCTTATATTTAAACTAGTTATCCCACTGCATCCGGAAAACATCTCTATCATATTTGTGACTTTACTTGTGTCAAAATTACTTATATTTAAACTAGTTATCTCACTGCATCCAATAAACATAGCCCTCATATTTGTTACATTGCTTGTGTCAAAGTTACTTACATTTATATTAGTAAGGCTCCCACAATCAGCAAAGATATAGCTCATATTCGTGACATTTTTTGTGTCAAATGTACTAACATCTAGACTTGTCAAATTCTCACATCCAGAAAACATACTACTCATATTCGTTACTTTACTTGTATCTAGATTTTCTAATCCCTTAATTTCTTTTACATTATTAAACCCAAGAATTTTTCCTCCAATTTCTGGTCCTAAGTCAGATCCAGCAGAAAATAAGTGCCTTGAGTCTGGGTTAGCTATGACTCCTCCATCTTGTCCTAAATAAAGTTCAAAATATCCATTACTATCTTCATCTAATGTATACGCCATAATACTTCCATTTTGTTTATTAGATACATCCCATGATCCTAAGGCGTTTTTTGGTACTTTATTTATCGATTGAATGGTAATTGTTTCTATTTTATCTTGATCTATGTTCTTCCATAGGGTATCTCTTTCTTCAGGAGGTGTAAGTGACAAAATTTGTCCAGCATGATATAAATAGTTTTCTTCTACATCTAATCCAATACTATTTCTTTCTATGGCATTTCCTTTTATTTCACATGATACTTCAATTTTTTGCTCTTTTAATGATGATTTTATTGTAGTTAAAGTCAATGTCCCCTTTCTTGTTTGCCTTGCTGGCAACGTTTCTGTTGTTTCAAACTTATTTTCTACTCGTAAGTATTCATTTCCTCCTGTACAATTAATGACTAAGTTGGCATCATATTGTTTACTTCCATTGGTGACATCATACTCTAAAACATATTGATCACCTACATTGCTTAATTCTGTTATAAATTCTATATGTGTCTTGTCTTTAATAATACTAGTGTTTTCTACTCCATTTTCTATTGCCTTACTAAAGTACACATCAAAGTCTACATCATTTGTTCCAATTCCTATTGTTCCATTCAAATAAAGTGTCGTACTGACTGCGGCAAAGCCAATCGTCATAAATAGTATAGATAAAATAATTAGCGTTTTCTTTTGCATATGCATAAAAACACCCACCCTCTATTTCAATTTTACCATTTTTTTTTTTTTTTTTTTGCACCAAATTTCAAGAGAAAAGTCTTCTTTTTAGTTAAGTTGTACACATACTTTACACCTATACTATTGCATAAAAAAATGTGTGGGGTTATTATTTAATTGTTCAAGATAGATAACAACCTCAACACATCTATTATTATACACATTATTTTAAAAAATAAAAGGTTGTTTTCTCTCTTTGGACTAGAAAGGGAGAATTTTTTTATGAATTCTGATAAAAACAAAGAGATTTGGCTGCTTAAGTGTCAAGAAACTTTACGGTTAGGAGGTAGAACTGAAAGTACGATTCAAAACTATTATTACTCCATTAGAAGATTCCTTTACTCTTTTGATGATGATGTCTGTATTAGAAAACTCTCTATTCAAGATATTATCATGTATCATAAAACTAACTTCTTAGATAAAGGGCGAGGAAAAGCTTCTTATAACTCCAGTATTTCTTCTATTCGTTACTTTTATCTTGTCTGTTTTAATAAAGTCATCAATAAAACTTTATTACCTACTTCTAAAATTAGAAAACGTTTTCCTAATATTATTGCCAAAGACTTATTTATCTCTTTAGTTAATCAAGAACCTTCTTTAGAACATAAGTGTTGGTTACTCTTAGCTTTTTGTTCTGGTCTTCGTATTTCTGAAGTCGCTTCTTTAAAAGTGGAAGACATTGATTCTAATAATCACAGACTAAGAATTATTGGCAAAGGGGAAAAAGAAAGATTTACTATTCTTCCTGATGTCGTCATTAAATATCTTAGACTTTATTACAAAGAGCAACATTTTACTCACAAAAAAGGTTTTCTATTTATTGGCAATACAGATGGTCACATTCACAAAAATTCTATTGGTGAATATTTTTCTAAACTTAGGTCTATCTATCATCTTCCTTCTGAAATTACTTTTCATTCTCTTCGCCATTCTTTTGCTACCTATTATCTTATGAATGATGGTGATTTATTCTCTTTACAATTTATGATGGGTCACAAGTCTTTAGCTTCTACTGCTGTTTATATTCATCTTGCTCAAGACTTTAATCATCTTAAGGGGATTAAGTATGTCTAAATTTACCATTCAAGATATTTTCTTACAATTTGGTGATGAATATATCAAACATCATAAGTTATCAAAAGAACAATGGAAAGTTTTTAATGCCATTCGTAACTGTGGTACTAAAAACTTAGGTTATCACATTTGTACTTGTGAAGATTGTGGTGAAGAATACTTTGGTTACAACTCTTGCAGAAACAGACATTGTCCCATGTGTCAAAATTATGCAAGAGAAAAATGGATTCAAAATGAATCTAGTTATTTACTCGATTCTCCATACTTTCATATTGTTACAACTATTCCTTCTGAATTAAATGAGATATTTCTATATAATCAGAAGATTTGCTACGACATCCTTTTTAAAGCTACCAGTGAAACTATCTTAACTTTATGTAATGATCCAAAATGGTTAGGTGCTAAAGTCGGCATTACTTCTATTTTACATACTTGGGGACAAACAATGGAGTTCCATCCTCATATTCATTCTATTGTTACTGGTGGGGGTTTAAAGAACAACAAATGGATTTCCTCCAAAGAAAATTACCTCTTTGAAGTTCAAGTCCTAGGTGCTTTATTTCGGGGTAAATTTCTTTCTTATTTAAAACATGAATTTCATCATTTAGTTTTAAAGGATATCAAAGATTTAAAGTCCTTTAATAACTTCTTAAGACCTCTTTACAAAGAAACTTGGATTACTTATATTGAACCTCCTAAAGGTAAGCCTGAAAATGTCGTAGAATATGTTGGTAGATATTCTTTTAAAGTTGCTATGTCTAACAACAGAATTAAATCGATTGTTGGTGACCAAGTTACTTTTGAATACAAAGATTACAAAGATGATGGCAAGTTAAAACTGATGACTCTTTCTGCTGAAGAGTTTATCAGAAGATTCTTACTTCATGTCTTACCTAAACATTTTACCAAGATTAAACATTATGGATTACTTTCTAACAGAAACAAGAAAGAAAACATTAGATTATGCCGTTTACTTATCTCACATATCTTATCAAATCAATTTGTCTCATCTATCTCTAGAAAGTTTCATGAATTTACTTGTGAAAAGTGTGGTTCCACAAAGTTTAGTTATTCTTTTCATTATGATATTTTTCGACTGCAAAACAAACAACTATGATTTTAAGTTACATTCAAGAGTTTCCACTCTTATGGGGTAAGGGGAATTCTACTTAATTTTAAACTTATTTGATTCTCTTTTGCTCATTCTTATTCCTCTTGTATCCTTATTTTTCATTTTTTAGGATAAATGAATTATTACTTTCCCCTTATGTCCTTTTCTCTTGAAACTTGGTACAAAGATTTTATACAACATGAGCATATCGTCTAACAACTTATGTTCTTTTTATTTGGGGCTCATCTTGTATAAAATGTTATACATTTGTCTATTTGTTCGTATATTTCTTATCATTCCATACAATTTGTACACATTATTGACATCAAAAAAGAAGAATTAGTGTTTCTTCTATCTTTGCATAAAATCTTGATACCAAGCAGAAATCTTATCTGATCTTACTGCTGAATTGTGTATATATTCCAGATATTCATTTTTAGATAACTTTTCTTCTTGTTCTTTACGAAATAAATTAAACTTTTTTTCCATAAATAGATCTTGAAGATATCCTTGCAATATGGTTATTTTATAATCTGTTGCATCATTATGTAAATTATAGTTTAAGAAAACATTATCGGTTTTATATTTTAAGAAATCACTCTCTAAATCATATTCTTCTTCCGTATTGATATCTTCAATATGATAAGCTCGAATTCTTCCTAACAATATGTTTAAATCTTTTTCATAATTGCTTTTTATATTTTTAATATCATCACGGTCTTTTGCGAGCATATTATATAATTCATTAAATTCATCAGTCACTTATCTCACCCACATTCTTATTCTATACTATTTTAGCATACTTATTTTCTTCTAATTCATTTGTAATTTGCTCAATTTCTGCTTCTGTTAAGATTTTTTCTTTTCTAGCTTCTTCAAAAGCATTATAGATTACGTCTCTTTTAACATCCGTTTCAATCATTATATTTTGTCTTTCTCTTTCTTCTATTGTAGATGAAAGACGAATTTCATTATTTTTGATAACACTTAAGCTATCATTAATTAAGCCAATGACAGCATTTTTCTTTAAATCAAAATCTTCCATAGTGTAGTAATATTTCCAAAAAGCACGATGAAGTCGCTTTTCAGTTTCATAAAGCGTATCCATAACCATAGAGTCGCGAATTCCTTTTTCATTAATTTCAGAGAATATGCGATTTAACTTCACTTTAATCATACTATAACTATCGATATTGTCGGCCAATTTAATTGTCCCTTGAATGGCCTTTAACTCATCGATTATAGCCTCTCCATAATCCTCTTTATTTCCTTCAATACGAATCATATCATTTCTTTTTTTAGTAATAAGTTCAAATATAGAATCAATAAGCGTTTGTAATTCAAGAGAAATACTGGTTCCCATCTCAGAGACAATTCTTTTAACTTCTTCTTCTTTTGTTTTTAAATCATGCTCATTCGTTGTCTTTTGAATTGTATCCTTTAAAGCACTTAAAAGTCTTTTTGAAATATACTCATAATCATTATTTTGATCAAATGGTAAATGAGTAAGAGCTTCAATTTCCGCTTCAGTTAATAGACTACTTGAAACAATTGGTATTTCTCCTGTTGCTTCTAACTTACCCCCACTTAACTCCAATTTTATTTCCGTTACGAGTCCCGGATTTTCACCTGTACGATTTAATTTTTCTAACTGCTCTAATTCCTGTTTTTTTGTCTGTTCTAGTAATACTTGTTTTTGCTCTTCTATTCTTTCAGCAATAAAATCTTCAACTTTCCAAGTATTTCCGCGTAAAGACACTTCTGTTATAGAGGTCATAATACTTGGAACAATTTCTTCTATATATTCTCTAAAAGTGCAATTTGCATCTTCCCTATAGGAGTTTAGAAGTTCTTCATCTATGTATCTTGTAAAATCTGCGCATAGCTCCATCTTATCTATGATGCTCAATTTTTCTTCATGATTATTTAAGAAGGTATGATATACCTCTTCTAGTGTCTTTTTATGAGGTCCAATTGTAATAAGAAAATCATCATCCATAAAGGGAAGTTTACTTATAAGGAAATCCCTTGTTTTTACAATTTCTCCTCCCATAGTAATTTGAGCAACAAAATTCTTTTGTGATTTTATAAATTCTACAATATAATCTTCCTTTTTATCTTTTGCTTTTTCCTGTAATTTGGGAAGAACTGATTCATTTAATTCTTTCACAAAAATTTCTAAAGTGGCATCATCAACATTTACAATTGTTTCAACATCTTTTAAATAGACATCTCTTATATAATCCTCGACGGTACCATTTTTAATTGGTTGACTTAATATATCACTTTTAATATTTTCTTTTATATAACTCATAAAAATATCTATATTAGATGCTTTCTTTACTTGGGAAGCAATTTTCGTTTGAATAAATTCTACTAGATTTGATACATTAGCATTTTCTTTGACGCATTCTACAAACTTTGTTTCTAAAAATAATTGAAATGGCTTTCCATTCATCGTTCCATAAAGAAGAGTCTTTGGCAAATGAAGTTCAACTTGTTTGATGATTTCTATTTTATCCATAAGACACCTCCTATATTATTTATTTCATTATAACAAAAAAAACACATCTTTAACAGTGTTTTTTTACATATAGATAAAATTTCCATTCTTCATTAGAGGCAAGTTCTTCTTTGAATTCAAACGCTTTATCCAAAAAAATTTTTAGGTTTTCACTCGTATATTGTTCATTCTTCATAACAATAAGCAAAACGCCCTCCTCTTTTAAAGTTTGCTCTACTTCTTTTATTAGATCAGGTATCTTGAAAGAATGCATATTTTCTAGCACACAGAAAAGAAGAGCCCCATCAACATTCAGAAGATGATGTTTAGCTATATCTAAATTCCAACTATTTACATGAAATCCAAGATTTTCAAGCTTTTCTTTTTGATGCCAATCCTCACATTCAATATAGAGAATTTCATTCCCCTTTAAATATTTTTTAAACTGTTTGTAATAGGGAATAAAAAAATCACTTTCTTTAAATAAAGATTCTACTAATTCATCGTTCATTATCTTTCGACCATTTCTTGAATGATAGCATCATCAAATTCATAGTTTTGAAGCACTTTATTTACTCCCTTTTGACGAAGAATAAATTCACCTATTTTTAATTTCTCGGCACCAAATAAGTTAGCTCGTGAGGACTCTTCTGGACTAGCGAAGTCAAATGTGATTAAAGTAGAAGCAAGAGTATTCAAATCTGTCTCAAAGAAAGGTGTATGAACATCTCCGGTTACCAAAAGGAAGACAATTCCTAGTCCTGCAAGTTCGGAAATAATACCACTCAAAAGATGTTCCATGTCTTCACTCTTTAAAAGTGATTTATTATCATCTAAAGCAACAACTAATAGAGGAAGTTTCGCTTTTGCTGTTTTATTATATTCATTTACAGTCGTCACTTTTGCCTCATAAATAATCTTTTTTCTTCTCTCTATTTCTTTTAATATACGGGAAAGAACGACAATCGATTTTGCTTCATCATTAAACACACTTGTCAATGTATAATTTGTATTTTGATAATAGTTTAATTCTACTCCTGAGGTATCAATTAGAATAAGTCCCATTTCTAAAGAGGTATAGGTATTCATTAACTGTAAGATAATCTGATCTAATAAAATCGATTTCCCAGCACCTGTCTCTCCCGTTATAACAACTGAAGGATATAAATCAATATTTAAAAGGAAATGCCCTTCTTCATTATTTCCAAGAAAGACTTCATTCTTATTTTTCTCCATTTTTAAGACTTTTCTAAAATCCATTTTTTATCACCTACTCTTATTATATAGGAAATTTGTTTAAAACTTAAGACTTTTAAACATTTTGCGTAAAGAAAAAAAGAAGACTTTACATCTTCCTTTTAAAAATCATTTTCAACTAATCTTTTGGCATCGACCTTATTTGGTTCTTGACCACTTATAATTCTTGTAATTGCTGTATAAAGTACACGCAATCTGACTTTATCTTTCACACTGACATCAACAAAAGTCAAACGAATTGGATGTCCACTGTTTAAAAGGAGATCAATTTCGGCACTTTTCTCATTAAATACAATACTCATCGTAGAAATGGTATTATAAGGAATCGTATATATTTGTTTATGAATTCCTGACTTACTATAGTTATCAAATAGAACAATTTTTTTATCCGTAAATACTCCATGATCTCTTATCGTTTTAAAAGCAGATAAAATCTTTTCGTCCTCTGCTACATAGTGACGAATATATCCTGGTAAATCTTCTAATTTAATGTATTCAGAAAAATCAAAGCGCTTCGTTATTTCTTTATATTTTACATACAACATACTACTTCCTCCATACTTCTTAACTACCTACTATTATAAAGGAAATAAAAAAAATAGCAAGTATTTCTTAATATTTATAACGAAGAAGGCGAGCACCTACCGTCATGTAAAAAGCAGAAGACGAATCATAAAAGTTCCAACACCACAATCCAGCATTAGTATTTTCACCATAATTTCCGCCACTAAGAGCTATTCGATTGCCCGATTGTTGATAGAAATAATCACTCATATGACTCGTCTCTTTTCCGCCTACTGATGTCGGTAATGAAATTATAGGATGATGACTATCATACCCTAAATGGGTTGTATATCCATTTAATAGAGCATTCGTATAGCCTAAAGCATGATAACCTCCGTCAAAGGTATCCACTGCATATGTACTAGGATTGTAGTTGATGTAAGCTGCATTATCTTTGATATTCATTCCGTCAATAAATTGCCATACATTTCCAAAGATATCTTCTATTCCTCGATAAATCATCGAATGTTTTCCATCATTTATGATACTTCCTGATTTCATTCCTAATTGATTGCATCCTCCACTAGCTAGGGCACCTGAGTTATTCGTATTTCCTAATCCTAACATCTCTTGACTATTATAATCCGCATATTCGACTAAATATAAGAGTTGTAAGATAAAATAATGATAATCTAACTGTCCAAAATCACTTCCTAAATTCCTTGCATATGTTCTAAAGTTGGTGATGGTGGTATTGACTAAAGGTCCTACTCCACTTCGACTATATACCTTTGTAGCATTCCCTGACATCGTATATCTTCCAACACTGAAGGCTTCACTTTTGGTAAATCCCTTTTGTTCGTCTTTTGAAATATAGATGTACTCATTTCCTCCCATGACAATTCTTTGATAATAGAATTCTGGTATTCTTGTTAAGACTTGTCCTTTACTTCCATCAAATGCAAAGTCCTCATCTCCATAGACTGCTGTTTCTGTCTTAGTTACATCATCATAGTTATACGTGATGATATCACTCCATGGATAAATAGCATCAAAGTCATTTTGTACTTCGCTTCCATCTTTTGTTGCATTGGCTGTTAATCCTACTGATGATTCTATTCTTTCCCATGTTGTCTCAGAAGATGTGACAGATCGTTTTACTCCATATACTCCACCACTAAAGCTACTTCCATTTCCTAAGCTGGTTCTCTCTAACGCATTTCCTTTTATTTCACAAGCTATACTGGCACTTACTTCTTCTGTTGTACTTTTAATGACTTGTACAGTTAGTAGTCCTTCTCTGTTCTCTCCACTTTTTAAGTCTTCTGTGATATCAAAGTCATTACTTACCCTCAAGTATTCATTTCCTCCTGTACAGTTAATGCTTATACTTGCATCATAGTTCTTACTTCCATTCGTAACCGTATATCTTAGTTGATATGTTTCATCTACATTGGATAATTCTCCATTGAACTCAATATGTGTTTTATCAATAATCAAATTATTATTCTCTTTGCCATTTTCGATAGTCTTACTAAAATACACATCAAAGTCTTGTACATTAGCTACTACTTTTATTTGTCCATTTAAATATAATGTTGTACTGACTGCTGCAAATCCTACTGCCATCAATAGAACAGCCACATACATTAACAATCTTTTTCTTTTCATACTTTCACTCTCCAATAGACGTGCTTATCTACCTTAATTTTACCATTTTTTTTTTTTTTGGCTATTTGTTCGGTGTTTTTATATCATTTTACTCAATTTGTACATACTCTTTACATCACATCATAAGTTAAAGGGATAATTCTTTCACTACTTACAAAACTTGCAATAAACTTATCTTGTTCTTTAGTGATTAAAATCCCCA
Source organism: uncultured Muribaculaceae bacterium (assembly GCA_964634785.1). Lineage (GTDB taxonomy): Bacteria > Bacillota_I > Bacilli_A > RF39 > UBA660 > CAG-582. Next base: position 11,112 of record CAZWKF010000025.1, read on the forward strand.
GCGTCTTGTTATGCATTGGCTTTTTCAAAGTTTCATCTACTATTTTCATATAGAATTCTATCTGTCCTTTATCTTCTTTTTTTAGTTCTCTTACCTTTAGTTCAACTACCACATACGCATTCATTTCGATATTAAAAAGCAATATATCAATAAAGTAGCTTCTGTTCTGATAAGTTAACTTATATTGATTTCCTACTAAAGTAAATCCTTCGCCTAGTTGTGAGAAGAAACTTTTAAGTCTTGCAAGTAAAGCAATTTCTAAATCATGTTCACTTGTTATTTTTTCTCCGTCATTTAACTCAAGTAAAATAGGATTATGTATATTACTTGTTATACTATATTTAACAGTAGGTTGAATAATTTCTATCTTTTCCGGTTTCTCTAGTAATCTTTCGTAAGTCTTACTACTTATTTTTTGTTCTAATTCTCGTTTTGACAATTTTTCCTTTAAACACAAGTTAATATAATAGTTTCTCTTATTTTCATCTTTTATAGGAATAAGTTTCCTAATATGTGTCCACGATAATTGGCCCAGTGGGCCAATATTCTTAAAGAGAATATAAAATTGGCGATATCTGGACATATTCGTATAATCATATCCACTCCCATATTTTTCTGTAAATTCTCTCGCCCATTTCATGATGAGTTCATTTCCATACTTTGCACGCTTTTCTCCTCCCTGCGCTTCAACGATAAGACGTCCAATATGCCAATAGTTTGTTAAAGTGTCTTGATTTTCCTCTATTCTTCTTGCTACTTTGTTTACTTCATTTCGTTTAATATACTGCTCAATTTCTGTATAGTATTCATTCATAGACAAAACCTCTCTTTCTTTTGATAGTTTGCTAGTATAGCAGATGATTTGCGCATATCTTGTCGAAGTTTGTCGAGCATAAAAAAAGAAGATAACTAAGTTATCCCCTATTCTTGAGATTCAGCATTTTGAATCGTTTCTTCTAATTCTTCACGACTCATTTTTGTATATCCTTTGATGCCTAACTCTTTTGCTTGTTCTTTTAATTCTTTTAATACTTCACTCTCATCTTTTGTTGTGAGTTTTCCCGTTGTAACTAATTCTTCAATTTCCTCTTTGGTAATCGTTTCTCTTTCCATTAAAGTATCACTGATTAACATCACAAGCTTTTTATTTTCTTTTAAGATTTTTGTTGTCTTTTTATAACATTCATCAATAATCTTGCGAACTTCTTTATCAATTTCTAAGGCAACAGCATCTGAAAAATTCTTAGACTTATTATAGTCACGTCCTAAGAAGACACCTTCACTTCTCTCTTCAAGTTGAACAGGACCTAAATCAGACATACCATATTCAGTAACCATGGCACGAGCAATTTTAGTAGCCTTCTTAAAGTCATCAGAAGCGCCAGTTGTAATTTCTCCTAAGAAAAGTTCCTCAGCTACACGTCCACCAAGTAACCCAGTAATTTGAGCATCTAATTCATTACGAGTGGTAACCATCATCTTATCTTCCTTAGGAAGCATCATCGTATATCCACCGGCCATACCACGCGGAATAATCGTAATTTTATGAACATCAGCTGCATCTTCTAATTTGAGTCCAACAACAGCATGTCCTGCTTCATGAACAGAAACAAGTCTTTTTTCTTTTTCGGTAATCTTACGAGAAGTCTTAGCAGGTCCCATTAGAACACGATCAGTTGCCTCATCGATTTCATTCATGCCAATCGCATTTTTATTTCTTCTAACAGCTAATAATGCTGCTTCATTTAACAAGTTTTCTAAATCTGCTCCACTAAATCCCGGTGTTCTTCTAGAGATATTTTCCAAATTAACACTTGGAGCAAATACTTTATCCTTTGCATGGACTTTTAAAATTGCATGTCTTTCTTTTTGATCAGGTAAACTTACGGTTACTTGTCTATCAAATCTACCTGGACGAAGAAGAGCTGGGTCTAATACATCTGGACGGTTAGTTGCTGCAATAATGATAATTCCTTCATTAGCACCAAAGCCATCCATTTCTGTTAATAATTGGTTTAAAGTTTGTTCGCGTTCATCGTGTCCGCCACCTAAACCAGTTCCTCTTTGACGACCAACAGCATCAATTTCATCAATAAAGATTAGACATGGTGCATTATGTTTTGCCTGTTTAAACATATCTCTAACACGACTTGAACCTACACATACAAAAAGTTCAAAAAAGACAGAACCACTGATGAAGTAGAAAGGCACATTTGCTTCTCCAGCAACTGCTTTAGCAAGCAAGGTTTTACCTGTTCCGGGAGGCCCTACTAAAAGGACACCCTTAGGAATTCGTGCACCCAATTTTTGGAATTTCTTCGGATTTTTCAAGAAGTCAATCAATTCTGCCACTTCTTCTTTTTCTTCTTCTAGACCAGCAACATCTTTAAATCTTACTTTGCCTCCATCTTCACTAAGTTTGGCACGACTTCTTCCAAAATCCATTGAATTTTTATTCGAACCACTTAATTTAGCAAATAGGAAAATAGTAGCTCCTACAATAACAATAATCGGTACAAAGTTAATTAAGATAACCATAAAGGTACTATTTTCAGGATTTGTTCCAACGGTCCATTTAAATTCATGATTTGTCTGTTGTGTTTGCAAAGTCTCTTGTACAGTTTCTGAAAGCGGAGCATTCGTCTTAAAATACTCGTTTTTCTTATATCCTTCTAGTTTACCAGTAATGTAGTAGATTCCATTCCCACTGTGCTCAGTTGTCGTAATCTCTGTTACATTGCCTTTACTCAATTCACCCAATAATTCATTATACGTTAAGGTATTAAATTTGGTATTACCAAAGGTAAATGCAAAAAGCACTAGAGCAACAACAATAAATAAAATAACATAAGGCATTGTCTGTTTAGCATTTACTTTTCTATTCATCTATATTTCTTCCTTTCTCATACTTTACTATTATATCACATAACCCCTTATTTGAAACATCAAAGTTGCTTTTTTTTAAGCCCGGAACCCAAAGAATAACATCTTTATCATCTGTTACGATCGGCCATGATTCTCTCAATTCAAAGGGAATCTTAGAATCAATGAAAATATCCTTGATTTTTTTGCTTCCATTCATGTTCTTAACGACTATTTTATCGCCATCTTTTCGACTTCTAACATGTAAGGGAAGGGAAATATCTTGGCTTAAAAGATGTAAACAGTTATTGCTAAAGTCTGTACTTTCTTTTAAAAAGACAAACTTTCCCATATCAATTTGAATTCCATCTTTCAATATTTCATTGTAAGCTTGCACTTTCTTACTTATGAAAGTAAATAATAATTTATCATATCTTTTTAAAATATGCAATCCATTTGGCAAATTTAACTCAAGATTTGGCCTTGAATTTGCGATAATATGCACAATTTTTTCGATATGTTGATGATTTATCAAGCATATATCGTCTTTATATTGTTCGTTCAAAATATATCTAAGAACCTGTTTTTGCATAAAAGGATGCACTTCTAGAAAGAGGGGAATATCTAAAATGCCGTCTTTATATACTTCTTTAACCTTTTTTAAGGTTTCCTCCTCTATATAGTCAACATAGGAATATAATTCCTCACTAAAGGCAATATATTTAAGATGCATATTCTTATTTTCTTCTTTTAAAAGGGGAAGAAAATGATGTCTATATCGATTTCTCGTATAATCATCACTCTCATTAGAATCATCAATTACATAGGGAATTCCCAAATTCTTTACTCGATTTAAAATCTCTTCTTTCGTTAAATAGAGGAAAGGACGAACAAAAATATATTCATCATATGTTGATATAGCTTTAAATCCCGCATATCCTTTTAAAGAAGAACCTCTTGCAAGTCGCATGAGAATGGTTTCCATTAAATCATCCCCATGATGAGCCGTAAAAATATACTTTGTCTTATATTTATCGGCTATTTTTTTAAAAAAGTCATAGCGGAATTTTCTCGCATAACTTTCAAAATTACTACTAACAGTCTCCCTTAATTCTATTCCCTCAAAAGGGATCCTATTCTCTTTACAATATTGACATAGAAATTGATATTCTTCATCACTTTCTTTGCGTACTTTATGATTTACATGAGCAACAACTACGTTTAGCTTCAACCCACGAAGAAAAGATAGTAAATACATACTATCAGGGCCACCTGAACAAGCAACTATTACAGGTTCATCTAAAAGTGTAAGACTTTCGATAATTCTCTTAGCTTCTTCCATAGTCATTCCTCAAATCAAACCTAGTATAACGTATGTTTATGAAATTCACAAGAAAAATACATCTCTTATAGGCTATCCATGTATTATAAAATGAAAGTGGAATTTTTTTAGAAAGGGGTTTACAGAGAAT
>CAZWKF010000026.1:0-15406 GCA_964634785.1 uncultured Muribaculaceae bacterium
AAGATTTGAAGATCAAATGAAAGAAAAAGAGCTTGGAAATGAAGAAGCCAATGATATTGATTATGATTTCGTCGAAGCCTTAGAATATGGTATGCCACCAGCAGGGGGAATTGGCTATGGAATTGACCGTATGATCATGCTTTTTACAGAGGCAACTTCAATACGTGATGTCTTACTGTTCCCAACGATGAAACCCGAAGAGCGTTAAGCTCTTTTTTCTTTTGGTATGTTTTTTTAAATTATACTCAAAATAAAATGTAAATAATTTGATAAATACTTTACATTTTTTAAAAAATATGTTGAAAATTGTCAAATTGCATAGTATCATTTAATTAGACTAAAGGAGGAAATGAAATGAAAAAGAAAAAGTCTGTTAAAACTGGTATTATTGTAGCCGTGCTATTATTAGCGGTTGGGTTTGCTGCAGTAACTACCACGTTGTACATTAATGGTACAGCAATCATTAAACCCAACAGTGATGATTTTAAAAATAATGTAGTTTTTAGAACAGCAGCCATGACATTCTCAGATGCTACTGTAACTGAAATTACACAACCACAAATCGTCGATGGTGGAAAGTCAATTACTTTTACGACTCCATCATTAAAATCAATAGGAGATACGGCAACAATCAAATATACTATTGAAAATAAGAGTCAATACAAGGCTCAATTAACTGATATGGTTTGTAAAATCGTTGATGGTGATGCTGCACCTGCAGATATGACGGGAGCTGCTGCAATTGTGACTTCAACTGAAGGGCATGTTAGAGTTACTGCTTCAAATGCTTTAATGGCAACTGAAGAATCAAAAGTGATTGCACGTAATGCTATAAGTGGAGAAGACACGCTTAAAGTTGAAATGATTAAATCATTTGCTGGAGCTGAAGGTGTAACTTCACAAAATTATACCATTAAATGTCAATTAGACGTTAACGCTGTTGAAGATGGTGCTACAACAACTTCATCTAGTACAACAGCTGGTGCATAATAAAAAGGAAGTTTTTAATAGAAAATAGTTAAAGAGTGGTGAGCTAAAGTGATTAAATATTTTATCCAATTAATATTGGAAGTTGTATTGTTTTGCTTGCTCTTCTTTAACGTTTTTGTATTAAAAACACTCGACTCCGTTGGAACATTCTTAATGCTAATTGTATTTTTAATACTCTTGCTAACAATTATAAGATACCGAAAACCAATTACTGGGAGGAATTCGGATATTATCTTTATTATTGTTGGCTTGTGCTCCGTCATGCTGGGATTTTTATATTTAATGGGACTTATTTATGGATATGATGTGTCCTATAGTGTTATTTATAAAAACTATATTTCGACAACGACGTGGGCAACAACATTCTTAGTCGTTATTCTAACTGAGATTATACGCTATATGTTGACTCTAGTGGATACAAGAGGAAAAAAGAGATATTGGATTTTAAGTGCTATCATGCTAGTTAATTTTGTTATGGTTGATTTAGCCATTGCAACAAAGACTTATGATTTCACGAACTTTAACCAATTGTATGAATTTTTTGGACTTGTATTCATTCAAAGTATCGCAAAGAACATTTTACTTAATTATATCAGCAAGAAGTATGGATATGTTCCATGCTTGTGTTATCGACTTATAATGGATTTATACATCTATTTTATGCCTTTAACACCTGATATCAACGTGTTTATTGAAGCAGTTTTGCTTCTAGTGTTCCCATATTTTGTCTATGTATTAATAAAAGAGTTAACAGAACGTAAGAAACTAGAACCAGCAAGTAAAAACAAAACTGCTGATAGGATATCGACCATTATCTTAAGTATCATCTTTGGTATTTTGGTTATTCTTGTATCGCGAGAATTTAGTTATGCAATGATTGCTATAGGTTCTGAATCAATGACAGGAACAATCAACAAAGGAGATGCTATTATCTATCAAAAATATGATATTGATAAGATGAAAATAGAAGAAGGGGACATAATTGTTTTTACAAAAAACAATATGATGATTGTCCATCGTGTCGTTAAAGCCTATGCCCTTAGTGAAGACGAATATGCCTATCAAACAAAGGGCGACTATAACGACAATGTCGATAACTGGATCGTGTCACAACAGGAAGTTATCGGCAAAGTAAAAACAAGGGTATTATGGATTGCATGGCCATCCGTATTGCTAAATGAATGGTTTTAGAAGAGTGTGGTGAATAGAATGGAAAGAGAAAAAATTGAATTACCATTATTGAAAGGAAAAGATCGTGAAAAGGCAATTCCAATTGTCGTCGTATGCGGAATCATTGGAATGCTTCTTATTCTTCTTGTTGTATGTTTATCTTTAACATTTAAACGAGAATATAAGTTACATTATAGTGATGTATCAAATCTAGATTATAACGTTTATCTTAAAGATAATCCGTTCTATGATATGAAGTATTTACCTAAGGATAAGATTTATGTTGCTTCATTAATCGACTATATTGATGCTGATTTTGATTACATCTTTAAAAGTGATGAAAGTATTGGTTTAGAGTATACTTACTATGTGAGAGCTTCAGTTCTTATCAATAATTCTGATGGGAAAAATATCTTTAAAAAAGAAGATACCCTTTTGGATAAGAAAAGCTTTAGTGATGTAAATAAGGATACTTTCTCCGTTAATGAGAATGTAAAAGTTGATTATGCAAAGTATAATAAGTTGGCAAGTGATTTTATTGATCAATTAAATATTACAGCCGATGCAAAATTAGTTGTAAGTTTATATGTTGACGTTTTAGGAAAACATGCCGAATTTGATAAAAATATTAGCGATAAAGCTGTAATAAGCTTGAATATCCCACTTGCAACTCGTGGTGTTGATATTTCAATGGATTATAACTTATCAAACAATGTCGATGAAGTACTACAATATCGCTCAACAATGATTAGCAATCCTGTACTATTTGGATTTGCAGTATTATTAGCTGTTCTCGATATTTGTTCTATTATTGGTGTTATTACCTATGTCATTATAAATCGTGATAACCAAACTCTTTATAATAAAAAATTAGCAAAGATTTTAAAAGATTATGAACGTTACATTAGTGAAACAGCTATTACTCAACGTGTAGAAGATATGATGAAGACGCAAAGTCTACGGATTGAAATTATTAAAACTTTTGAAGATTTAGTTGATATTCGTGATAGTTTGGAAAAGCCAATTCTATATCATGAAGAAAGACCAGGTGAGGAAGCCGTATTCTATATCTTAGCTGATAGGATTGGTTACATCTATGTCATGCGTGCTAGTGAAATGCGAAAAGAAAAAGCAAAAAACAAGATGAATGCTGATATAAAAGAGAAGAAAGAAATAACTAAGAGAGAAACAAAATAGAGATTCAAGAAACCTCGTGTATATAACGAGGTTTTAATTTGTATATCGTATTCTAATAAAACATGTTATAATAAAAACTAAAGGAGCGTCTCTATGAAAAAAATTTTAAAAAGATTTTCTGTTTTTTTCATTCTTAGTGTCTACTTGATTTTATTATTTAATATTTTCATAATTAACGGAACTAGAGGGAAAATCATTGAGATAGAAGACATTAAGAAAAAAGGAAGTTTTGATTGCATTCTCATTTTAGGGGCGGGATTGCAAAATGGAAAACCAAGTAAAATGTTACAAGAGAGATTAGATACAGGAATTGATATATACAAAACATATAGTGGCAATAAAATTTTGATGTCAGGCGATCATACAAGGGAAAATCATGATGAAGTGAATGCAATGAAGTATTATGCTTTTTTAAAAGATATCCCTACAGAAGATGTTTTTATGGACCATGCTGGTGTTTCTACTTTCAATAGTCTATTGCGTGCAAGAGATATTTTTGGAGCTAAGAAGATATTAATTGTGACTCAAGAGTATCATCTTTATCGTGCTTTATATATAGCTGAATCTTTAGGAATAGAAGCATATGGAGTAAACGCAACAAAGAAAAATTATTTAGGTCAAAGCAAAAGAGAAGTAAGAGAAATCCTCGCTCGTATTAAAGATATGATGAAAGCAAAAGTTAATCTTGTCTCTGTTTATAATGAAAAAAAGATTCCTTTGACGGGAAATGGAAACCGTACGAATGACTATTCTCTTACTATTATAGATGCCGAAGGAAGAAAACGATTCCTTAAAAAAAGCAATGCCTATTATCAGTTAAAAAAGATTATGGAGAGCAATCAAATGGAGAAGAGTACTTGTAGTGCTACGCCAAAATATACAATATCATATGAAGAAAAGAATTATCAGGTGGAAATTGAAGATGATATGATTCATATAAGAGATAATGAGAATGAAATAAAATTGGATAAGGAGGACTCAAAGATCTTATTTGATATTATTTTGGCTTCTGGTATTTTTTAAAGTTGACATGTAAAATGTCAACTTTTTTTCATCTTTTATAATTTGGACTTATAGCATATAAAGTACTATACTTCAAGTTATTTTTTTAGAATTATGGTGATAAACGCGTCCAAAAGACTATTGACAATATCTTAAAAATGAAGAAAAAAGTGAAAAAAGTATGGTAAAGTTTGCAAGTCTATTTTATACTAAAGATGTAAAATGTTATTCATTTAGATAAAGGAGGAATGATTATGTATAATAATCTAGCCGATTTATTAGCCGCTCATAATGGAACGTTTAATCCCGTCTATCTATTTGGTAACGATGAAGAAGAAATCCGTTGTTTTATTAAAGACTATTTAGCTCATATAGATGGGGATTTAATCAAAGTAAAGACATTTTACGATTTTTTAAAAGAAATAGAAAATAAAAAGGAAAATATTGAAAAGATTTCACTTGAAAAGACAGAAGTTTTCTTATTGGGCGGTGTATGTGAAATAAAAGAAGAAGGTATAAAAGAGTCTCTTCACACACTAATAAATAGGTGCATTTTGGAGAAAAAACAAATGATTCTTATTTCAGAAGATGGATTTGATATATGCGATATAAAAACAGATAAGAGTATTGTTCTTTCTTTCAACAAATAAAAAGCCTTCGAGGGCTTTTTATTTTGCACATTTGATAATGGATTCTAAAGCTAGAGTAATCATTGTATTTAAAGAAGTTTCACGATCCTCTGGACTTACGATGTGCTCTGGTTCATATTTTGAATCAACGATTGTCGCCAGCATAGAGGCCTCTTTCTTACAATGTTTGGCAATATGCATAAGACCAAAGCCTTCCATTTCTACACAGAGAAGCTCATCTTTTATAGGACATTTGTTGATAAGTTCTCTGATATCAACATAAACATCGAAAACATCGCTTGTATAAGTGGGACCTGTTTTAAGATCAATGCATAGATCTTTAGCTGTATCTTCAATGATTTTATTTAAAGAATCACTTGAAGTAACAAATTTTTCTTCTCTTTTTGTTAAAGTTACATCAAAAGAAGAATCAGAATAAGCACCTGTCGATAAAATAACATCAAGAATCTTAGCATCAGGATGCATGGATCCAGAAGAACCGATTCTTATGATCTTTTCTACATCATAAAAAGTATAAAGCTCATACGCATATATCCCAATAGAAGGGATTCCCATTCCATGGCCCATCACCGTTATTCTAACACCTTTATAATAGCCTGTGTAGGCATACATATTGCGTACTGTATTCACAAGTATAGCATCCTCTAAAAAGTTTTCTGCAATATATTTTGCTCTTAAAGGATCTCCTGGAAGTAAAACTAAGGGAGCAATATTTTCTTTATCTGTTTTAATATGTATGGGTTCCATTTTCATCACCTATATTCATATTACCACAAAGTGTGCTATAATTGTCTTATAAAAAATGAAATTTTACGTATACTAGAGAATAGAGGTGTCAATATGGTATATAAATTACATAAAAACGGATCATTTAACATTCATACAATCAAAACAGATCGCTTTAAAAATATTCAGATGGAGATTCTTTTTCGCAATAATATAGATGAAAAAAACGTGCATAAGAGAGTGGTCCTTTTTGACACATTAATGGCCTCAAGTGAAGCTTATAAAACAAAAAGGGAGATTGCTTTAAAATTAGAAGATCTATATAATGCTTCTTGCTATGCTAGAACGACTAAAGTAGGAGGAGAAGTCATCTCTTCTATTACGATGGACTTTTTAAATCCTAAATACGCAGGAGAGGATTATTTAAGTGAAGCTATAAAGCTTCCGTTTGATTTGCTTTTCTATCCCAATGTAAAAAATAATGAATTTGCCAATGCTCCTTTGGAAAATGTAAAGAATCAAGTCATCTCTGATATTAAAAATACACTAGAAAATCCTCGTAAATTATCGATTCAAAAAGCCATTGAAAAGGCTGTTCCTAAAAGTATCTCCAGCGTTTCTCTTACAGGGAAAGAAAGTGATATTGAAAGCATTACAGCCGCTAATTTATATGAGGAATATCAGAACATTTTAAAACATGATTATGTCGATATTTTCATTATTGGGGATATTGAAGTCGATAAAGTAATCTCCGAGATTGTTAAAAATGCTCCTTTTAATACCATTAAAACACATGAAATTGAAATGAATATTGTTCATACTCCTCGTAAGAAAGTACAAGAAGTAGAAGAAAAGTCTGATTTTTCTCAATCACAGTTGGTCTATGTATTAAATACGCTAAATTTAACTGAAGAAGAAAAAAGATATCCTTTTCTTATCTATAATTTAATCTTAGGAGGCGGTTCTCTCGAAACAAAGCTTTATCGTCATTTAAGAGATGAACATTCACTATGCTATAATGTCTTAAGTCTATTTCAAAAATATGATAATTTGGAGATTATTCAAACAGGAATTGATTATAAGAATGTATCTCTTGCTAAAAAATTGATCAATAAGACTTTACAAGAAATGGAAAATTCGGTTACAGAAGAGGAAGTAAGTCGAGCTGTATTAGCCATTATTTCTTCTATTCATGTCTCTTTAGATGATCCTGCTAAAATTATTGATAAATACTTTTTTGAGTATTTGGGAAGTATTGACTCAATGGATGAACGAATTGAAAAGTTTAAAAAAGTGACGAAAGAAGACGTTATGCGAATTGCTAAAAAAGTGAAAGTAAACACGATCTATGTTCTAAGAGGAGGGGAAAAACATGAAGATTAAGATTGCTGGAGTCGAAGAAGAACTCATCAAAGAAACTTTAGAGAATGGATTGGAAATCTACCTTCTTCCTAATGAACATGTTAAAAACTATTATGCAACATTTAATACAAAATTTGGCTCTTTGCATACCCAGTTCAAAAAAGAAAATGCCAGTAGTTATGTTAAGATACCAAATGGAGTTGCTCACTTTTTGGAACATTTGACCTTTTATATGGAAAATGAAGATGCTTCTACGCATTATGCAGATATGGGGGCTATGTCTAATGCTTATACGAATTTTGATGTGACGTGTTATGAAGTATTTGGCTATAACCGTTTCAAAGAGAATATAGAATACTTACTTGACTTTGTACAAACACCTTTTTATAATGCCAAAATGGTAGATGAAGAAAAAGGCATCATTACGGAAGAAGTGAAAATGATTGAAGATAACCCTGATATGCAACTTGCTTTTGCTTTATATCGCAATCTATTTGAAAAAGATCATCATCGCTTCTTAATTGCTGGAGAAGTAGAAGATGTCAAAAAGACAACTTTAAAAGATATTGAAAATGCTTATAAGACGTTTTATCATCCCTCTAATATGTTTGTCATTATAACGGGTAATTTTAATGCAGAAGAAGCTTTAGCCATTATAACGGAGAATCAAGCAAAGAAAAAATTTACCTCTCCTTTTAAAATCAAGATAAAAGAGGCCAAAGAGCCTGTTAAAGTAGTGAAAGAGTTTGAAAGTATTGAAACGACAGTAGAAATTCCTAAAGTAAATATTGGATTAAAGATTCCTAAAGCTTATTTTAAAAATAGTGGTCTTTCGGAAATGGAGATTAATCTCTATATGAGTTTTATTATCAATACAAATTTTGGTGTTTCAAGCGAGATAAGAGAACAATTGATTACAGGAAATATTATGACAGAAGGAATTTATTTTTCTAAATTTATGACGAAAGATTATTATATCCTTGAACTCACAGCAGAAACATCATATCCTGAACGTTTTATTTCGATTATGAAAGAAAAGTTAAAAAAACTCACGATTACAAAAGAGGAGTTTAATCGTAAGAAAAAAGTGGCCATTAGTAATTTTATTCTCTCATTTGATAATATTGAAGAGATGAATGCAAGTATTCAAATGGATCTTTTGTCATTTGGAAAATTCCAAAATACAATTTATGAACAATATAAAAATCTTCAATTTGAAGAGTGCAAAGAAGTAGCCAAAAAGATAGCAGGAAAGAATATGTCCATTGTTGTTTTAAGACCAAAAGATGAAAAATGTGAAAAAATTGAAGCCGAAGATGAGTAATTTGGCTTTTTTTTGTGTATATATTAAGTAGGAGGTGATAAAATTGAAGATCAAAGATTTACTTGCAAATAAGATGATTCGAATGATTCTTGGTGGACTCTTTATCGCGATTCTTAGTCTAGTTTGTTTTTTCTATGAACATCCTAAGACTAACCAAGGAAATGAAGCCCTTGCGACTCTTATAGAAGAGGAGAAAGAAGACGAAGGGGAACTAACAAAGGATGCACTTTATGTCGATATTAAAGGTGCGGTAAAAAAGCCCGGAGTCTATAAGATGAAGTCAGGAAGTATCGTAAATGATGTTATTAAAGAAGCTGGTGGACTTACTAAAAATGCTGTAACTTCTAATATTAACTTATCTAAACAGGTTACCAATGAGATGGTTATTTATGTATTCACAAAGAATCAATTGAATAAGACGACAACACCTATTTTAAATGATGTTCCTTGTGTTTGTGAAACGATTGAAGTGAACCAGTGCACGACAGAATCACTAGAGACAAAGAAAACTTCAGGGACTGAAACAACTAAAAAAAGTGTAAAAGTGAATCTCAATACGGCAAGTAAAGAGGAACTTATGACGGTTTCAGGTATTGGGGCGTCTAAAGCTGATGCAATCATTATCTATCGTAGTGAACAGAAATTTAATTCGATAGAGGATGTAAAAAAAGTCAGTGGAATAGGAGATGCTTTATTTGCTAAGATTAAAGACTCTATTACAGTATAATATTATTTATGTAGTTTTATTCCTAATAGCCATTACTTTTGCTTACAGTTATCTAAACCAGAAAAACACATCTTTCTATAAAGAAAGTGATACCGTATTTGAGGGAATCGTCTTTTCTACAAAATTAGAGGGAGATAAGTTTACTTTTCTCTTAAAGGGAAAAGAAAAACTCATTTGTACTTATTATTTAAAGAACGAAAGTGAGGTTCCCACTTATGGTTCTTTTGCTTTAGGACAAAAAGTGAGGATAGGGGGAAGTCTTACAAAGCCTTTGCATAATACGATTCCCAATACTTTTGACTATCATGATTATTTGAAATATCAAGAAATTCATTATCTTGTAAATGTCTCAAAAATAACAATAGTCGAAAAGAAAACATCTTTTTTCTATTCTCTAAAGAATACTTTAATAGATTATTTAAGGGAGTTTAAAAGTGCTCCATATCTACAGATGTTTATTATGGGAAATAAAAATGGGTTAGAAGAAGGTGTTTATGAACAATACCAACATTTGGGAGTATCCCATATTTTTGCAATCTCGGGAATGCATATTTCTCTCCTTACAGCAATCCTTTTTAAATTATTGAAGAAGTTAAAAGAGGGAGTTCGCTATTTTATTGTGATTGTGTTCCTCCTCTTTTATCTTTTTTTGACAAATTATACTGCTAGTGTTTTAAGAAGCGTTACCTTTTTTATCTTTCTTTATTTGAATAAGCGACTCTCATGGAATTTAAAGACTGTTCAGTGTTTTTTCTTAACCGTGACTTTTTTACTCTTCATAAGACCAAGTTTACTTTACGATATCGGATTTCGTTATTCATCCCTCGTCTCTTTTTCCCTCGTCTGTTATTCTTCTTTACTTAAGGGAAACTACATTTTGGTATTACTAAAGGTCTCCCTTCTTGCTTTTCTCTTTAGTTTACCTATAACAGTTAATCAAAATTATGAAATTAATCTTCTTTCTATTTTTTATAATTTACTTTTTGTGCCTCTTATTAGTTTTATTATCTATCCACTTAACTTACTTGTGTTTATTATAAAACCATTAGATGGTTTGTTATTTGTCCTGTTACAGGGAATCGAAAAATTTGCTGCACTTCTTCCTGTTATGAATCTCATTATTCCCAAACTTTCTTGGTGGGTCATCACTATTTATTATGTTTGTTTATATTTCTTTTTAAAATCGTATCAAAAGAAATATTTGTTTGCTCTTCTTTTATTAATAAGTTTTGTAAAGATAATGCCTATCTTTTCTTATACTTACACCATTACCTTTTTAGATGTTGGGCAAGGGGATTCTGCGATTATTAAGTATAGAGGAGAAACGATACTTATTGATACCGGAGGAAAAGTGAGCTACAAAGTGGATCCTTGGAAAAAGAAGAAACAATATAGCTTGAGCAAGAATACAATCGTCTATTTAAAAAGTATAGGAGTTACTCATTTGGATTATCTCATTTTAAGTCATGGAGGGGTGTGATTACGCACTCAATTATTTAAAAAATATAACGAAGTCTTTTTCTTCATCTTGCATTATATAATCAATATATTCAAACCAAAATTTTCTTTTATTCTCAGGGGTTAGCTTTGAATATAAATCTAAAATATTATTATTGTTAAGAATTTTTTTGTATTTAGATAAATCTCTAGTTTTATTTATACTATTATCTTTTTTATGTTCTTTAATTTTACTTTGAATATCTAAATATTCTTTATCATACTTTTCTTTAGTTATTCTACCATCAATATATAAATCATTTAATCTATCTAATCTTGAGTTTAAGTCTTCTAATTTTTTCTTATTATTTTTTACAATTTGTTTTTCTTCTATTTCTTCTACTTTGATTGTATAATTATT
Source organism: uncultured Muribaculaceae bacterium (assembly GCA_964634785.1). Lineage (GTDB taxonomy): Bacteria > Bacillota_I > Bacilli_A > RF39 > UBA660 > CAG-582. Next base: position 11,007 of record CAZWKF010000026.1, read on the forward strand.
TAATTCTTTAATAAAATTCTCCAATAGCCAATTTTCTAATTTATTTTCATTTATAGTATGATTATTAGAACATTGACAATCTAGAAAATGACGACAGCATTTATAAGTCCCATATTTTATTATTTCCCCATCAGCGTGTTTTCTTCTTGCTGTAGATCCACTCATTCTAGTTTTACAATCATAACATCTTATTAAACCGCTAAATATAAATAGGTGAGTAGATTTATTATTTTTTTTATGATTTTTCATAATTAAGTCATATATTTTTTTATGTCTTTCTTTAGTTATATAAGGCTCACAATAATCTTCCACGCCACGATAACAACCATAATATAAAGTATTCTTTAAAAACTTTTTTACACATTCATATCTAATAGGGCGTTGTGGGTAATTTTGATTAAGATAGTCTGTAGTAGCTCTTAATGATAGTGTTTCTTCATACTTATCAAACATATCAATAGCCATTTGTTCTAAGTTAGGATCTTTTACAACCCTTTTGTCTTTTTTTTCTCCAGCAACCATATATCCAATAGGTAAAGCTCCTGATATAGGTCTTTTATTTTTAACCATATTTTCAAAATTAAATTTTATTCTATCGGAGGTTTGATCGGATTCGTTTTGAGCTATAGATAATTTAATATTCAAGTAAAGTCTTCCGTTAGATGTTGTTGTATTATAGTCTTCATCAGTACATTCCCAATCAACTTCATATTTATCAAGAATATCTTGAACTCTATAAAAGTCAGCAACATTTCTAAACCATCTATCAAGACGCCATATTATTATTCTATCAAACTTATCATTTTCAACATCAGCTAAAAGTCTTAATAATTCTTTTCTATTGGATAATTTTGTTCTAGCTGATTTTCCCTCGTCGATATAAATATCTACAACTTGGTATCCTTTTTCCTTTGCATATTCTATAAGTCTTGCTTTTTGTGATTCAATAGAATATCCGTGTTTAGCTTGTTCTTCGGTGGATACTCTAATATATAAAACAACTCTTATTACTTTTTTAATTTCATTTATAATTTTTTTCAATTATATCACTCCCTGTTATTGCGTTTTCACCGCTTTTCGTGATATAATTAAACACGAAAAGCCTATCAATTATAGTTCTTTAGTCAGTTCTATTTTTGTTTAAGATTTAGTAGTCTATGGGTTTTTCATATTCAACGCTTAGAGTTGCACCTCTAGGCGCCTTTTTTTTATTTAACTTCCCAAACTTTACCACAAGTTTGACATACAGCTTTTTTATGCTCTATATTGATTGTTTTATATTTTTTACCAATACCAAACACTTTAAATATTAAAGCTGGTAGAGTAAGAAATAACCACTTAAATAACGATATAATCCAACCAATAGTGATCCAATATAATATTCCGTGATGTTTTCTTACCATCTTTACTTCATTTACTACTTGAATGGAAACATTATCACTTCCACATTTAGGACATTTAATCATTTTTACACTTCCTTTCATATTTATCTAAAATACCTGAACTAGCGTATTTTTTACTTGAATCGTAATTTTTATTATAAATTTTGTTAAATTTTACCATTTAACACCTAAAATCTACCATTTAAGGACAATCTAAACATTTTATTTCCAATTATTGGTATAATAGATTGTTTAAATTTATAATAGAGCCCCGAGAGGGGGAGTTAATAAATGGATTTAGAAAAGTTATATGGTGAACTAGAGATCCTAGATATTGATATATTACTTTATATCACCTTAATAGAATATTTCTTATAAGAGATATTCTTTCTTATTGTTTATCTTTCATAATAAATTGTTTGTTAGCTTTAGCAAACTCTATAAGTCTATTAAAATCTTCTTCGGTCATTTCTTCATTTTCATTTAAAAAACCTTTTTTAGTTAGAATATTTTTTAATAACTTCTTTTCATCTTCTTGTTTAATAGCTTGGTTGTATTCGTCCTTTGGGACATTAGGAACATCGAATCCCATAAGCCATACTTCATTAGTTTGTAAAGCCTCAGCTAATATAGATAATATTTTTTGAGATGGCTCAACTTTTCCTGTGACATATTGGCTAAGACCATTACTTCCTATTTTATTAACTCCCCATTTTTCACAAATAGGATCACATTTTTTTAATATATCAACTTGTTTTAAATTACGCTCATTCATAATTTGTTTAAGTCTTTGTGAAGTGGTTAACTTTTCCATTTAATTTCACCTCTCTAAATACATTATAATATATAGAGAAAAAAAATTCAATAAAAAAACTCAAAAAGATTGAACTTTTATATTGACATCGAAATTATTAAATGGTATCATTAAATTACTCAATGATATTGAGTTTAAAAAATTGAAAGGAGGAACTGAGTATGAATCCAAAAAGAGAATACAACTATAGTAAATTATTGGGGAAAATCAAAGAAGTTTTAGGTTGCAACAGTAATTTAGCCTTAAAATTAAAGATCTCGGAAAGAACTATGAGCTTGAAATTAACAAGTAAGGTAGATTTTAAACAAGAAGAGATTACATCTATTTGTGATATTTTAGGGATAAATTATAATGAAGTTGGAACTTATTTTTTTGATATTAAAACTCAATAAGATTGAGGAAAGGAGATAGTATGAGTACAGGAGTACAAATAACACTTATTATTTGTCTTACACTAATAGCTTTACTTTGGATATTAGGTAAATACTTTAGTGATTCAAATAATAACAAGAAGAAATAGGCGTTGAATATGAAAGAAAAGACTACTAAAAAAAATATAGGTGAGGATATGATCCATTTTCTTATTAAGTTATATGAATCACAAGAAAAAATAAAAATCACCTATACAATAAAAAACTAAGGAGATAAAAAGATGAAAAGGACTAAAAAAAGACTAAAGATTAAATGGAAAAATATAGCACTATTATTGATTTTATTAGTATGTGCTGGCTTAGTAATTCACGATGTATATATGCTAACTATCTATAGCTGGATAACAGGAAGAATGGCTGGTTGGACTTGGTTTGGATTAGCAACATTCCTATTAGCATTTTGGATAGGAGGAGAAATACTTGAATATATCATTGAAGAATCTAAGAAATAAAAAAAGATTTATAAGTTGTAGACGAACTCATAAATCAAATGTAAAACAAAACATTTTACTCTTAGATTATATCATCTAAGAGAATAAAAATCAAAGGAACGGAGGTATTTAATGAATAAAAAACTTTGTTCCAAAGTAAACAATTTACACAGCTTTAAGGGAGGATTCGTATGAAAGATAATTTTTTATTAAAAAAATCACAGCAAGATGTATTTAACGAATTAACCGATGAAGAAGCTGGAAAATTGATTAAAGGTGTTTTTCAATATGTAAATACTGGAGTTAGTGGATTAAGTGGTGTATTAAATGCTGTCTTTATTCCTATTCAAAAATATATTGATGAGAATGAAAAAAAATATCAAGCAATATGTGAAAGAAATAGGCAAAATGGTGTTAATGGTGGAAGACCTCGAAAAGAAGAGGAAGAAACCCAAGAAAACCCAGTGGGATATGATGAGATAAAAAATGAAACCCAAGAAACCCAAGTGGATAATTTGGGTCAAAATACTCATATATCATATATCACTAATCATACATCAAATAATCATAATTCAAATAATCAATTATCAAATAATAAATTAGAACTTATTAAAAATATTATTTCTTACTTGAATGAGAAAACAAATAGTAAGTTTAAATATACAACTAAAGCTACTCAGCAAAAAATAAATGCACGATTAAACGAGGGGTATCATCTTGACGACTTTATAGATGTCATTGATAAAAAGTATGATGAGTGGTTAGGAACTGAATTTGAGAAATACTTATGTCCTGAAACATTATTTGGTACTAAGTTTGAAAAATACTTGAATCAAAAAGTGGTTAGTAAGAAACCGCAAAAGAAAGATAAAACTATGGAAATCTTGGAGGGTGTTTATAATGGAACAATCAAAATTGATTAGTGGGGTTATAGCTAAACTAAGAATTGCTTATCCATATTATTTTAAAGAACTAGATGAGGAAATGTTATTAGGCTTAATAAAAATGTATCAAGATCAAATAACTGGATATACACCTGAAATAGTTTTAAAAGCCATTGATGAAATAATTAGAACTTCTAAATTTATGCCGACTATTGCTGACATACTTGAAAAATGTGATAGTCAAGCTAAAACTTACACATTCGATATTTTAAAGATTATGTTAGATGATGGATATTTCAAGCGTGGATCTTATGGAGAATTAGAAGATAATCACGCTATAAGAAATTATGAGAAAGCTACTATGTGGCTAAGTAAAGGAATTATTCCTGAATGGCTATTAGAAGATATGAAAAAGTATGGATATAAGGTAAATACTCTTTTACCTAATAAAGGTGAAG
>CAZWKF010000027.1:0-15197 GCA_964634785.1 uncultured Muribaculaceae bacterium
TCCAATGAAGCCTAAGAGTTTCGTTGTTCCCCAACCTAAGAAAGCAAGTATGAAGAAGTAGAATACGCCAAATAATGTAAATTCTGGTTGACTATTCGTTAACAAGCTTATAACACTTGCTCCAGCACTCATAGATGTAACAATCGTCAAGCTATCTACAGAACTACTTATAACATCTTGCTTTAATCCACTAAATAGTTTTTGTGCTGAATTTACATAAAATTCACGTATAAAAACTTGTTCTTCTATATAACATTCAATGTTATTGATTGTTTGACTCTTATTGTTAATAAAATAATATTTGTCTCCTCTTACAACATCGTATTTTTTATTTTTAAATTCAAAATATTTACTTTTGTCAGTTCTTGAAAGTAAGTTAGTACTCTCCACATCACTTGCTTTATCACAGACAACAAAATAAGGATAAATGGTTTCAATATTCGCAATGTTGGACTTAATCTATTTTCATAATAGTCTGTAAGATGGGCAATATCAGCAAAAAAAGTCTCCTCAGTTACTTCATGGTTATTTAAGGTAATAAGCCCATCTTCAAAAATCTTAACACGAATATTTAAAGCCGTTGTAAATTCTACATATTCAACACCTGCTACTCCATAGTCAATATTGCCAAGTTCCAATTGCTTATGGTACTCATTCAACTTCTCTTGCTCTAAATTCAACTGACTTTTACACTCTCTTAAAAAGTCATAAATTTCGGATAGTTGTAGCATTGTTCTTTGAAACCATCCACCAATATAAATATTACTTATTTTCATTCTTCTCTACTCCTTACTTTTCTTATATTTATATTTCTTTTGAAAAGAAAGCTGCATCATTTACCACAAAGCCAAAGTGTTTATAACAGGCATGAGCAGCTTCTCTTACATTATTACTCCATAATTCCATACATTTACATCCATGTTCTTTTGATATTCTTTCACATTCTTCTAACATATGAGTAGCTATATTATGTCTACGATATTTAGGATTAACACAGACATGATTTAAAATAGAATATATTCCCATCTTTTCATAGATTGTAGGAATTATTGTTATTTTACAATGGGCAATAATCATTCCTTCTAACTCTCCTATCAAGTATATTTGATTAGGATCATACATATTTTTAACAAATACATCATAGGCATTTTGTACTTCTGTATTCTCTTCAAAACATTCATTACATAAGTCAATGATCCCCTTAATATCATTAATAGTTGCAATTCTAAAATTTACATTCATTTTATACACATCCCTTATTATTACCTTTATTATACCCTATTTACTTTATATATTAACGATATAAAAAGAATCTTGACACTTTAAGATGTCAAGAAAACTTATTTTTAAGCTACTACACTTCCTTTTACTACATTAGAAGTACTTGATTTCGTTGCTATCATTTTGTCTACTAGGTCACTGGCCTCTTCTGTATAATTAACTGTGATTTGGGCACCATTCTCTGTTGCTGCTCCTTCAAACATGCCATAGGAATTAGATGATGTCTTAGCATAAGTTGTACAGGTTGTTCCTCGTATTGTAATAGCAGTTGTAAGTTTAGTACAGTTATAAAACATACCAAGCATATTCTTTACTTTGCTTGTATCAAAGTTACTTAAATCTACACTCGTTAGACTACTACAACTAGAAAACATATAACTCATACTCGTAACATTTCTTGTATCAAAGTTACTTAAATCTACACTTGTGAGACTACTACAATTAGAAAACATAACCCCCATATCCTTTACATTACTTGTATTAAACCCACTTAAATCTACACTTGTGAGACTACTACAATTATAAAACATACCCCTCATATCCGATACGTTTCTTGTATCTAAATGACTGACATCTAAGCTTGATAACTTACTACAGCCATCAAACATCTCACTCATACTCCTTACCTTGCTTGTATCAAAAGTACTTACATCTAGACTCGTTAGACTACTACATTTAGAAAACATACTATGCATATCGTTTACATTGCTTGTATCTAAATGACTTACATCCAAACTTGATAACTTACTACAGCCATAAAACATGCAATTCATATTATTCACCTTGCTTGTATTAAAGCGACTTACATCTAAGCTTGATAGTTTACTACAGTTAAAAAACATATTATACATATTTGTTACATTGCTTGTATCTAAATGACTTACATCCAAACTTGTTAGGCTACTACAATAACAAAACATATAACTCATATACATTACGTTTCTTGTATCAAAATATTCTAGCCCATTAATACTTTGTATCTTTGTAAATTCATAAAACAAGTATGAAGAATTTGGATTTGCAGTCACTCCTCCATTTTGTCCTATATAGAGTTCTAGCATATCATTATTATCTTCATCTAATGTATAAGCTAGAATGCTTCCATTTCCACTATTTGATACATCCCATGATTCTACTCTACTAGGTACCTCCTTTGTATCTTTTAAGGTGATACTCTCTATTTTACTTCTATTTAAGGAATGTCCTAAATAAACTGTAGAAGAATATTCTGCTTTTTTTAAGCAATCATAAGGTTCATCTGTTATTTCCTCTCCTCCTACCTCTGTTCTTTCAACAGCATTTCCACTTATTTCACACGAGATAGATACACTTGTCTCTTCCATCACGGCTTTTATTACCGTTAATGTTAATACTCCACTTCTTGTTGTTCTTGCAGGTAATACTTTTTCCGTATTAAACTTATTCTCTACTCGTAAGTATTCATTTCCTCCTGTACAGTTCATCACTATGTTTGCATCATACTGTTTACTTGCATTCGTGACATCATAATCTAATACATAGGTATCATCTAATCCAGTTAACTCAGTTGTAAATTCAATATGTGTTTTATCTTTGATGATACTTGCATTCTCAACTCCGTTCTCTACTGCTTTACTAAAGTATACATCAAAGTCTCCTGTATTACTTGCTACAAAAGTCTCTCCATTTAAGTAGAGTACTGTGGATACTGATGCAAAACCTATGGTCATTAAAAGAACAGACAAAAACAATATTTTCTTCTTTTGATTCATATAAAATATACCTACCTTCTAGGTAAATTTTACTTTTTTTTGTCTATTTGTTCGATACTTTTCTTTCCTAGTTTACATCAAGTTATACACTTTTATATAAAGAAAAAATACCATTTTTAGGTATTTCTTTATAATACAATAGCAATTAATTTATCCGATCCCTTATTCACTATTTTGGTAACAGTATTTGATAATTTATATCTTGTATTTTCAGGCATCATCGATAGTTTCGCTTGAATTCCCTCTTTTACAATGACATCTAGGCTTCTACCAAAGATTTCACTTTTCCAAATACTTGTTGGATCTTCTTTATAGTCTTTCATAATGTAGTCAATAAGTTCCTTTGATTGGATTTCAGTTCCAATAATTGGTTCAAAAGTAGATTCGACATCGACTTTCATCATATGTATACTCGTCGCTTTGGCTTTTAATCTTACACCATAACGTGTCCCCTGTTTAATGATTTCTGGGGTTTCAAGACGCATATCTTTAAGTGTCGGATAGACGATACCATATCCACTTGAATGAACACTTTTCATAGCATCAGCTAATATTTGATGTTCCTCTTCTCCTTCACGATAAAGCGAGAATATTTTTAAGATAGAGGCTTTATTAATATTCATATCACCCATAATGGATTTTAATGTCTCATTATAGAGTTCTTCTGAACTTTCTAAATTTAATGTGACAACACCTGTACCTGTATCAATTTCAGAAATATAAGCACGATTTATGATTTCACTATCAGTATAATAGTCAATAATATGATCGACATCTTTGATCTTATTGACATTTACAACACTCTCTTTAATCTTATTTAAATAATGTTGTTTAATCTCATTTTTATTATTTAAAACATGTACCCATTCAGGTAATTTAACAGAAACATCGACAATTGGAAATTCATTAATGGCACTTCTTAAAATATCATTAATTTCCTTTTTCCCCATATTTTCAATATCAATAGGCATCACTTCTACTTCATACTTTTCATTGATTTCCGCTGCAATTTTTAAGGTACTTGCATCCGTTGGTTTTGTTGTATTTAAAAGTACGATAAAAGGTTTATTGATATTCTTAAGTTCACTGATGACTTTTTCTTCTGCATCGAGATAATCACTTCGTCTAAATTCACCATAAGAGCCATCACTTGTTACGACAATCCCAATCGTTGCATGATCTTTTATGACTTTTTCGGTTCCAATTTCAGCAGCTTCTATAAAAGGAATCGATTCTGTATACCATGGGGTATTGACAAGTCTTGGATTTCCTTCATTATCTTCATAGCCAATCGCTTCATCAATTACAAAACCTACACAGTCAATTAATTTTACATTGGTTGTAAAATCATCGATTTTAATGGTTGCTCCACTTGATGGTACAAATTTTGGCTCCGTTGTCATAATTTGTTTTCCATTTGATGATTGTGGTATTTCATCTAAACATTTCTTTTTATCGTATTCATCCTCAATATTAGGTACGACTAAATTTTCAATTACACGTTTTATAAAAGTTGATTTACCAGTTCTTACGGCACCAACTACACCTAGGTATATTGAACCATTTCCTCTTTTGGAAATTGATTCGATTATGTCTTTCATCTCCACATAAACCCTTCCTTTCCCTACATCCTATGTAAGAGTTTCTAATTTATACCAAAAGAAAAGAAGAGATTTTTATTTAGTCTCTTCTAAAAGTGTTCGAATAAAGATATCAGCTGTTTTAGATAAATCATTTGATAAGAATTCTTGTAATGTCCCCCTTTCAAATCCTATAGATCGATCTGGTTCTGCATTCACAAGTTCTCCATCTAATAAGAATCCTTTATAAGCAAGGATAATCCAATTGGTATATTGTTTCGTATGGGTATCAATTTTTCCATCAAGCTGAGCACCAATAAAATCCCCAATTTCAATCTTTGCTTTATCTCCTGCTTCTTCTATTAATTCTCTTTTTAAAGCTTCTCTTAAGTTTTCATCACTTTTATTTACAGAACCACCTATTGCTTCTAATTTGCCAATTTCATCCCTTGCTCCAGGTCCTCTTCTCTGTAAGATGAGTTTTCCCTCTTTATCAAATAAAAAACAGACAACCGCTACCTTAATTGTATCAAATTCAGGGGCAATACCTCCCAATTTTATAATTAATTCATTCATGGTTTTCACTTCATCAGTAAAAAGCATATACTTCACTTCCTATTCTCTTCCTCATTATAACAAATTGAAACTTTCTTGTCTATTCACAAAAAAGCAAAGCTATTCTGTAAACTTTGCTTTAAGTGTTCCTACTAAGCGAATTCCTTTTTGAACCGCTTTGTGAACACCATCAATTCCTTGATACGTTTTTAAAAGGAGAACAAATGCCGCTTCATTACCAACGTTACTTTGTAAATCTTTTATCCATTCATGATCTTCAGCTAAGCCACGTTTTTTCATAAATTGCGCTATTTCTTCTTGTCTTTTTAGTACACCATCTTTATGTTCATCTATGCACTCCTTGACTTTTAAGTCAAAATTTTCTAGTGCTTCCCTATTTACAAATTGATAAGAAAGACTTCTTTCTTCCACTTCTAGAGCTAATGAAGCTAGATAGTTTTCTTTTGCCCTTTTTAAACGAGATTCTACATTTTCATAATATTCATAATTATCAGCATTCTCTATATATTGATCACAAGTTCTAACAATCCATTCTTCATATAGACAAACTTTACCAATCTCATCTATCGAATCATATAAAACTTTGAAAGGATTTTCTAAGGAACATACATCACTTAAAATTTTTCTAATCTCCCTACTTCCTGAAAAAATAAGAGTTTTAGAAATACATTTTCCCACAAATTGTTCAAAAATCGATTCTGGAAGAACAAGAAAATTATCGATGGCCATTTTAGTATCAAATCGATATGCGGCACTCTTTTGGAATTCTTCGAGATGTTTTGGCAAATGTTCCGCTAATTTCTTATAAAATGGATGTTCTTTTTCTTCACAAACTTGCATCAATTTATCGATATAGTCAATTCTCTCTGCAATACTACTTTCCCAATCTTCTTTACGGGCTTGATCTTCTTCATAATCCTCTTTTTCTTTAAAATTTTGTTGTATCTCTTCGTAAGCACATAGTAACTTACTTAATTTAGCGTTATCTTTCTCTTGACAATACTTTTCAAGTTTTTCTTCATAAGCTTTATTAACTTCTTCTCTTGATGCACTTCTTTTTATTCCTATAACCTCATATGGGCTATAGTATTTTCCTTCAAACATCATATTATATGCCTTCTTTCTTACGGTCTATTATACTAGGTTGGATTACAATGTCAATAAAATTTATTTGATATTTCTTAGATTACGATAGGTCTCTTTATTGTCATTATGTAAAGATTCAAGTGACTTTCCTTCATGTAAATTATTGATAATCTTTGCAATCATCAATGAGCTATCGACGTCTTCATACCACTCTTTTTCCTTTACTTCATCAGGTACATAAGTTAAGTTAGTCGAATAGATTTTCGTAAACAACTTTTCTTCATAGGCATCATCAAAGAGTTTAACACCTTCCGTAAATAAAGCAAAAGTCGTACAGATGAATATTTTCTTAGCGCCTCTTTCTTTTGCCTCCCTTGCAACTTCAATGACACTTCCCCCACTGGCAATCATATCATCGACAATAATAATAGTCTTCCCTTTCATATCACTTCCAAGATAAGTATGTTCAACGATAGGTGCTTTCCCATTCACAATACGAGAAAGGTCTCTTCTTTTATAAAAGCACCCAACATCACTGCCGACCATATCAGCATAATATCTTGCACGTTCCATTGCACCCATATCTGGTGCAATAATAAGTAAATCTTTCATGGAATCAAGTTCTTGTTCAAATAACTTTTCTAAGATCATACTCGTTGGATAGAAATTATCAAAAGCCATTCTTGGTACGGCATTTGATACTGAAGGATCATGAGCATCAAAAGTGACAAAGTTCTTAATCCCTAAGTGTTCAATTTCTTGTAACCCCATTGCGCAGTCAAGAGATTCTCTTCCCTTTCTCTTATGTTGTCTCGATTCATATAAAAGGGGCATCACTAAGGAGACACGTCTAGCATGATTCGAAACTGCAGCAATCGTTCTTTTTATATCGGAAAAATGTTCATCGGGTGTCATAAGTTGTTTACTTCCTCGCATATCATACGTAATACTATAGTTTCCTACATCGGATAAAACAAACAAGTCGGCATCCCTTATAGAGCGCATGATTGTAACTTTACCTTCTCCATTAGAAAATCTCGATGATACCACTTTTACGCGATAATCTTTCTCTGTCTTTCTAATCTTATTTAAATGTTCATTTACTTTCTCCCCTAACTCTTTTGCACTATCAAGCACGATTAAATTCAAATTATCCTTCATCTTACTACCTCCTACTTCCGGATATTCATTTGGACTAATGTATCCTCTACAATCTCTTTTTCTATTTTATCTAATAGATCATCAATCCCCTCAGGCTCATAATGGGGATCAATATTCTCTTCGATTGTCTTATTTAAATCCTCTTTAAATTCATCAAATTCCATTTCAAGTTTTGTCTCTTCCAGTATTTTTAAAAAAGAAGTATAGGTATACAAAAAGTTTTCGTTATAACCATAATCACGCATCCATTTTTTCACTCTTGCGATATTTTCCGTTGTCGTAATAATGCCTACAAATCGTTCAGGATTTTCTTTTAAATCTATTTCTCTAGCTTGTTGGAGTACTTCTACTTCCTCTTGCTTTTTTAAAACAAATACGCATCCTGCAGGAAGACATTTTTGATAGGCATAAAGATCAGCATAAAAGTCTAGACTTCTTTCAAAAGAAGAGATATCTGCGACCTCTGAAAAAGCCGATGTGCTTGCATAATATTCCCTGTGAATGTCTTCAGGAATTACTCCGCTTTTTAATATCCTTTCAGTAGTCACAAGACTTGTTGCATAAAACTGCAAGGGGATATCTTCAGGCAATAACGTTGCTAACCTTTTCACAAAGCTCTTCCCCTGTTCTAAGCGTTCATTGATATCTTTCATTCTATTTGGTCTTAAAACTTTTCTTTCTGCTAATTTGTTTTCCAAATTTATTTTTGCCTCTAATACATCATTTTCTATTCTTTTATAAACAAGGGATTTAGAGGAATGATTTGTTTTCTTTAAATGATGGACTGCTTTTTCATATTCGCTTTTATAAAACTCAATATCTTTAAGATTCGCATTTTTCATAGCAATATATTCTTTATATTCTCTTTGATGTCCCTCTTTAAAACAGGTAGTCTTCAGTAAAAATTCATCATAGTTTTCCATCAAATTCATCCCCACTCTACATTTACATTGTAACATCATTTACATTTTGTTGATAGATACCTTTACACAATATTGAAAAAATATTTTTTTATTTACACAAAAAATGCCACTTGGTGTGCCATTTTTATATTGTTTTCGTAAGTTTTTGTTCATTCTTTTCTAAAGTTCTTATCTTATTAATCAAAAGAACTAAAGAGAATGAATGAGGATATCCTACTCCTATTCTTTCTCTTATTAAATCAAGAGATAGAAAAGAGGGTTCTTTTTCAATAATTTCAATAGCCATTAAAGCATTTTTTACATCTTCTTCTATCCACGGAAGAATCTTTGTTGAAAGAAAAAGGCTAAAGTACTTGAAGGATAACTAAATTTTCGCATATAGTAGAGTTTAGCTATTGCATTTAAAAAGTCATCGTTGGTCGCCTCGCGATAGCATCTTATCGAATCATAAAGCCAATCTTTCTGCATTTCTAATGCTTCCCCTTTTTCTTTTAAAAGGACCTTAATTCTCTTTAGTTTCACTCGAATATTTTCTCTTGTGCAACCTTGCATTTTGGCTACCTCTTCCATTGTATGATTACTCTCTTGGTTAAACCCAAAATATAAGGCAACTAATGCATAATCATTTTTATTTAATTTACTTAAAAGATTTTCTACATACTGACGTCTTTCTTCCTCATCAATATTTGATCCCATCACTTGTAGAGTCTTATTATTATAGGCATGATCAACAAGATAATCCTCAAATCGATCTACTTCTTCGTATTCTTCAAAGGTTAAGGGCATCATAGCTCGGTCAAACCACTGATTTTCTTCACATAAAGAAAGTTCTTCTAAAGAGATTTCTTCTTCAAATATTTGACGAACTCCAGAAACTCTAAAAAAATGAGGTGTCTTTACTTCATCCTCCGATATATTTTGCATTATGGCTTGATTTTCTATTTCGCCACGATAAATTTTTTCTTTATAAGTGTTCCAATAATCCCCCGTAAGCACTTTTGCATTATGTCTAATCGTAGAAATAATAACATTTACGGCAAAAGTACTAAAACAAGTATTATTCGATACTTGATAAAATAATATCGCCTTTGATAATCCTTCTAACCCAAAAGCTCGAATTTCTTCTGAATCAAAGTCCTCTTCATAAAAATAGTTTTTTATTACCCAGTCGACTAAAGCAATATTGCTTTGCACAAGTTGGTTTAATAACAAATCGTATTCGGGATTTTCTTTTTTTAAATCATCTAATTTTTGTATATATTGTTTATGTTTCTTTTCCACTTCAATATACTGTTTTTCTACTTCTTTATATGTGTCATATTTCTCTATCACTTCTTTTTTACTTTCATCAGGAATTCCCAATAATAAAGAAGAATATTGTTGTTCTCTTGTACAATCAATTCCATTTTTATAGAAATATCTTTTTATTTTTCTCATCTGTGTCTGTAATTTTTCTAATTGATTATAACTTGAACTTAACTCCTTGCGAATATTGGGATATAACACGTCTAATCTTTTAAAAATCGCGATTTGATTTTTAGCACTTCTTTGAATTTTTGGAATAGGTTCATTCGTCATTTCTTCATATTCTTCCCATTCCTCTTCATCATAAAAGTCTACTTTGTGACAGAGAAATTCCTTTTGTTTCTCTGTAAAGAAATACTTTTCTTCAAGAATAGAAAGTGGTAATTCTTGTCTATCCAAATAAGTACGAAGGCTTCTTAACTCTTCTTCTTTTTTTATACAATTTCTCATAAAAGCCTCCCTATAGTTTATATTGTTTTTGTCTGTAAATTTGACATATAATTTCTAATAACGGCAAAGATATGGAATCTTCGCTTGCTTTTAAAATTTCAAGATAGTCAGTCTCTACATCCCATAAAGAATCGAGAATATCTAACATTTTTAATACATCACTTACCCATTTTTCTGAACATGAAAGAATTTCAGTTGAAGTAAAAAAAGCAATCGTTTTCACTGGAAAACTATAATTTCGCAGATCATAAATCTTACTTACTGCCTTTTTATAATCATTCTCACTAACGGAGCAATTATTTTTAGTAATATCATACAAATAGTCTTTTAATTTTTCTTCATTGTTTTCTAAAAGTTTGCATAAAGTCCTCTTTAAACGACAATGAATATTTTGCTTTGAGCATCCTATTCTCTTCGATACTTCTTCTAAAGTTAAATCTTCTGTATGATAACTCAACATTTGTCTTTCTTTTTCTGAAATAGTAGAGAGGATCTTTTGTAAGTCGTTCTTTAAAGCCTCTTTTTGTACAAGAGAAAAGCCATCATCTTCACAATATTCTTCTGGATAAAAAATATTTTCAAAAAAAGAATCCTCTAAATTATCTATTTCTTCATAATCTTCAAATGTCATAGGCATTAAAGAAGAATCAAATATAGGATCGAACTCAGGGAGCACAGTGACTTCATCAAGGGCAATTTCTTCCATAATCAACTTATTTTCTGAACAAAGGGGATAATATTTATACGTCAAATCTGAATCTCCCTTTATACTTGTATTTGATATATATCTATATAAATATCTTTTAATGACTGTACAAGCAAAAGTGTGAAACTTCACATTTTGTTCAAAGTCAAAATAAAGAATGGCTTTTGCAAGTGCCTCTAGAGCAACAGCAAATGTATCTTCATTAAAGGACATAAATGGAAAATCTTTGCAACATAGATTAATTAACCCAATGTTTGCCTTTACTAGTTTATCAGCAATTACATCATATTCAAAATGTTCTTTACGAAAATCATTAAATTCTTCTAAATATTTTTGATGTTTTTGATAAATCTGCTCATATTTCTTTCTTACTTCTAAATATTTATCATAATTCTTCATTATCTGATGACTTATATAAGGTCGGTATCCTAGTTGATCCAAAAATTCCTCTAGATTCTCCTGACATATGTCATGTTCATATATTTTTTCATATAAATATCGACGAAGACCAGATTTATTTAAATAGTGGCGATATATTCTCAGTTTTCTTAAACTCTCTCTTAGATTTTTGCGTAAAAGAGGACATAAATCATCTAACTTTTTTAATAAATCGAGTTGTTCATCTGAAGGTAAGCTCACTTTTGAAATATAGAAATGTGTAATAGGCTTTTCTTCTACAATGACATCATCTATTAAGATTTGATGAAGAAGATAAGATTTTTGCGAAGGACATAAATAAAAAGTCTTCTCTGCGACCTCAATGGGAAGATTCCATTTATCTAAATATTCACGAATTTTTATCAATTCTTCTTTAGAAGGTCTCTTTTTTCTCATAAAAAAATCCCCTTTTCTACAAATTTCCGTCTATTCTATCATAAAACGGAAAATAAGTAAAATAAGGGACCTTGATTAATGATGTAATCCTGATTTTTGAGAAAATTCTTCTCTACCATTTTCTTTTTCAATCTTACTGGCTTTCTCTAAATCTTCTACGATTTTTTGTTCACTAATGGAGAAGCTTTCATTTAATTCTGCCATTAAGGCATCATAAGGAGATTCAAACAATTGA
This sequence comes from uncultured Muribaculaceae bacterium, assembly GCA_964634785.1. Taxonomy (GTDB): domain Bacteria; phylum Bacillota_I; class Bacilli_A; order RF39; family UBA660; genus CAG-582. The sequence continues at coordinate 11,889 of CAZWKF010000027.1, forward strand.
TAAAAGTCTTTTTCATCACTATAATCTTTCACCGTCTCTTCACTATAATAGCCATTTGTTTTTACTTCTATCATGACCTGATTTAGCTCTTCAAGAATAGAACTCTCCATTCTTTCAAGCGCTTCTTTTAAAAAGTTTTGAACATCGGATTGCATTTCATCGACTTGCATATGAGGCTCTAAAGACATGCAATAAGTTGTTATATTTGTCAAAAAAGGAGCAATTAGTCCTTCCAAATAAGCTGTATTCTCTTGTCTTAAGATACCGTTCAATACAACACTTATTCCATGTCGATCTTTAAGATTTTGATAATGGTTTTCTACTGTTATTAGTTTTCGATTCACTAAAGATGCATGACTCGCTAATACTGTTTCTAATGGTTTTATAAAGAATGTATCAACTTCTCTTTCAATAGAAGAAGATTCACTCATATACTTTCCTATTCTATTCACGAGTTCATCCAAGAGATGTGATTTATTTTGTTCCATCGTATTTTCATATATTCTATTTATCGACACAAACATCACCTACTTTTAATATTGTATCACAAAATCACCAGAATACCTAATCTTTTTTTAGCCATGCATCACTTTTTCCTTTTGGGAAATTCCCATTTTTTCTTCAATAGATCAAGAAGACGTGATAACGTTGAAATTCCTCCCATTTGGACATATTATTGTCAATAGGAGATTGCTAACTATTTATAAAAATGCCTTAGACTTTTTATCTTAGGTTGCTGTTCTAAAACGTTTTTTTGCTTATTTACAGTTACATATATATCTAAATCATATGGTATTTTGGCATCTTTATAAATCTCTTTACAGTCTAGTTGAATTTCTTGTGTTTTTATATCGAGAGGATTTAGCAAATAAAAGTTACTTTTTAGTACTTCATTGAAAGCTACGTTTTTTTCAAAACCACTGTACACTTTAGAATCATAGATAGAGTCAATCATCGTCGGATCAATATAGTAATATTGCCCATCAATCTTAGCTAAAACCCAAGCATGATTATTATTTCTTATGTAATAAGATTCTATTCCATGTCTATATAAAAGAGCGTTCAGCAAAGCAGCATAATTTCCACAAATCAATTCATTTCCTGCAAAGCAGGCATATAGCACTCCATTTTTATAATACTTATTCTCTAGATCAATCGATTTATCTACTGGCCCATAATGATAGCTATCGAGTATGAATCGCAAAATTATGTTAAGACGCATCTGCTCACTAGCTACAATTGGAATGTTTAAATTCGTACTTATTTGATCTAGGTTTTTAGCAAGTTTACGAAAATCATTTTCAGTATAGTCTTGTCCAAATACTACTGTAATTCCTTGTTCCTTGATGTAATCGTAATCCTGTTCACTCATATAAATCAGCGCATAATAAATTCCCACTTGAGAAAAATCGATAATATCTATACCATTTAATTCGTCATAGTCGAGTTTATCAGCTAAACCCACTAACAAAGTTCTTGTATTGGCTTCTTTAGTATACCTAAAACTATCTTTATATACTCCTTGGAAGCATATATTAGTCATACTCGTTTTATTTAAAGATTTGATAAGTTCATAATCGTCTATAGTTAATCGATAACCATTCGTTTGAACATTAAGAGAATTCATAAATGGGTTATTATTTATGATTGCCAAAAGGGCTTCATTTAAGTTCCAATCTTTTTCAAAATAAGGATTAATATTGAGGGAAGTTAAAGAAGAGGTATTTGCTATCCATGTCAAATCTTCTGATTTGGTGTAAAGAAAACTAGAGATAGCTAAACTTGAAAGATTTGGCATATGTGATATAAATTCCCCCATAAAAGAATTCAACTCAACATTGGGAACATATTCTATATAATAACATTTTTGATCGCGAAGATAACCACTATTTATAGCATGAAAGAGGACTCCAGTTTGATGATTTCTAAGACCTTGTTCATATGCCTCATAATCTTCAAAGTATTCGCATTTTTTGCATGAAATTGAAAGAGTTTGTAAATTTAATAAATTGCCAATTAGCTCAAAATCAGTTTGATCAGGTGTTTCTTCCAAAACAAGGGAAAGTCTCTGTAAACTTTGACATTTAAATAGCCAATTCAAGGGTTGGCCTTTAACTACATGCAATTCCAGTTCTTTAAGCGTTTCTATTTTTTCTATATCGATGCCCACTTTACTCATCTGTTCTAAATAAACTATAGGTATACTTTCATCAATCATATCTACAGTGCTAGATGCTAAGGGCACTCCATCATCAGAAGAAATATTCGTCGAAACAATCGGATTCAATTGTCTTGCGTAAGATTCTCTCATTGATCCAGTGCTTGTAAACATAGTTACAACTAGGCCTAATGAAGTAATTCTTTTTAGCACTCGTGTATTCATCTTATTTATTTTCATTTGATAATTAATTTTCCTTTCTTTAACCATCAGAAGTCGATTGGTTAGAGTCTATCAAATTATTACTTTATTGTCAAATGCGTGTCAAAATTTTGCTTCATAATTAAAAATACATATTTATACATGCTTTTCTTCTTTGATAAGTTCCACTCCCATCTTGTGACTAAAAAAGAATAGGTACTAGCTATTCTCTATTAACTCTCTTAATTTATTAATCTGTCTATTTAATAAAACACAAAGTAAATGAATTCTTTTATCTGACATGTGAGTAAAACTTTGATACTCATGTAATAAATCATCAAACCATTCTACAACACCATCTAATTTACTTAAATCTATTCTTTTTATATCTTTAACCACTTTAATGATTTCATCAAATGGTTTTACTTCATAAAAGAATCTTCCTTCACCAGCAATTATTACTTCATCTTCATTATAATAAGGAACATTTAATGCCATACCATTATCAAATATAGGTGCTACACTTAGAAAGCTCAAAGTATTTACATCTCTTATAATACCAAAATTATTCAAATGTCGATCTTCATTCATAATTAAAAAATCTAAGATATACATATTTTCTAATTCTATTCTAGCATTTTTAATTCCATTATCTTCTAATTTTTTAATATAATCTTCATAATCTTCTTCATTATCATGTCTTTTCATATCATTTCTTATTTGATAACAAGTAATAAGTTCAGTATCTTTTGTTATAAAACAAGGGCATTTAGATACTACCATGTCTTTATAAGTATCAAGAGTATATTCTACGTGATTAAAGCCTAATCTTTTACATATTTCACTCGCTAAAACTTCATTAAATGGTTGTAATATTTCATTCTTATATCCGCCTTTAAGCAAATATCTTGTGCCATTATCTATAATCCATGCTTTCTTAAGCATTCCAT
>CAZWKF010000028.1:0-15020 GCA_964634785.1 uncultured Muribaculaceae bacterium
TATAGTATGTTTGCTTACTGTAGCAATCTAACAAGTCTAGATGTAAGTGGATTTAACACAAGTAATGTAACACGTATGGGGAATATGTTTTTTAGCTGTAGTAACCTAAAAAGTCTAGATGTAAGTGGATTTAATACAAGTAATGTAACAGATATGTATGCTATGTTTTCTAACTGTAGTAATCTAACAAGTCTAGATGTAAGTAAATTTGATACAAGTAATGTAACGAATATGTATTATATGTTTGCTTACTGTAGTAACCTAAAAAGTCTAGATGTAACTTCATTTGATACAAGCCAAGTAACGAATATGAGTAGTATGTTTTATGCCTGTAGAAATCTAAGTGCGACGATAACGATAAGAGGAACAAAATGCACGTCATATGACGATATGTTTAGCAATACAGCAACAGAAAAAAATGCCCAAATAACAGTCAATTACACAGAAGATGCATCAGGCCTAGTTGATCAAATGATTGCTACAAAATCAAGTAACTCCAATGTAGTAAAAGGAAGTGTAGTTGCTTAACTTAAAATCTTTGTTATAATAAGGATGGTGATGTTATGAATACATGGGGAGTTATTCTTATCGCAATCCTTTTTTTTGGGTTATTTATTTTATTTAGTATCATTGTCTATATGAAATTATGTGAATTAGAAAAAGATATAGATGCCTATTGGCAAGAATTAACGATAATTATTGAAAAAAGATATAGTATCATTTCAAGTGAACTTAAACATATCATGAATAAAAAGATAAAGAATCATTTAGAAGAACTATTGAAAGTAGATGAGAAAAAGAGTGATCAAGACTATTTCAATACTTATGTGGAAATAGAGAGTACTTTAAAAGAATATTTGATTTTACTTGAAGATAAGAATGAAAAAGATGAAGAGTGGGATCAACTATTGCGAGGAAATAAGGAAAGACTTGATCAACTAAGATATCAATATAATCAAAGAGTATTAAGAATGAATCGCATGGTAGAGATGTTTCCTTTTAGTATTATTGCTAAAATCCATGCTTTTCCTAAATACACTTACTTTCGAAATGATGTGTAAATAAAAAAAATGTCCAGGTTATCCTTGAACATTTTTCGTATGTATAAAGTTTTCTAAATAAGCTTTGTATGCTATTTCTTCTGGTGTATCTTTTATTTCTTTAAAAGGATATTTTTTTGTTTCAAATAATTCCTTTATAATCGTATCTGTAAGTTTGGGATTTCTTATAAGAATAGGTCCAAGTAAATAGGTTCCATAGAAACGATCTACTTTAATTCCTTCAAATTTACTTGTCTGATTATCGGCATTCCCATTGATGACTTCAAATAAGTGGTTTTCTTTATTGTCATGAATAGATCCGCGATTTTGAAAACCTATGACAGGATCTTTAAAGAGGTATGTTTTATAGACTTGTTCACCAACAATTCTTTTTCTTACACTTTTGCTTTTATAAGGGAAGACATCCAATGCTTCTTTATCATTAATACTGGTACCAAAGAGTTCTAAAGCATTTCCTGTAACAATAAATGTCTTAATTTTAACATACTTTTTAAATTCTTCTTTATATCTTAAAATATCTTTTCTTACAATCTCTTGATTTTCTTCCGTACCACATCCCATGATGAAGATTTCATACTTGGAAAAATCAATCTTACTTCCTTTGGTGAGTTCATCGACTTCAAAACGAACATTTTGTCTTTTTAATGCCATTTTTAAAGCACGAACATTTCCAGATTCGCCATAGAGGTTCATTAAATCATAATATAAATGAGCTATGTGTATCGTTTTCATTTGTTTTCCTCCATCAATAACTTCTTTAAGACAGCTGTCATATCAAAACATACCATCGTAAATATGCGTCCCTTGCTTTTTCTTTTGACGATTTTCATGATGTCTTCTTCCTTATCGATTAAGATAAGTTTCGTCTTGGGAATTCCTGCATAGAGAAGTCTCGTATAAACATCATTTCTAAATCTGCCAATACAGAAGATTTTATCAACAGAGTCAATATTTAATCGTTCAAAGTCAACGTCATAAAGCCAACTGATATCATTATATGAGTAACGCCTTGAAACATTGTCAAATCCCATAATAATCGTCTTTGTTCCCTTATATTCTCTTATATATTGAATACTTTGAAAATAGGAAAGCGCATTTTCGTTTTTCGATTCGATCATTTCGACAACTCGATTTCCTAATTTTTCATGTTTCATACGTTTTGCTTCTAAGATATTTTCATTTAATTCCCTTTGAATATCTTTACTATCAAGTCCAATCGTGTGACATAAGGCATAAGCTGCAAGGGTATAATAAACCGCAAAGAAGACTTTTTTATTTAAGTGAACAATCGAATTATTAATCGTCATAAAAGCTTTATCCATATGAATATCTTTTACTTCATAGTCAACTCTTCCTCTTTTAAATTCACAACTTGGACAACTATAGTTTCCTACATGTCCATAATGATAATATTTATAGTGAAGTTTCGTTTCACATAGAGGACAGTAAGCAGCATCCAAAGTATCACTTAAGGGTTGTTTAAAATCCTGTTCGTATTTAGAAACACCATAGGTTGTCACTTTTCCTTTGTGTAAAAAGCGGAACCTTTCCACAATCGGGTCATCAGCATTGATGATTAAGTGTGTATTGCTATCAATGGAATTTTTTATCTTTTGGTAAATAATTTCTACATGGCCATTTCTTGCGGGTTGATCTCTTGTGATATTTGTAATGACTAGGTGAGTAAGTTTTACTTTGTTGAAAATCTTTTTGATAAATGATTCATCCAGTTCTAGGAGTAAAACGTCTGCTTTAATCCTTTTTGTAAATGGATTTGTATGATTTAAAAGTAACGTTACGGCTGCATTATAAAGATTGGAACCATTCTTATTCCAAATGACGTTATAGCCATTTCCTTCTAATATATGGGCCACTAAAGAAGTGGTTGATCCCTTTCCAGAGGAACCCGTAATGCCAATAATAAGGGGAGGATACTTTAATTTATCTAAGATATGAGAATCAATCTTAGAAGCATAATATCCCGGAGTAACAGATCCATCCTTATGAAAAAAAGGCGAGGCTATTCTACAGAGTCTATAAAGAAATTTATTTACAAAAATTGCTAAAGTTTGTCGCATATAACCACCATTAAAATTATACCACAAAAGAAAGTACTTTACTCATAAAATGTAAAGTTTACTGTCTACCTTCCCATTTTTACAATTTTATAGTATAATAGAAACAAGAATATGGTGGTGATGAAGATGCGTGAAGTTCTTGCCAGTATAGATATTGGTAGTAGTAAGACAAAATTAGTTGTTGGCGAAATATTAAATGGGGAACTTCACATCCTTTGCGCCTTAGATGAAAACTCCAGAGGGGTAAAGAAAGGCGTTATCATTGAACCATCAGAAACTGAATATGCCATCAAAAAACTTTTAAAAAAAGCCGAAGATTTATTGGGCGTTAAAATTACGAAAGTGATCACTTCCATCAATGAAGATGCTGCTGAATTTAAAATTGGGGAAGCAAGTATTACAATTACATCTCCTGATTTGGAAATAGGAGCCTCTGATGTGATTCGCGTACTTGATCAAAGCATACAGGGAAAAATCACCAAAGATTATGAACTCGTGACTGTTATTCCGATTATGTTTAAAGTGGATGATCATAAAACAAGGGTACCTAAAAACATGCGTGGTCATTCACTTTCTGTTAAATCAGTCGTTGTTTCCTTGCCAAAAAGAGATATTTATAATGTTGCTAAAGTATTAGAACGATGTGGATTAGAAGTGGTTGACATATCACTTGACAGTATTGGTTCTTTTTATGCTCATGCGAATGAAAACCATAAATTAAATACGGGAATTATGATTGATGTAGGGGCTGAAACGATTAAAGTAGCTGTTTTTAATAAGGGGATAATCATCAATAATTTAGTTCTTGGAATAGGGGGATCTAAAATCGATGATGACCTAGAATATATCTATAAAACAACAGCAGAACAGAGTAAAAAGTTAAAAGAGAAATTAGCACTTGCCAATAAAAAATATGCGAGCAAACATGAAAAGGAAAGCATCGTCAATACGCTTGGAGAGAAAGTTATCATCAACCAACAAGAATTGACAGAATTTGTCATGGGACGTCTTCAAGAAATGTTAAATATGGCGAAAAATGAAATTAACTACTTAACAAAGAAAGAAATAAGTTATATAATAATCACAGGAGGATTATCGGAAATGCGAGATTTTCCTTTGAGCGTTGAAAGTGTATTTGGACGAATTGCCAGTGTTGGGAAGATAAACATTGTAGGGGCAAGAGATAACAAATATGCAGCCTGTATAGGAATGCTTAAGTATTTTGATTCAAAAATACAAATGCGTGATAAAGAATTTTCAATATTGAGTCAGGATGATTTAGAACAGTTGGTGGCAAATGGAGATAAAAAGAGTCTTCCAAGTGACTCCATTCTTGGCAAAATATTTGGAATATTTTTCGATAATTAAGGAGGACTTATAAAATGAACGAAATTGATCAAATCGCGAAGATAAAAGTTATTGGTGTCGGTGGAGGCGGAATGAATGCCGTTAATCGCATGATTGAATCTGGAGTTAAAGGTGTTGAATTTATTGTTGCCAATACAGACTTACAAGTTCTTAATGCCTCTCCTGCAGAAGTGAAGTTACAAATTGGTAAGAATATTACGAATGGTTTAGGAGCTGGAGCTAATCCGGAAACAGGAAGAGAAGCTGCTTTAGAGAGTAAAGATGAGATTCGTGCTGCCTTAGATGGAGCTGATATGATTTTCGTTACCTGTGGTATGGGTGGCGGAACTGGAACAGGAGCATCTCCTGTCATTGCTGAAATTGCTCAAGATGTTGGTGCTTTAACGGTTGGTATTGTCACAAAACCATTTAAATTTGAAGGAAAAAGAAGAATGGAACAGGCCATTATAGGTCTTGATGATTTAAGAAAACATGTGGATACTTTAATTGTCATACCAAATGATAATTTAAGAGATATCATTGATAAATCAACACCAATGGTAGATGCTTTCAAGGAAGTTGATAATGTCCTACATCGTGGAGTTCAATCTATCTCTGATTTAATTGCTGTATCTGGTTTAGTTAACCTTGACTTTGCCGATGTCAAAGCCGTTATGGCAAAACGCGGAAATGCATTAATTGGTATTGGCTTAGGTGTTGGTGAAAATCGTGCGATTGAAGCTGCTAAAAAGGCTGTTTCTAGTCCACTTTTGGAAACTTCTATTGTGGGAGCAACAGATGCCATTATCAATGTTACAGGTGGTAATTCACTTACGTTATTTGAAGCAGAAGATGCTGCTGAAGTTGTCAGAGCGAGTGCCAATACAGATATCAATATTATCTTTGGTGCTGTTATTAATGAGGATTTGAATGATGAAGTTATTGTTACAGTTATTGCAACGGGATTTGAAGATGATAATGACACTCCTGATGGTGGATCTTCTTATACAGAAGTGAAACAAGATGGACTACCTACAAGAAAACCAATGAGTATGATTGATGAGGAATATGATATTCCACCATTTTTAAGAGATCGAAATGACTTATAAGAGGAATTTTCCTCTTTTTTTTATGCCTTTTCTTAAAGTGCAACTATTCTTGCTTTAAAGTGCAAAATTTGCACTTTAAACATTGTGCTATCTTTCATTAGATGATATAATAGAAGTATAATTAAGGAGATTATATGGAGAAAAATGAAAATTGGAATATGGAATTATCGGAATACATTAAACAAGGAGAATTAAAAAGCAGTGAAAAAGCGAAGAATTGGGAAACTGCCATTGGACTTCAAGATGTTGATGGATTAAAACCTTCAAAATACTTAATAGAAACTGCAAAAGAACATATTGAAGGAAATATTAATATTGATGAGGCAAAGAAAAGAATTGATGATTATTATAAAATAGAAGACAATCGTAAATTAGAAAAGGAAAGTGAAGAAGCTGATAAAGTTGCTGTTAGAATAACAGAACTTTTAAGTGAAAATAGTTTTAATTTTAATATTTTTGAACTCATCAATATTCACTCTAGATTATTTAAAGGAATATATAAAGAAGCAGGTAAGATTAGAGATTATAATTTTACAAAAAAAGAATGGGTATTAAATGAAGATACAGTTATCTATTCTTCTTTTGAAACAATACGAGAAACGTTGGAGTATGATTTAGAACAAGAAAAAAATTTTTCCTATAAAGATTTATCTTTAAAAGATTCCATAAAACATATTTCAAGATTTACTTCTAATATTTGGCAAGTGCATCCTTTTTGTGAAGGAAATACAAGAACAACTGCAGTGTTTATAATAAAATATCTAAGAACATTTGGATTTCAAATAAATGATGAGGTATTCGCTGAAAATTCTTGGTATTTTAGAAATGCCCTTGTTAGAGCTAACTATAAAAACTTTGAAAAAAACATTTTTGAAGATACAGAATACTTGGAAAAGTTTTTCTTTAATTTACTCAGTAATACCAAATATGAACTTAAAAACAGATATACTCATATAGATTATAAAAGTGAAGAGAAAACAGACAAAATAGAGAGTAAATATACTTTAGAAGAACAAGCTATTATAAATATTATTAAAGAGAAGGAAACAGTTAAACAAGAAGAAATAGCTAAATTAACGAGTAAATCTCTTAGAACAATAAAATCAATTATGAGCAAAATGCAAGAAAGAGGAATTATTGATCGAGTAGGTGGTAAAAAAGATGGTAAATGGGTTGTTTTGTGAAAGGGGTAGTGTTAGACAAAAAAGGTTTCTTTTGATACAATGATATTGTGATGATTATGAATAAAATAAAACATAAGAGATTTTTGGTAAATATTTTGATGTTTTCGTCCTTTTTTCTTTTGGCGACTTATATGCATTTATTTACGCATACTTTGCTCGATTTAAAACCTTATCATTTTGAACATATGCGTTATATGGTTTTATGGTTTTGCTTTTCTATTTCATGGATTTGTTTTTTCTTAAGTATCATTAATGCTCTTCCTAAAAAGGCAAGAGTGATTGTCTATGGTGTTCTAGAAATATTCTGGATAGGAATCTTTGTATCACAGATATGTTATGTTCAACAGATGGGAAAATTTATGGTGGTTTCTGACTTATTTGTGGCAGGAGAAGGATTGCAATATATTAAAGTTGTCTTTTTACAACTAAAGATAAGTATGGTCCTTACGGCATTCATTGCTTTAGGAATGATGGCAGGTGTTTTCCTTTTAGAAAAGAAAATCGAAGATAAACCTCTAAGACATCCAAAGGGAATCGTGTTCGCCTTCTTATTTTTAGCAGTTGGTATGCGCATTCTTAGTATGGGACTTTTAGGAAGTCCAAGTGAAGAAAATACGTGGAAAGAAAATTATACGGCTAAAAATATCTATATCAATTTTACAAATCCCAATACCAGTATGTATATTACGGGATTATATGAATATAATATTCGCAGTGTTTATAAGTATTTTCATAATCTACTAACATTAGATAAAGCGAAGTTAAAGAGTGAAATAGATGAATACAATAAAATCTATGGCATGGAAAAACATGAAAATGAATATACAGGATTATTGAAAGGAAAGAACGTTATCTATGTAATGATGGAAAGTATTGACTCTTGGATTATTGATGAAGAGACCATGCCAACTTTAAAACATTTACAAGAAACAGGAATAGATTTTAGTAACCGTTATTCACCTTTCTTTAATGGAGGACAGACGATTAATTCGGAATTTGCTTTGAATTCTGGTATGTATGCGATAAGTAATAAAGAGACGATTTATGATATTGATGATGTCGATTATACGTATAGTCTTGCGAATATGTTAAAAAAGAATGGGTATGCAGTGAATAGTTTTCATGCGAATTCGGGAAGTTTTTATAATCGCAGTACTTTTCACAAAAGATTAGGTTATACGAATCATTACTCTGCTTATGATATGCAAAAAGCAGGATTATTAGATTCTAAAAAGAATTATTATGCGGATTCCATTTTTTTAGGAGAAAAAGAACTTACCAACTTAATGCTAAAGGATACCCCTTTCTTGGCATTCTATACAACGTATTCTGCCCATTTGGAGTATACAGCCTCGAATAAAGTCTATAAAAGCATTAAGCATCCTTTCTCTTCTAATAAATATACAGAAGAGGAATTCATTTATCGAACACTTGTTCATGATACGGATGAAGCATTACGAGAACTTATCGAGACTCTCGAAGAAAAGAACTTGCTTGAGAATACTGTCTTAGTATTAGTAAGTGATCACTATGTTTATGGCTATTCTGATTCAGCTTATGTAGCTGCTAAAAAGAATGTCTTAAATGATCGCAAAGAATTACAGAATACCCCATTTATTATTTGGTCAAAAGAGATGGAACCTAAAAAGATTGAGACCATTGTTGATACAGCAGATATTTTACCAACAATGCTTAATTTATTAGGCATTGAGTATAATCCAAATTACTATATGGGAACGGATATTTTCTCAGATCATCATGATGACTTTGTTTGGTTTTCTGATGGCTCTTATATCAAAAGTAAGACATGCGCTTTATCCGATGAAGCCATTTTAACAAAGAGTAATTACAATATAAAAAAGAATAAAGATATCTTACTTACAAATTATTATGGAAAGAGTTAAATCTTTCTTTTTTTATGGTATAATGAGAAAAAAGAAAGGTGGGTTTTATGATACTTGTCGTATGTGGACCAACGGGGATTGGAAAGACAAAACTAAGTGTTGAACTAGCAAAGATTTATAATGGTGAAATTATTAATGCCGATTCGATGCAAATTTATAAGGGATTAGATGTCGGAACGGCAAAGGTAACTAAAGAGGAAATGCAACATATTCCCCATCATTTGTTGGATATAAAGGATGTTGAAGAAGATTATTCGGTTTATGATTATCAAATAGATGCCAGAAAAAAAATTGAAGAGATTAAAGGAAAGGGAAAAATTCCGATCTTTGTTGGAGGAACAGGGTATTATTTAAAAGCTGTTTTCTATGATTATGAATTTGTAGAAGAAGAGAATAGTGATTCTCCTTATGCAACCCTTAGTAATGAAGAATTATACGAAGCTATTCAAGTGTTTGACTGTGGAATTCCTGTTGACCGAAATAACCGCAAACGCATGCTAAGACTTCTTGAAAAACTAAATACAGGATGGCTTCCATCTCTACAGGAATATCGCCTTTTATATGATGATGTCTACTTTATTGGACTTACAACGGATCGTGATACCCTTTATGAACGCCTTGATAAACGATTTGATAAGATGCTTGTTCCTTTAATCGATGAAGTAAAAGCATTTTACTTAAAGGGAATTTATTCAAAAGCTTTAATGACGGGGATTGGGTATAAAGAACTTTATCTTTTCTTTGAAAATAAGAATTCTTTACAAGAAATGGTGGAAAGATGTAAAAAAAATACGCGAAATTATGCAAAAAGACAATATACGTGGTTTCAAAATCAAATGGAAGTTAAGTGGTTCTCTGTTCACTTTGATGAATTCTCTAAAACGATAGAAGAAGTTGTTCATTATATAGAAGAAAGTAGAGGATAATTCTAGACTTCAACCTTAAATCCTTGTATAATGGAGTTAGAGTAGTTAGAGGTGATTATATGAATAAATGGAATACGATTAGAACGATGCTTGTCATATCCATTTTATTAATTGGGTTAGCATTTGTGACGATTAATATGTCCTTTGCTATGCCAAAAGAGAATGTATTAAAAAAGTGGGATATTGGCTATGGAGAAGTAACTTATAAATATAAAGATGTAACTTCTATTAGTATTAATCGTGAACAAATAGATTTTACTGTCCTTTTTTCCAAAGAAAATCCCACGTATACTTTTACCTTCCCTGTAGAAAATAAGGGAGATTATGATGCTTATTTAGAAAGTGTTCAAAAGACGGATTTGGAAAATCATTTTCTTACGATAGAAGAAAATGATTATAAATGGAGTGAATATGTTGAATATCAAGTTTCTTATGTTAAAAATAATGAGTTAAATGACATTAAACGTGATGAAGAAGTAAGAAGGGGAGATCTTTTAAAGAATCACTCTGTGAATGAAATTATGGTTACAGTTTTCATTAAAGAAGCAAAAAGAGAAAACTTTTTCACTCAATATCCAGAGGGGATTGAATTCTCGTTATCACTTCGAACAAATTATCAAGAAAAAGAATAAAAAGAATGGGTGGATAGTGTATGAAAAAAAGTAAAAAAGTCTTACGAATTATAGCTATTGTCTTTTTACTAATCTTAATTGGCATCACTTCTTTCTTTGGCTATTACTTTTATAATATGAAGGGAATTGACCTAAAAGCAGGAGCCCTTACTATGAATGAAAAAAGTGCGCTTGCTTATCATGTAAAACTAAAGAACAGTGATTACTATAAAAAAGAGAGCACTTCTTATTTAACAGATTTTATAGATGAAATCACAGCTTCCTATAATTATTCGACTACATTTTCTCATAAGGTAAAAGGGGAATATAGTTATTATGTAGAAGGAACTTTAAGAACGAGTGTTGAAAATGAAAATCAGGGAATTTTAAATCGCGATATTTATAAATCTGAAGTGAAAAAGAAAGAAATAGAGGGCAATATTTTAAATATAAGTGATGATTTTCTAATTGATGTGGAACAGTATAAAAAGATGTATGATGAACTTGTTTCCAATTATCATTTAAATTTAAAAGGAGATTTATTCTTTCATGTTGTGATTACCTATAATGTGTTTGATGAACAAATATCCAAGTCAGTCAATCAAAAAGCCGAACTTACTTTAGAATTTCCGATTGATGGGGAGACAACGACAATAAAAACTTCTCCTGAAAAAGAGAATGTCTTTAGAGAATATAAGGAAAGTCCAAGTGAACATGATTCTATTTACTTTGTGATTGCTTTAGAGTTCTTTGGTGCAGGTTTTTTGTTTTCGTTAATTATATTACTTCTTGTTATTGAAGTCGCTCATACAGATACAGAGTACGAAAAAATCATCCATCATTATTTAAAAAAGTATGATTCTTTAATTGTAGAGTTAAAATCTTTACCAAATTTAGCCGATATAGAAGTTTTGTTTGTCAAGACTTTTGATGATTTAGTGGATGCAGCCAATCAACTTAGCTTACCAATTAACTATATCAATATTACAAAGAAACATGAATCCATCTTCTTAGTCATTCTAGATGAACAATGTTATGCTTATAAAATAAGAGAAAAGTAATCACTCTCTAGGCGAAGGCCTCATATATTATAGTGAGGTGAAACAAATGGAGATAAATGATGAATTATTCAGTAAAGTGGAAAAGAAGACGAAAGTGAGTAAAGAATCCATCATTAATATTGCCAGTAAGTTAAATGAAGGAAACATGAAAGATAAAGACACTTTGAGTGGTATTATTCAAGAACTTGCTCATTTAACAGGAAAGAATGTCAGTCAAGAAAAAGAAAATAAGATTATTGATTTGATTTTAAATGATAAAGTGCCAACAAATGTTGATAAAATGTTCTAATTCTGTTATACTATCCTCCTAGTAAAGGGGGACTTTTTTATGTCCGACATAGAAATAATAAAGGAATTTAGAAGATATGTAAGAACTCGATTTTCTAATTCGATAGAATACTACTATGCATATCCTCATTTAGTAACTACTATTTTTAATGAGCGTTCATCCAATAGTTCTATTCAAATGGCAGCTTGCTATCAAGCAGATATTGCTTTATTATTCACTTATCTTCTTCATTATACAGAAATTTACCGCTATTTAAATTATGAAATTTATGTAAAAGAAACGAACGATTCATTTTTTAAGGATTTATTTGAACTTTTAGGAAATAGTACCGCATTATCGAATATTGCATTTTCTTTTGTAGATCCGCGTGTACATCCTGTGTATGAAAAAGCCATGGAGTTTGATAGTTTATCTGCTTATAAAAAAGTACTTTATACAAAAGCCTTATCGGAAAAGGATGTCGCTAAGCTTTGTTCATTTAATCCATTTTTTATAGAAGAATATGTTCACTTTAATGTAGATGTGAATGAAACCTTTCTTTTAAGACAAATGAAAAAGTGGATGAAAAGCTTTGATGATTTTGATAAAACATTAAAAGAAACGACAAGTTTTATAGAACAGTATCAACATATTGATACAACGTTATTAAAAGATTTAGAAGAAAAATATGGTCATGTAGATATACCTAAGATGCTTACGATGATTTATAAGGAAGAACAGTAATTGTTCTTTTTTTTGTGTCTCGACACACTTCGACAAGAACTTCGTGAGTTGTCTGTTATACTAGCCAACTAAAAAAAAGAAAGGAGTTATTGGGATGAATAACTATTATGAAGAAATTGAGCAGTATATTAAGAAAAATGAAGTAAATAAAGTAGCAAGAAGGATTGAAGAAAACCAAGATACTTTGACGAACTATTGGAATATTGGAAGACTTATTGTTGAGGCACAGGGAGGAAAAAAACGTGCAAAGTATGGAAATGAACTTATCAAAGCGTGGGCAGTGGAATTTACGGAGAGATACGGTAAGGGATATGATAGTACAAATCTAAGAATGTTAATGTCAATATTAAAATGTACAAATAAGGGAATTTAGTTATGTACAAAAAGGGGAATGAAAATGTACATGAAATCAATCAGAATTATCAGGATTATCTAATATAATATCTTTAGTTCTATAAGAGTTACCAGATATGCTAATTACATATGAATGATGAAGAAGCCTATCTAAAATAGCATTAGCAATCATATTATCACCAAATAACTCTCCCCATTTAGAAAAAGGTTTGTTAGTAGTAATTATAGTAGAATTTTTTTCATATCTTTTGTTAATTAACTGGAATAACATATTAGCAGCTTCAACATCTATTGGTAAATATCCAACTTCATCTATAATTAATAATTTGTACTTAGACAAAGTTTTAAGTTTATCGTCAAGCCTATTTTGTAAATAAGCTTTTTTTAATGCTTGGATTAGATCATTACAATTAATAAAATAAGTACTGTGATTATTCCTAGCATTTTGTATGCCTATAGCAGTAGCTAGATGAGTTTTTCCAACACCTGGACTACCTATGAATAAAATATTTTCTTTCCTATCAATAAATCTTAAATTATTAAAATCTAATATTTGGTCTTTGTTAATCGACGGCTGATAAGAGAAATCAAAGTCTTCTAAAGTTTTATAGAAAGGAAACCCAGCAAATTGAATAGAATGAGCAATTATTTTTTCTTTTAACATATCAATTTCTAAATTTGTTAGTTCATATAAAGCATCGATTACAGTTTTTTGTTTATTATTGATTAAATCTATGTATTCGTCTAATTTATCTCTGATTTTTAATAATTTTAATTCTTCTAAGTTATTTAGCAATTTGTTATAGTTGTTCATCTTTACACTCCTTACTTTCTTTATCTACACCTAATTCGATTTCTAAAGTTATTTCTAGATTCGTCAGTATTTCATTAATGTCACATAATCTATTTATAGTAACTTGCAATTTTTGGTTATAGTTCTTTGTCTCTTGTTGTTTTAAATATTCAAATATCTTTATTGATTTTCTATTAGCTTTCTTTATTTGTTTTAATAAATAATTATAATTCATTTTAATCCTTCTTTCTCTGTTATTAAGTTATCTAATAAATTTAGATTTTTTTTAGCTAGCTGTTCAATATCATTATCATCTTTGTATGGTAAGGAATTTTGTAATGCCTCAATATAATGTTGTTCAAGATAATTGATTCTTTTAGTTGAAATATCATGCGAAGCGATTAAAACTTTGTTATAATATATTAAAAGTTTATTATTCACTTCGTTTAATTTTACGGTTTGATTAATATACTTTTTAGGTACAGAATATTCATTTCCTTTATAATAGACTAATAATCCATTAGATACTTTGGCCGGAATCATTGTATCTAAGTAAGACTCGATTATTTGTTTTTTAGGTAAAGGATTTAAATATTCTTTTTCTTTTTCATAAAGGATAATTGGTGGCATGTTAGTAGTAGAATTTACTTCCATGTTTACTTTAATATTAATCTTCTTAATTATTTCGATCAGCTCACTTTCTGTTTCAAATTCATAGTTATATGGATATAACCAATTCATGAATCTATTACAAGATTCATCTTTTCCTTTTGTTTCAGGAGAATCTACTTTGCATTTTTTAGGGAGAAAACCCATATCTCTAGCAAAAGCTTTAAATTCAGGAACAAATTCATGTTGAGAATAGTTGATAATACTAGCCATATTATCTGTTAAACATTCTTTAGGAACTCCATTTATATATTCGAATGATTCAATTAAACACCTTTCTACACTTTCTAAAGTCATGAATTTACTATATACAAATACATGTAATCTAGACGCACATAACGTAGAAGAAAAAACATAAAATTCAAATGTTTCATTAAATTTATTGTATAAATGTATTGGCCCTTTCCAATCAAATTGAAGTTGTAAGCCCATTTCAGTTTCAAATCGAAGATGGACATTATTATTCTTAGGAATCAATTCCTCATGATGTTTTAAAACATATTTTCTAAAGTTAGAATAGCTTCCAATATTTTCATCGACATTCATTTTAATAAACATATATACTGCTTTTTTGTTAGTTCCCGGAATTAATAA
Source organism: uncultured Muribaculaceae bacterium (assembly GCA_964634785.1). Classification (GTDB taxonomy): domain Bacteria; phylum Bacillota_I; class Bacilli_A; order RF39; family UBA660; genus CAG-582. Next base: position 14,704 of record CAZWKF010000028.1, read on the forward strand.
TTTGTTTTTTATTAGGTCTTGATATTTATCTAGCTTTGAAGTTCTCTTTATATTTCCATTATTTGATTGTAACCCAAGATAATACTTTTTTACTGTTCGTCGGTCTAAATTATATACTCTTGCTAATTCTGAGAAGTTTGGTTTTATATTATTTGTTTCCAAGCATAACAATTCTCCTTTCAAATTTCTAATACTTTCACCTCCATTTCTGTGGTTTAGTATATCAAAAAAGAATGTACTTTTAGAGGCGATTTTTATGTACAATTTTGTACATTTCTAAATTCCTCTTTTTGTACATTCTTATAGTATCATTAACA
>CAZWKF010000029.1:0-14750 GCA_964634785.1 uncultured Muribaculaceae bacterium
ATTTTTCCTTTTAAAGGCAAACTATAATAGTTCTTATTTAAAGATTCCAAAATACGGTTAATTAATGCTAGATATTCTGGATGGTTATAATGTATATCACTTTCTTTTTGATTTTCAAGTTTTGCTAACATATTTCTCGTTGATCCTGAAACGAAAACGGCATTAGGAATAGATGAAACGGCCTCTTTTATAAATCTATCAGCAATACTATTTAAACCTAATCCTAAAAAATCGGGTATACCACATACATAAATTTGACAACCCGGATTATCGAGATAAAATCGCAATAAAAGAGCTTTTAAGTAACGTGCATCTTTTGAAAAACTTGATAAAATATGCATTTTTTCAGAAACGATTCCTCTTCTTAAAATATTTGTAAAAGTTCCTGTTAATCCATTATAGATGACTATACTATTTGAAAGACGCACAAAATCACGCATTCCTATCGTTTGTGAAGATGCAAGCTCCTTATAAGCTTCCTCTTCCATTTCTCCATAATGGGCATAGATATCTCTTCGCTCATTAATGTCTTCAAATAATAAATGATTAATTTCTTCATGGCTTATATTCGCTTCATACCAACTGAAAATATTTTGTTCCTCATTTTTTCGAACACGTGCATATGAATACAAATCTAAATTCTTTATCGTATTCATTCCGGCACGATATAATAAAGGATACATGAGATCGCATTTTGAGTAACCAGAAGATATTGAATTTCCTAGACTTCCAACAGGTATTTTTTCCCCTGTATTAGAAACAAGAGTTTCAAATACTTCAAGTAATCTTTTTTTCTTATCTTCTTCTTTTCCTAGATAATCTTGATAATTTTTTGATGTAATTAGCATAAAACATCACCTCTTCTGTAATTGCTTATTCTTTTCAACTAATGCAGATAGTCTTTCATAGGAGTCATCATTAGCCTCCTCAATCGTTACATCTCGAGAAACAATATAAGGTTCATCAATTCTTAATAAAGGACTTTTCGTATAATCTTTCGTTATTGCCAAATTTACAATCTCTTTTTGAAACACTTGAGAAAGATAAACGTGACTACATCCTGTAAAGTCTTTTAGGTTTCCATCCGTTTTGTTATAAGTCCCTTCAGGAAAGATAAGGACATTTTTCCCATGTGCAAGATGTTTTGCCATTTCCTGTAAGGCAAGAGTTCTATCTTTAGGATTTTTTCTTTTAACAAAAACTGAATCGCCAATACGGAAAAGAATACCTACCGCTTCTTCTAATATTTCTTTTTTTATAAGCGGACGCCATTGATTTAATTTATTTCTAAGTTCTGATAAAAGAAAAATCATATCTTTATCACATAAATGATTGCATACATAAATATACCCTTTTTCATTTGGAAGATGTTCTCTGCCTATTACTTGTGGATGATATTTATATCGAAAAACCTGAGAAACTAAAGCCCCAATAAGACGAATAGCAGCATCATGATATTGACTTTTCTTTTCATGATAAGGGAGTGACTTATAATAATCACTCAAGGCATCATAATAGGCATTTCGTTCTTCTAAAGACATCATTTGTTTTTCTTCTTTTGTTTTTAACTGGACTCTCGTAAAAATATTTTCTGTATTTTCCCAACTGGCAATTCTTCTCATAATTTCAGCATAAAGTGTATTCCCATCTTGAACACGAGAGACGGCTTCATTAAAGATTTCTCCTTCATTATTTAAAGTATCCATACAAATAACGGGTATATATCGACTTAAATAAGCAATATTTTCCTTTTTATCCTCCACCATTAAACGAATATCTCGCTTTTCACAAGCTTTTTTCTTATCCTCTTCGCTATTCTCTAATGAACAATACTCAATTCCATCAACGTGAATCCCATTAAATTCTAAGCCAAGTTCGAAAAGAAATTTTACCATAAAACCTTTAATATCTTTATTTAGGGCACAAGCCTTAGATGTAATGATATAAACTTTATGCCCTTCTTTGCGCAAAGCATCAATCGTTTCTTTAATCCAAGGTCGTGCTTTAAAGAAAAGAGAATACTTGATAATAAAAGGAATCCATATCTTAATTTCCTCTTCACTTGTACATCCATAAGCAGCCTTTATTCCATATCCCGTTTTGTCAATTAAATTATATCCAAATTTTTCTTTTACATATGACTGAATCTCTTCTGATAATTGAAATTCTTCTGTATCGAACAAAACTCCATCGGCATCAAAGCCAAAATTATACTTTGCCAATGCAATCACCTCTTTTAAGTCGAGAACTATAATACCACATATTCTTTTTATTTTCAAAAAAAGAACTCACTTTTCAGTTCAGTTCTTAGTTTTCAAATTGGGAATTATATAGATTGGCATAAAAACCATTTTTCTTTAAAAGTTCTTCATGATTGCCAATTTCGATAATATCCCCTTCATTCATCACAAGAATCATATCGGCATTTTTAATGGTTGATAGACGATGAGCAATGATAAAAGAAGTTTTCCCCACCATTAATTTATCCATTGCTTCTTGTATTAATTCTTCTGTCCTTGTATCGACATTACTTGTGGCTTCATCTAATATGAGCACTTTTGTATCCGCAAGAATAGCACGGGCAATGGTTAAAAGTTGTTTTTGCCCTCCAGAAATATTGTTCATCTCTTCATCAATTTCCATTTGATAGCCATCAGGAAGTGTACGAATAAAATGATCGACATTGGCAATACGTGCAGCTTCTATCACTTCTTCATCGGTTGCATCTAATCTTCCATAGCGGAGATTTTCCATAATGGTTCCACTATAAAGCCATGTATCTTGTAAAACCATTCCAAAAGCACGTCTTAAATCATGCACATCATAGTCCTCAATAGGATGCCCATCGATAAGAATTGAACCTCCATTGATTTTATAAAAATGCATCAATAATTTTACAATGGTCGTCTTTCCTGCTCCTGTAGGACCCACAATAGCAATCTTTTGTCCCGCTTTCACTTTAGCACTAAAGTCTTTAATGACCATTTTATCTTCTGTATACCCAAAAGATACATGATTAAATTCGACATTGCCCTTTATCTTCGTTATATCACAAGTGGCTTCTTGATAAGTTTCTTCTTCTAACTCTAAGAATTCAAAGATTCTCTCAGCTGCTGCCACCATGGATTGAATCTGATTTGATACTTGTGCAAGCTGCGTAACTGGTTGGGTAAAATTCTTTGTATAAGAGATGAATGACTGAATATTTCCTACCGTAATTTTACCACGTATACAGAAGTATCCTCCAAAGATAGCAACAAACACATAACCTAAATTGCCAATAAATTGCATAATTGGATGCATGAGTCCAGAAAAGAATTGACTCTTCCATCCTGCAGTATAAAGACTCTTATTATTTTCTCTAAAAGTGGTAAGCATTTTTTCTTCAGCATTAAAAGCTTTTACGACATTATGCCCACTATACATCTCTTCAACATTGCTATTGATATGTCCCAAATACTCTTGATTTCGCGCAAAATACTTTTGTGATTTTTTCAATATTGTCATCATAAAGACGGCACTTAAAGGAAGCATTAGAAGAGCGATAAAAGTCATTGGGATATTGATGCTAATCATCATGACAAGAACGCCAATAATGGTCGTAATGGATGTGATAAATTGCATAAGCGCTTGATTAAAACTCATCTGCATTGTATCCACATCATTCGTCATAATACTTAAGACTTCCCCATTGGTTTTCCCATCAAAATAACGAAATGGAAGTTTATGAATCTTATTATTTATAGCTTCTCTTAATTTATACGTATACTTTTGGGTAATCGTTGACATGATAAAACTTTGAATATAACTACAAATACCACTGACGATATAAAGAGATAAGCAAATCAACAAAATACGATGCAGTTTACTAAATTCAATTCCTCCTGTATTGCTAAATTTACGCATAATTCCAGAGAAGATCTCCTCGGTTGCATTTCCAAGTATCTTAGGTCCAACAATGGAAAATAAAGTGGAGGCAATCGCAAAGATGAAGACAATACCAATCGCTTTTTTATACCCATCTAAGGAGGCAATAATCTTTTTAACGGTACCCTTAAAATCTTTGGCTTTTTCGCCACCCCTCATTCCTCTCATAGGTCCTTTTTTCATAGGTGTTTTTCTTTCGCTCATACCAATTCCTCCTCTTTTAATTGAGATAAGGCAATCTCTTTATAAATCTTACAATTTTTATAAAGTTCTTTATGGGTTCCCATTCCCACAACACAGCCATTTTCTAAAACGATAATTTGATCGGCATTCATGACAGTACCTACTCTTTGGGCAACAATAATCTTAGTTGCTTCCCTACAATATTCTGCTAAATTTTTACGAACACTGGCATCTGTCTTATAGTCAAGGGCAGAAAAGGAATCATCAAATAGATAGATTTTCGGTTTTTTTGCTACTGCTCTAGCAATGGCAAGTCTTTGTCGTTGTCCTCCTGAGACATTCGTTCCACCTTGCGAAATAGGGGCATCATATCCGCCCTCTTTTTTGAGGATAAAGTCTTCTGCACAGGCAACTTTAGCAGCCTCTTTCATCTCTTCATCACTTATTTTCTCGTCAGCAAATTTAATATTAGAAGCAATCGTTCCACTAAAGAGTAGTCCCTTTTGGGGAACAATCCCGATAATATTACGCAAATCTTTTATATCAATTTCACGAATATCAGTTCCATTCAATTTAATCGATCCTTCTGTAACATCAAAAAATCGCGGAATCAAATTGACAATAGAAGATTTTCCCGAACCTGTAGACCCAATAATCGCAAGAGTTGAACCAGCAGGTACTTTAAAATCAAGATCTTTTAAAACGAGCTCATCTCCATCAGGATATTGAAAAGAAACATGATCAAATTCTAAGGCAAAATCTTCATTTTCATCAATATGTTTCACATTTGGAGCATTCTTTATAGAAGAATCTTTTTTCAAGATATCCCCTACACGATTAATGGAGATCATCGCTCTTGGAGCCATAATGGAAATCATGGATAACATTAAGAAAGCCATAATAATTTGCATCGTATAAGAAATAAGGGCTGTAAGTGTTCCTACTTGCATCATTCCAGCATCAATATGATTTGCTCCTACCCAAATAATAAGAACACAAATACCATTCATAATAAACATCATAAAGGGATTCATAAGAGCCATTAATCTTTGGGTAAAGAGATTGACTTTCATTAAATCTGTATTGGCTTTTTTAAACTTTTTCTGCTCAAATTCTTCATTGGCAAATGCCCGAATAACAGGTAAACCATTTAGTGTCTCACGTACGACTAAGTTAATGCGGTCAATCAATTTTTGAACAATTTTAAATTTCGGCATAGCAAATACTAGAAGGATAATAATGAGGATCATAATAGCACCAATCGCAATACCAATTACCCATATCATATCAATGCCAATGACTTTAACTAATGCCCCAATTCCAATAATTGGTGCATATAAAACCATTCTTAAAAGCATCGTAAGAAGCATCTGTATTTGACTGATATCATTAGTTGAACGTGTAATCAAACTAGAGGTTGAAAATTCATTAAACTCACTATTGGAATACTGCATGACTTTTTCGACCACTTTTTCCCGCAAGTCATAGGCAACAGATGAGGCAATTTTACCTGAAATATACGTTGTAATAATGATAACAAGCATGATGAATAATGCAAAGATCAGCATTTTTATTCCTGTACTGATAAGATAGTTTAACTGTTTTTTCTCAATATCCACTTTTAAGGTGTTATACTCCATAACGACATATTGAATACTGTATTGATCAAGAATTTGTTCATCTACTTTATCTAAGCTTTGATATAAGGCTTTAATTTCATTTTCTGTCTCTAATCCCATATAGTATTTTAAAATCGTAGCATCTACTTTATATCCCCTGCTTGCAAATTCTTTATTTGTAGCAAGCATTAAGGAAAATGCTTCCGCTTTTTTTAGGAGATCCGCTAAAGTCTCTCTTTCATTAGCTAATGACTCTTTTAATACATAAATCTCATTATCTTCAGCATAGGGATATTCTTTTTTTACAGTAGAATCATTTCTATCGGCTTTTTCATAATACTCTGTAAGATCACTTTCCACTAAGACACTTAAAGCATCAAAGCTAGCTTTACTTAAAGCATCAGGTACATTATCTTCTATTCCCTTTTGAGTAATTCCAATGTTGATAATATTGGAAGTATATTCAGGTAATTTTAAATCACAGTTAGCTTGTATGACAAGTAAGATAACAACAAGCAAAATACCTAGACTATACTTTTTTATTATACTTAAGATTTCTTTCATCCTATCTTTCCTTTCTAAAACACTTATTCATTTTAACACTTAAATATGAAAATGAAAAGAAAAAAGACACAAAGAGTCTACTGTATTAATTTGTACATATTTTTTTACATCGACAAATTTTAAATATCTATACAAAAACAGCATCTTTTTTAAAAAGTTTCCTTCTTTTTCGAGTAATCCATGATTTTTTTGTGTATATAGTAAGTAGGAGCACATATTTTGTAGTTGCCATTTTTCAGGGGGTTTTGGAAATTTTGTTTTCTTAATCGTGAAAGATGGAGTTGATGATTATGAAGAAAGATGCATTAATCTTTATTCTTATCATTATTATCTTACGCTTATTAGAATTAATGGCATAAGAAAACTGCCGTAGAGGCAGTCAAACAAAATTTGGCGCTCACGAATGTGTGCTCCATCTTTATTTTATGATACTTCATTTGTTTTTACAAGTAGAAAATGCTGTGTTTTTATTAGTACTCCATTTTGATTATTAGCATACTTCATAGGTTAGCGGAATAATGGTTTCACTACTTACAAAACTAGCAATAAATTTGTCTTGTTCTTTTGTTATAATGATACCCATCGTTTTATTGTTTCTTGGTTCTTTTATCTGTTCATCTACTAATCTCATATAAAATTCTATCTGTCCTTTATCCTCTTTTCGAAAGCTTCTTATCTTTAATTCAACCACAATATAACAATCCATCTTTATATTATAAAGTAAGATATCTATAAAATAGTTCTTTCCTTCATAGAAAATTTTGTATTGATTTCCAATTAAGGCATATCCTTCTCCTAATTGTGAAAAGAAACTTTTAAGTCTTGCAAGTAAAAGAACTTCTAAATCATTTTCTGACTCTATTTTTTCTCCTTCACTTAATTCAAGTAAAATAGGATTATGTACATTACTCGTTATACTATATTTAACAGTAGGCTGAATGATTTCAATATTTCTGTTTTCTCTAGTAATCTTTCATAAGTGTTATTTTTAATCTCACGTTCTAATTCCCTTTTTGATAATTGTTTTGTTATACACAAGTTAATATAATAGTTGCGCTTATTTTCATCTTTTATGGGAAGTAGAATCATGATGAGACTCCAAGAAACTTTCACCACTGGTGAAAGAATTGGAAATGTTAAATAAAATTTACGAAATCTCGTCATATTAACGTAGCTATATCCTTGACCGTATCGCTTCGAAAATTTTTCGGACCATTTTTTGATGAGTTCATTTCCATACTTTGCACGTTTCTCTCCTCCTTGTGCTTCGACTAAAAGTCTCCCAATATGCCAGTAGTTTGTTAATGAGTCTTTGTTTTCTTCTAGTCTTCTTGCTACTTTATTCACTTCATTTCTTTTAATATACTGCTCTATTTCTTCATAATATTCATTCATAGATGAACCTCGCTTTCTTTTTTAATGGGCTAGTATAGCAGACAACTCACAAAGTTTTTGTCGAACTTTGTAGGACAATAAAAAAACTCCAATACCATATTAGAGTTATTTGACTTCCTTTGTTATTTCTTCACAAATACATCCCTTATAATTTTCTATTTTATAAAGATGCTCTAAATGAGCTCTTGCGCCCATTAGACTTACGACTTGTCTTGCCAAAGTCTCTGCTCTCATATAAGCTAAGCTAATGCTTTTTTCATCCATTTCTTCATGACTTAAATACGCATGAATAAACGCTGAAAAGAAAGCATCTCCTGCACCTGATGCATCGACTTCCACTGTTGGATTTTCAATTTCCTTTTTTAGAAAATCTCCCTTATAGATAATATCGACACCCCTTTTTCCTCTTGTAATGATTAACATTTTTGGCTTTAGGGCATCATACAAATCCATAGAATCAATAGCAAACTTTTTCTTTAATACATTGTACACACGTTCATTCATGTTGATGATTTCAAAGCGATTTCCAAGAAGTTCCTTTATCTCCTCAAAAGAAGCATAGAGTAAAGGTCCCAAATAACCAATGTCAATAAATGCCCTGTTTTGAACACTTTGAAGCACATCTAATGTCACTTGATTTAAGTTATCAACAATTAAAACATCATCTTCTTTGATTTCATTCATCACTTCTTCTTTCGTACACTTTAATCCTCTATAGGATAATCGACGATTACAATAAGGGCATTCTTGACTATACTCACCCTTTTCAATGAAGAATATTTTGGTATGTTCCTCTATTCTTCTGATATTTTTACAATCGACTCCTAGTTTTTCTAAAGAGTGAATGGCCATATCGCCTATTGAATCTTTTCCTACACAGCCAATAAAAGCAGTCTCATAATATTTGGAAAGATTGGCTAAAATATTGGCGTTGCTTTTGCCTCCACAAATACCTTCTAATACCCCATTTTTAAAATAATAATCGACATATAAATCACCAAAACTAACTATTCTCATCTTACATACTCCCTTTAAAATAATAAAGCGATTTTACCGCCATTTTATCATACTTTATATTAGCTAAGTCTACATTTTTCTCTTTAGCTAAATTTACACATAGATACACTATCTGTAAAGTGATATAAAATTGATTAATCACTTCATCTTCACTAAAGCCTTTTATAAGAACAAAGTCATTCATTGAATTTTCTAACACTTGTTTGATAACTCTATCTAAATCATTTTCCAAGTTTTCTAAATAAATTGCCGAATACTGGTGACTTTTATTCAAGGTACTTCTTCCATGACAATAGTCATACTTAGAGTGAATAATAGGAATACCTAATCCTGCCTCTACAAGTGTCGAATCCAAAAATACTTCTGCTACTTTTGTATCAACTCCAGAAAAAATATTGATAACATCACTTTTTGGTATTTCTACTTCTTTATCTAAATGAGCAAATATTCTTTCTAATGTAGAGGTATAAGCATCTTCTAAATAGTACTTTAATAGAATAGCCATCGGAACAATTGTCGCATTTAAGGCAATAAAGCTTTTGCGATTTTCCATTTCATAATGAAGCAATGTCTCTCCTTTTACTTTGGTCTTTCTCGTACTCAAAAGATAACACGTTGCTTCTTTTTCTAAAGCTTGTCTTACTCCATAATTAGAACCACTATGAGAAGTGATGATAAGATTTTTGTATTGCTTTAAGTCTAAATGATTTAAATCCCTTAGTCCACATGTATTCACAAGGCACTTATTCTTCTTTTCTAATACTAGTCTTAAAAACTCAGCAACAACTCTAGAGCCTCCTGCACCACAGGTAATACTTGCTCCCTTTATATTGGCAAACTCCTTTAATAAATGCTCACAATTGGCTGTAGAATTTAAAATATCCTCATATAAATGAACTAAATTTTCTTCCATTTTTCCACCTTCCTATTTCCAGTATAAATAGGAAATAGGAACTATATGGTCTAATTAAACATTTCTTCTAATATTTCGCATTTTTGAATTCTTCGCAGTTCAAAATGTCTTAAATCACCTCGAAGTTCACAGAAAGCAGCACATCCCCATCCTGAAGATGTTAAAAATAAATCAAATGGGTGAATAATGCGTTCTGTCTCGCCTTTTGTATAAGAATAATATGTAATGCGTACTTTTCGCTTCTCTTTTATCGCTTTAACGAATGTATTATAGATACTTCTCGTTTCTTTTGTTAATTCAGCAGTTTCTTCTTTAGACCCCAAGTAAATACCCCGCACTTTATCTGCAATTTCATTTAAGCGAGCTCTTTTTTCATCCCCCACTTCAAGTTGATTTAAAAACTCATAATCACTTTTCTTAAACTTTCTTCTAGGAAGAGAAATGCTTTGATTCAAGACATAACCCCCATAAGGCCCTCGTATCGTATCAATATAAATGCCACTTTGTTCAATATCTTCTTTGTACTTGCGAATCATTCGTGGTGTCACTTCTAATCTCTCGGCAAGTTCTTCCACACTGTATTTTTTTCCTGAACTTAAAAGTTCAATCATAGTCAAGGCATTTCCAAGTCTACTCATCTTTTCCCTTTTCTAAACGAGCAACTACTGCATGCTCCCCAAAGTCTAAGCGATTTAAAAATTGGCGATATTCTTCTATCGTAAAACTTTCAATATCCTCCAAAGTATCGGGATAAGGATAATCAAAAGTTAAAATATTATCCGCATAGGGATGCAAGTATTTTATGGGGTCTTCCTCTCTTAATAAAATATCGATCATGGTCTCTTTTTTCCATAGTTCAAACTTTTCTTCACTTATCTTCTTTTCTTTGATACAATTTAGGACAGCCTCTTCAATTTCTTTAAGATAGGAAGAAAAGACTCCAATCGTTAAAATAATATAATCATCTTCATATTCGAAACTTCTTTCAATACTATAAATCGTATACTTCTTTTCAATAAATTCTTTATAAAGAGGAGATCCATCACTGAAGTTTTCGGCTAAGAAATGGGAAAGATAAAAACTAGAACGTACAAGTTCCTTTGGTGAAAAGTCATTTTTGGGAATCTTAAAAAGAACATACACCATTTCTTCTTTGCCATTTGCAGGAATAATCATTTCCTTTTTATTCACTGTTTTTGGCTCTTCTAAGACAATTTTTTTAAGTTCACATTCCTCTAAATGTAAATTGGCATATGCATCCATTATGAGTTTTTTCATCTCTTCGATATCTCCTGCATAGGAAATCTTTAAAAATTGGTTAAAGGGTTGATAGAAAACACGATGTACTTGTTTTAATTCATCCATTGTAATGCCTTTTACATCTTCAATACTTCCTCCATGGTTATATCGTCGATTGTAATGATGCACCGCTTCATAGCAAGCTCTCTCTATATCTAAAAATAAACGATCATTGATAGCTCTAATTTCTTCTATAACAGGCTTTTTTATATTCTCTAGTTTTTCTTCATCAAAAGTAGGTTTCATCACCATTTGAATAAGATGAACTAGATTCTTTTTAAAATCTAAAATATCCGAAATATAATAACGTGTGTATTGATATCCCGTTGAACCATTAAAGCCAACATATCGTTCTTTAAAATAATTTGCGGCATTCCCAAGAAAACTATTTTCAATAATCGTATGTTCTAGCAAATGTGCAAGTCCTGGTGTAACGAAATGCCTTTCTCCATCCAGCATATATCCCTCGGTTTTACTGCCAAATCTTGTAATCAATTCAGCAAAGCCATTCTTTTTGCTTTTATCTTGAACAATTAAGACTTGTAAACCATTTTCCAGTTTAAAGAAATACGATTTCATGCTACTTCACTCTCCTTTAAGACATAGATAAGTCGAAGATGAACACGTGTTAGAAAAGCTTTCATCTCTTCTACACTAATCTTTTTGTAAGCTTCGTAGATATCTTCTAATGTATTGCGATTAAAATCTTTCGTAATTTTATCATCTAAGATAGCAGAATGATGATCATTTTTTCGAAGTAGATCAACTTCAACACCTTTTAGATTTTTTTTCATCATTTTTACTAAAACGTCTTCATCTTGTAAAGAGTTTAAACATTGTTTAATTAGTTCAATTGCCTTCTCTTTATTCTGAATGTTTAAATAGGTTTCAATCATAAATAAACCACAATAGCTTTTTACAGTCACTCTTGAAGAATAGACAAGATGATTCTTTTCTCGCAAAACATTAAATACAAGATCATTTTCTCCACTGCATAATAAATCATGCAATAAACATAAGTAAATGCGATCTTCTTGTCTATATTCTTCTATATCATAAACCATATAAAGAGCCGTCTGATTAAAGTTTCCTTGCTCTTCTACTATCTCTGTTTCTAATCTTGGGAAGATTTCAAAGTAATTGGCATTAAAAGAAACCGTATTCTTCTTTTGAGGGAAATACAAATTCATCCAAGTCTTCATCTTCTCTTCATCAAAATGCCCATACACATAAGAAACACAGTCACTTGTCTTGATATATTCTTTATAATAAGCATAACACTTCTCTTTTGTTAAATTTTCTAAACATTTTATATAAGTTGACTTTTTAACATAGACTTCTTCATTTGGATCAAGAAGTTCAATGACACGATTAAAAGAAGCCGTATAGATACTCGGTGTGGGCTCCACATTTGCGCGATATAGAAAATCCTTTTCTCGTATAAATCGCTTTTCTTCAAAGGAGTCATTTTCTAAGAAAGGCTCAAAAATCGTTCTTGCAATAAAAGCTAAACTCTCTTCTAAGGAGTAGTTTTCAACAATCCCCTCTTTTGGCAAAGTAAAGCGAATATAGATAAATGTATTTTCTCCTGCCTCTTTATAACGTAAAGTAAAGTTTATGACTAAATGTTTTAACATGGCAAAGCGAAAACTTTCTTCATCAGGACATTCTTTTGAGTAATTAAATAAATACTGTCTAAGTAAATCTACTTTTCCTAAATCTTCAATACGATAAGGGGCTTTAAAGACAAGACAAAAGAAAACAGTATTAATATCTTTATTTACAATGAAATTTGGTTTTGTCGATAATTCTTTTTCCATAAGTACCTCTTCAATATATGTCTTATTATACCATATTTTTATTCCTTTTTCTTTTCTATAAGTTGATAACTTTCATCAATTAATTCCTTTACCTCCTCCATCTTAACTGTCTTATCTAAAAGAATGGTAAACCAGTATTTTTTATTCATGTGATAGGCTTTAAAGTAATGGATATTATCGATAAGACTCACGATTTTATCAGAACTATTTTTTAAATTTAAAATGGTACAACTATTTTGTGAAGAAAGACCTAATTTATCTTTTCCAATAGTCATCATAATTCCATACCATTTAGTTCCCACCCTTAATACACAAGCATCCGGTGTTTTATCCCATAAATACTCTGGAATTGTTCCATAAGTTTCTTGGCAATAAGATAACACTTCATTTTTATCATCTCTTTTAGTAAAACAATTTTTATAGATAGATTCAAGAATTTCATCTACTTTTTCTCGTACCTTTGAAACGTAAGCTCCTGTTGCTTTCTTCATTTTATAAGGTAAATAAAGTTCATCATCTATATTATTACGAACACTCACTTCTAAATGATCTTTTGTCAAACAAATGAGAACGTATAAAGTATTATTAATTGCCTTTTTTAAGACATATTTTCCATCCTTTAACAGAAATCCATAAGGAAGTAAAGTATCCTCTAATAAATCCATTTCTAAAAACTTCTCTTCCATGATTATTCTCCTTTTTCTTATTATATCATGTGTTTTTTATTATCGTATAGGTCAAAGGAATGATACTTTCACTTCCTACAAAATTAGCAATAAACTTGTTTTGCTCTTTTGTAATAATGATGCCCATCGTCTTGTTGTTTCTTGACTCCTTTATCTGTTCATCTACTAACTTCATATAGAATTCTATCTGCCCTTTATCTTCTTTCTTTAGCTCTCTTATCTTTAATTCAACGACAATATAACAGTCCATCTTTATATTATAAAGTAAGATATCTATAAAATAGTTCTTTCCTTCATAGATAACTTTATATTGATTTTCTACAAACATAAATCCTTCTCCTAACTGTGAAAAGAAACTTTTTAATCTTGCAAGTAATGCTATTTCCAAGTCATGTTCTGAAGTAATCTCCTCTCCTTCATTTAACTCAAGTAAAATAGGATTATGTACATTACTTGTTATACTATATTTAATCGTAGGTTGAATAATTTCAATCTTTTCAGGTTTATTTATTAATCTTTCATATGTGTTATTTTTAATCTCACGTTCTAATTCTCTTTTGGATAACTGTTTTGTTATACACAAGTTAATATAATAGTTACGTTTATTTTCATCTTTTATAGGCAATAAAGTTCTTATGTGTGTCCAAGATATGAGACCCACTGGGGCGCACTTTCCAAATGTTAAATAAAATTGTCTGAATTTTCTTAGATTTGTATTGTCATAACCTTTTCCATACTTTGCGGTAAATTCTTTCGACCACTTTTTGATAAGTTCATTTCCATACTTTGCACGTTTCTCTCCTCCTTGTGCTTCGACTAAAAGTCTCCCAATATGCCAGTAGTTTGTTAAAGAATTTTTGTTTTCTTCGATCCTTCTAGCAACTTTGTTCACTTCATTCCGTCTGATGTATTGTTCAATTTCTTCATAGTATTCATTCATAGATGAACCTCTCTTTCTTTTTTAATTGACTAGTATAACAGAGGTTTTGTAAAAAATTTGTCAAAATCTGTCGAGTATAAAAGATTCTTTAAGGGGGTATTTTCTATTAAACAGATTTCTTTTCTTAAAATTAATGCTATAATGATTATAGGTGATGATATGGAATTCGTTTATCTAAATCCTGATCTTTTAAATGAAATCAATGAATTGTCAAAAGAATTGGGTTATGATTATTTTTATAAAGCAGAAGACTTAATCGACATTTTTAGAACAAGAATTGAAATGCAAACAGTAGACCCAGAACATGAGCAATATGTAGATTGCTCCTACATAAGTATCTGTAATACGTTTCCTCTCTTAAAAAGTGAAATTGATGTCTTATATGAG
>CAZWKF010000030.1:0-6258 GCA_964634785.1 uncultured Muribaculaceae bacterium
AATATCGCCATAAATATTCTTTATCCTATTTTTACAGCAAAACAATTGGTAGCATTATCATCTTCTTTATATATGGAACTTTTGATTGCCAGCCTTATTTGTTTTGGAATGTCCTTTTTATGTGATTTTACAACTGTTGCTCTAAGAAAGAATACACAGGTCTTTTTTCGTGGAACAACTAAAGATATTCAAATAAAAGCAGCACGAGAAATATTAAAAATTGAACTAACATCAATTGATAAAAAGGGCAGTGGAACTTTTATTCAAAGAATTAATAATGACACAGATGAAATGTCAAGAATATTTACGAGGGGAATGGGATATCTCACAGCAATATTAACGGACATTGGTGTTTATGTTGCTATTTTTATTGTCAATAAAATCGTATTTTGTTACTTTTTAATTTGTTCCATAATACTCACATCTTTACATTTAATAAAGGTAAAAAAGATGAATGAAGAGGATAAAAAGTATCGCCGACAAAGAGAAAAGACAAATAGTTTAATTGGGGAATTGGTTCGCGGTGTCAGGGATATAAAGATGCTTTATGCAAAAGAATCTTTTGTTGATGAAATTGATGAAAATATAGATCAATTGACTTCTAGTCAATTTGCTTTACGTAATGCTGAAATTGATTATAATTGTCTTATTGATGTAGCTCATGATGCATGTGAGATCTTGATGGTTTTATTCTTTATTTTTCTGATGTCTCATAACTTGTTATCTGTAGCTTCTGCTTTAGTCTTATATAATTATCGTTCACGAGTATTTGATAATTTAATGAAAAATGTGGGGGATTTATTGCAAGAAATTAAAGGCTTTAATCTCTCTTGCGATCGGGTATTTTCTCTTTTGGATAATATGGAGTTTAAAAAGGAGACGTTTGGTGAAGAACATATAGAAGAAATAAAAGGAAATTTTGAATTTAAAGATGTTCATTTTAGCTATGGAACAAATGAAGTTTTAAAGGGCATGAGTTTTAAAATAAACACAAATGAAACAGTTGCCTTTGTAGGAAAAAGTGGAGCAGGAAAGACAACCATCTTTTCACTTTTATGTAAATTATACGATATTGATTCAGGGAGTATCCTTTTAGATGGGAAAGATATTCGTACTTTAGATGAGGAGTCAATAAGAAATAATATAACGATCATTAGTCAAAATCCTTATATCTTTAATATGAGTATAAAAGATAATTTTAAATTAGTAAAAAAGAATGTCAGTGATGAAGAAATTGAATCTGCTTGTAAGCTTGCCTGTTTAGATGAATTTATTAAGGCATTGCCAGAAGTGTATGATACCCTTGTTGGTGAAGGAGGAGTTACTTTATCTGGAGGACAAAGACAGCGACTAGCCATTGCTAGAGCTTTTGTTCAAGATACGAAGATTATTTTATTTGATGAAGCAACCTCAGCATTAGATAATGAAACACAAGGGTATATAGAGCAAGCTATTAATAATATGAAAGATAAATATACGATATTGATTATTGCTCATCGCCTATCAACGATAGTAAATGCCGATAAAATTATGGTAGTAGAAGATGGGAAGATTATCGCTAAAGGAACGCATAAAACCCTACTTGCTAAGAATAAAGCTTATCAAAAATTGTATGAAAGAGAACTTTTAGAAGAATAATACGACTTTTTATGAATGGTTCTAAATTCCTATAGTTTTTACCCAAAATTTGATACAATTATAGTAACAAATGAAGAGAGTGTGATTGCAATGAATGAAAATGGTTATAGTGTAAGAATTGAAGAAATTAATCAAACTGTTACTCTTAAAAATAAAACAAAGAAAATTTTATCGGATTTATCTTTATCGGTAAATAAAGGAGAATTTATCGCTGTTGTAGGATGTTCGGGAGCAGGAAAGACAACTTTGATGAATATTTTAAGTGGCTATAATCGTCCAAGCCATGGACATGTGTATATAGATGGATTCGATTTATTTGAAAATGAAGATTTCTTTAAAGGAAAGATTGCCTATGTACCTCAACAAGAAATACTAGACCAAACATTGACTTTACAAAAATCTTTGGAGTATTCTTTAGCATTGCGAGTGAAAGGTATTTCTAAAAAAGAGATTCATTCGACGATACAACGTATTTTAAAAATATTAGAACTCTCTCATGTAAAAAATTCACTTATTAAAAACTTAAGTGGGGGAGAAAAGAAAAGAGCTTCTATCGCGACTGAAATGCTCAGTAACCCGAATTTGTTTTTATTAGATGAACCAACTTCAGGATTAGATGCCAATATCGAAAAGAAGATTATGAAAAAATTAAGAGAGATTGCTGATATGGGAAAGACGATCATTATGACAGCTCATACCGTATCTAATTTATATCTATGTGATAAAATTATCTTTATGGGGAGAGATGGAAAAATCTGTTATTATGGACCATATGAAGAGATATTCGCCTATTTTAACGTAGATGAATTTGTCGATATCTATGATATTTTGAGAACGGACACCAATACTTGGTATAAAAAATATCGAGAGAATATGAAAAAAGTGTCACAAGATATTGAAATGCCCCATCTAAAAGAAGAGAAGGAGACAAAAGTTGGATTCCTATCTCAGACAACAACCCTTGTAAAAAGATATATTTCATCTCTTAAAAATAATAAACTGATGTTCCTTTTACTCTTAGGACAATCGATATTAATGGGAATCTTAATTTGCTTTGCAACGGAAAAGGAATGTCTATTAAATCCAACAACTGCTTCTATGGTCTTTGTAGCATTTACGATGGCGGCTATTTGGTTAGGCCTTTTCAATACCATTCAAGAAATTGTAAAAGAAAGAGATATGCTAAAAAAAGAATACATGAGTGGGTTAAATTTTACTTCGTATATGTTTTCTAAAGTCATCATATTTGCTATTTTATCCCTATATCAAGCCATTACTTGTGTAACGATTGTCTATTTTCATCTAAGTCCAAGACCAGAAGAGACTCTAATTACCAATACTTTAATCGATTTAATTATTAATTTCTTTTTAGTGTCTTTTTCAACAAGCGCTATTGGCTTATTTATTTCGGCAATTGTCAAAGAAACGAAAACAACTTTAATCTTGTCACCTTTATATATGATGGTACAGATGCTTTTTTCGGGAATGTTTATTCCCTTTATCGATATTACAAAAAAGATTTCGTATTTTATTATTGCAAGATGGGGATATGAAGCATTCGCCTCCATTAGTAATTTGACACAATATGGAGTTATACCTCCTGAAGAGGGATTCTTTGATTTTACCATATCTCATGTTATGAATACATGGATGGTTTTTGTTTTCATCTTTATCCTATTTCTTGTAGCAAGTATTCTTGTCATAAAGAAAAATATTCTTGCTAAAGAGAGCAATTATTTATTCTTAGATGATGATAAATATACATTATCGAAAACAAAGAATTCTCGAAAAATAATGAATTTAAAAAGGAATCAATTTATCAATAGTAATTAAAAGTATTTATGTTTTGGGGGAATGGAGATGTTGAATTTTACTGCTGATGATAAAACAGTAATGATGGAAGCTTATAAAGTGACTTTGTTTCATCTTAAAGAGTATTTACAGAAATATAGTATAAAAGATCAATTAGAATATATGAAAATTATTTTTAGAATGTTTCATAATGGGTATTTCAGTATGACTGGGGAAATACATTTAGATAACGACTATCCTTATTTGAGTTTACCTTTAGAAGTGAGCCAAGGTGTTCAAGTGATGTATGGCATTTGTTGTTGTCGGCATGCAACAGAGTTTTTATATGATGTATTGTGCCTTTTAAACTTTAATCCATCTTTGCAATTTATCTGGATAGATTATAGTACGAATACTTGGAAAAAAGTAGACCCTGCTTTAGAAAAAACAAACCATATAACTATATTTCTCAATGGTGAAAATAGGTTTATTGTCGATTTAGCCAACAACTTTATAATGCAAATACTAACGAATGGACAATTGAAATTAATAAATTTAGAATACTTAGGTGAATTAAAAGAGTATCAAGAAGAGAATATTCATATAATCGGAAATATCTTAGAAAAATATTATACTTATAGAGAATTAGGCGTTGAAAGAGTTTATAAATAAGCTTATTGCCTGGAAAATCTGCAATCTAAAAAAGACTATGTTATAATCAACTTGTTTTAAAGGGTAAAAATTTATGAGTATTGAAATTGATCGTCATTTTATTAATGAACATAATGAAAGAATTTTATCATCAATAAAAAAACAAAACTATATTCCGTAAGCTGTTATGCTTACTAGAGAAGAAAGAAAAAAGTTATATGATCTTTTATATAACTGTGATGAGTATGGGATTGAATCTTGTATTAGTGATGCATATTATGCTGCGACAAAAGAGGAAGTAGATGAACTTAATCAAAGTGTATTTGAAAATATGGATAAAGAGACACGGGCAATCGTTATTAAGTGTGGGGCTAATCCTCAAAGTATATTCAGCTTTGGTGGATACATGCCTAAAATGGATACACAATTATCAACTGCAATGAAAGCTTGTGGAATGGCTCAAGTGGAGAATATACAATTTTAGTTAGTTACAACCATCCTGTAGATCGAGATTCTCTAGCAATTAAGTCTTTTCGCGAAGAACTATAACAAGAACGATATGAAAGGTATCAGAATGGAGAAACTCACTTCCAAGTATTAAAGGAAGTAGATGGTAAGGAAAAGGAAATCTATCGAAATGACGAAGGTACGCATTTTGGTGGGTATATTAAATATAAGGAAAAGAAAATAGGTGGTAATTTTGGACTTAATGGATTTCGCTTTTCTCCCTCTTCAGGAATGATGCAAATGGATGATGGAATTGCTCAGTATCGATGAACTAGTGCCATTCTTTGAATGTTTTGAAACCTTGTTATCACAAACGGAAAAGAACAATATAGAGATTCAAATAGCAATACAAATGAAAAAAATAAAATGAAGACATTGGAAACTAATTAGAAGATAATTAGTTTTTTTTGCCTAGATTTAGAAATTATAATTTTCAGTATTCATCTGAAAGAAACTATGTTACAATAGAAAGGACGTTTTAAAGGAGCAAAAAGAATGAAAACAAAAATGAAAAAAAGAGCTTTAATTGTAATGCTTTCAAGTGTATTAGCTTTTACTGGATGTGGAGATCCTAAAAGGGAAACGCATAGTTTACAATATTTAGATGAATATCAAATTGTAAAAAATGAAAATAGACCTTTTTTTAAAAACTATTTTGAATATTTTCTTCCCTTTATGAGTGATGAACAAGTGAGTGAAGTTATAAAAATT
This sequence comes from uncultured Muribaculaceae bacterium, assembly GCA_964634785.1. Classification (GTDB taxonomy): domain Bacteria; phylum Bacillota_I; class Bacilli_A; order RF39; family UBA660; genus CAG-582. Next base: position 5,299 of record CAZWKF010000030.1, read on the forward strand.
GGCAATAAAAATGATGAAGAGTTGATTGAACCTTTAAATGAAATAATGATGAGAGATAAGACAGCAGGTAGGGGAATCTATAATGCCTTTAATGCGCGTCTTATATTTGAAAATAAGTTCCCTTATTATAAATATCGGGATGATTATTATAGCTATATCAATACTTTAAGAACAATTACACAAAATGATGAAGCTTTTTATGCGAGTTTATTTTCAGAGGATATAGAATTGTTTATTGATTGTGTTACGGAAAATACAGGAATAAAGAATCGCGAGTTAGTGAGTGAACTGGTTTTAAAAATGGATATTTATTATGATTTATTATCAAGTAAAGAATATGAAGATGAACTCATTAAAGAGAAATACAATGAACGTATAAATGAGATTATTGTTTCTTTATTTGAAGCGAAATGCAAAAAAGATGAAAGTTTTAAAAAGAGTTTTTATGCCAAAGTCATGAGGGAAACTGGTTGCATGAGAAAAAAAGATTATACGCTTTATCAAGAACTTATAGGAAACGAATTTGAATTTTCACATACAACTCCAAAAAATACCTATCATCTTATGATTTCTAATGAATATTTATTAGACGAAGAATATACAATAGAAAAGTTAGAAGATATATGCGTAGAAAAGGCAATTGAAAATGCTTTAGCAAAAAAAGATCAAGATTGCGAAGATGCTTACTTCTTAATGATCCATTTGCTAGATTTTGATGAGCTTTCTAAAAGAGGGTATCTCACAGCAGGCAAGATTAGAGAGGAAATGTTTAAAGAGTTAAAAGACTATTTTAAATCAGAAAGTGAATTTAATAATTTTTATTTGTCTCTCGCTTATTCGGAAAGAGCAGATATGGAAATTTTATATTTTCAAATGTTAGAGGATCGAATAAAAGAGGACGGTATTTCCTATGATGATTATATGCGATATTTATCGCTTTCTAACTTCTTAGATGAACAC
>CAZWKF010000030.1:6268-14616 GCA_964634785.1 uncultured Muribaculaceae bacterium
ACTTTTCTTCTTATGAAGCAAATATGCCGATTAAAGAATTAGTCAATATGCCTAAAAAAGAAGCACGGAAAATCATGTTTGCCGAATATTATAGTGATATTTTTAATGATGATATTTATACATTATGTATGGAAAGTATTAAAGAGACTTTAGGACAAAACGATTTAGGATATGAAATGGTCTACAATTCTGACTTTAAATATAATTGGTATTATACTAGCTTTAATTTAGATAGTGATTCTATATCTGTTCTAAGTCCTTTAGTTTATCCAAAAGAAGGAAGTATAAATGGAATGCCTATCATCTATTATGAAATTCCTGAATGTTATGAAAATGGATGTGCTGTTTTCTATTTTGAAAATATTGAAAATAGATGGATTACACGTCCTGTAGAAGGGGTTAAGGATACTTTTTACGATGAAGTGAGAGATACTTATATTACAGGTTTCATTACGGCAAACGAATCCTTAACAGAAGAGAATAATAAGCCAATTCGCTTCATGGAATATTTTCAATATTACAAAGAAACACAAGAGGGAAAAGTACTAGCATTGGAGGATACAAATGAAAAAGCAAAAGAACAATAAGAAAAGAAGAATAAAGACTCTTTCAATAACCCTTATCTTTTATCTACTCTCCTTAGCCTTTATCAAAGAGGAGGGAAGTGAACTTCTTACGACTTATAAAGAAAATAAAAAAGCGTATGCTTTAAGTGAGGAAGCAAAGAATGCGTATTTAGAAGAACTTACGATTGCTGTAAGAGAAAATCCAACAATTTCAAAAGATATAAAAGAAAGTCTACTATGTGATATAGAAAGCTTAGTCGCATCAAATATGATTCTATTGCCTAAACATGAAAGAAAGCTTGTCTATCATTTAAGAAATGATAATTTTGAGAATCAAAAAAATGATATAGAAATTTTGTGTCAAATACTCTTTAAAAATAACGATATCTTTTCTAAATGTGTGGTCTCTTCCTTAAGTGAGTGGGCAGGGAATGAAAGCTCTTGTGAGTTAAGTACTCTTTTTGGGGAACTAACTTATCCCATCAGTGATGAAATAGCAGAACTTTTATTCATTGATGGAGAGGATGGCATAAAGGAAAGACTTGCCGAAGAATATCATGTACCTATAGATAAAATAGAAGAGATATTTGCTTATCTTAGTTATTATGATGAGACAGAAAATGAAGAAGATAAGAAAAGAATTAAAGGCGTCATTGAAAGTGAATACGCCCCTCTATTACTAAATTATTATAAAGAAAAAGAGTCTCTTGATGAAATCGACCAATTAATATTTGCAAGTACAATTTTTGATGGAGATATTCAATTTAAAAATAATATTTTTCATCATCAGTTTTTATTTACAATTCCCGATAAGAAGTATGGAGAATATACACGCTACTTTAGTAAGTACACACGTCTAGATGAGAGTATGGCTATCTATCAACAAAGATTAATAGATTTGATAGAAGAAAAGGGGAAAAAATTAAACTATGGAGATTCAGATAGTCGGTTATTGATTAGCTTATATTATCTTTGCAATAGGGCAAACTCTTCTTCTAAGGAAGTGAGATCAATAACAGATTCTGTAGAATTATCTGAAAGAATGATTAAAGAGCTTTTTAATAACGAAAGATATAATGAATTAGAAAAGGAATTCCTCTATGCTTATTTTTCCAACGGGACATTAAACACTTATGATTTGACAGATAATCAAACTTATCTATCAAACCCTTATACACTTGGACTCTATTTTGAATATTTACAATGTTTAAAAGAAGAATGTCAGAATGGAAATTTGACGGAAGAGAGATTAAACCGTTTTGTAGCTAAGACATCAACATCTGATTCTCTTGATGAACTTTATAAAGAATCTCTTGAAAATGAGCAAACATTATTTGAAGAGTTTTCCATTATGCCAAATGAATATGAACCTACAGAGGAAGCAAAAGCTTATTTTTTAAAAGAAAATAATTAAAACGAATTTGAATAAAAAGTGTAAAAATTACCCACTAATAAAGTAGGTGATTTTTTATGATGGATTTATTGCATGTGTTAGGAAGAACATTATTCTTTTACTTTTTTATTTTGCTTAGCTATCGCATTATGGGAAAAAGGGAAATTGCCCAGCTTTCCATCAGCGACTTAACCATTTCTATTTTAATGGCAGAATTAGTTGCCATTAGTATTGAAAATCGGGAAGATCAAATGATCCTTACGATTATGCCAATACTCTTACTCGTCATATTAGAAGTCGTTTTAGCATTCTTACAACTTAAGTTTAATACATTTCGTAACTTTATGGATGGAAAACCCAGTTTAATAGTTGATAAGGGGAAACTAAACATCAAAGAGATGGTGAAACAACGTTATAGTGTGGATGACTTATTGCTTGCTTTAAGAGGAAACCAAATAAAGTCTATTGATGAAGTCGACTATGCTATATTAGAGACAAATGGAAAACTTTCCATTTTTAAAAAAGGTCTCTTAAAACAAAGTGGAACATATCCTCTTCCTATTATTATTGATGGGAAAATTGAACATCATGCTTTAGTAGGAATAAAAAAGAGTGAAGACTGGCTAAAGCAATCCTTAAGAGAAAATGGAATGACCGTTGAAGATACTTTATATGCTTTTTATAAACAGAATAAAATCTATGTTGTTAAAAAATAGAAAAGTGTATAAATTGATGTAAACTAAAAAGGAAAAGTATCGAACAAATAGACAAAAAAAAAAAAAAAAAAAGTAAAATTAGTCTAGAGAGTAAGGAATTCCTTTACCTTTTAGAAAGTAGGATATTATGAAAAATAAGAAAATGATTATGATACTTGCTATTACTTTAATGGCGATAGGTTTTGCCAGTGTATCAACAGTATTATACCTAAATGGACAAACCTTTGTAGCAAGTAATACAGGAGACTTTGATGTGTATTACAGCAAAGCAGTAGAGAATGGAACAGAGAATGCAACTATTATTAAAGATAAGACGCATATAGTCTTTACAACAGAGTTAACAGGAATAGATGACAAATATGTATTAGATTATGAAGTAACAAACGGAAGTAAACAATATGATGCAAACTTAGTAATGAACTGTACAGGAGGAAATGAATACTTACGAGTAGAAAACAAGTTTAATACAACAGAAATACTACCTGCCAGAACGACGAGAAGTGGAAGATTAACATTAACTGTAATAAAAGTTCCTTTAACAGAAATGAGTGTTACTATTTCATGTGAAATAAGTGGAAATGCAGTTGAAAGAGATGCTGCTGGTGGAGATGCAATAGAAATAGAAAAAGACTATTTAGCGTTGACATATGAAGCATCAAATTCTGAATTACGTAAGCAATTTGCCATAGAAAAATTTGGGTCAATGGAAAAATTTGATGAATGGCAACATGAAGTATGTAAGGAAGGCTATGATTCAGAAACTTGTCAAAACGCACATAATGAATTCGATAAAGAATTTGAAGAGTGGAAGAAAACAAAGGTAAATGGACCATATCTTTGGAATAATATACAACGAACGATGACTCCTCCTCCTCCGGTATCAGCTACAAATGATATAAAGCCTTTCATACAATTCCTTGAAAATGAGACCCTTCCTTCAATTGTTTCAATAAAGTATGAAGATGTAGAAAAGATACAACTTACAGATACCAACAAGGTTCCAGAGAATGCAATTCTTTCATGGGATGCGTCAAATAATCAAAATGGAAGTATTATGGCGTGGGTACTAGATGAAGACACTAATGGTTTATATGAAATTCATATAGGACAAAATGGAGGTGTCAAATTGAACCCTAACTCAAGTTTTTTATTTGCTAGTTTCGTCGCTTTAAAGGAAATTAAGGGTATAGAAAGTTTAGATACAAGCGATGTGACAAATATGTCTAGTATGTTTTCGGTCTGTAGTAGTTTAACAAGTATAAGTATATCTAATTGGAATACAAATAATGTAACAGATATGAACAGTATGTTTTTAGGATGTAGAAGTTTAACAAGTATAAGTATATCCAATTGGAATACAAATAATGTAACAAATATGAACAGTATGTTTTATGGATGTAGTAATCTCACATCATTAGATGTAAGTCATTTTGATACAAAAAATGTGACAGATATATCTAGTATGTTTTCTGGATGTAGTAATCTCACATCATTAGATATAAGCCATTTTGATACAAAAAATGTGACAGATATGGGCGAAATGTTTTGTTGGTGTAAGAAAGTAAAAGTATTAGATGTAAGCAATTGGAATACAGGTAAAGTCATGAATATGAGTTTTGTGTTTAAAGATTGCATTGGCTTAACATCATTAGATGTAAGTGGATTTGATACGAGTAATGTAACAAGTATGGCTGGTATGTTCAGTGGATGCAGTAATCTAACAAGTTTAGATGTAAGTCATTTTAACACAAGCAAGGTAACGAGTATGGAAGATATGTTTAGGGCTTATATTACTACTTCTATACACGATTTACATTCAGAAGATTATGAAGAAGATTACTATGAAGCCAATGGTTTTAAAATGATTCCTTCAAAATTAAAAGAAATTAAGGGAATTGAAAATTTTAATACTGAAAACGTCACAAGTATGAAAGAAATGTTCTTAGGGTGCTCTAATCTTCATGTAAATTTAGAAAATTGGAATCTTATAAATGTAACAGATATAACTTGGATGTTTGGAGGATGTAGTAAAATGAATACATCAATTACACTTAGAGGATCGAAGTGTACTAGTTATTATTATGTTTTTAAATATGTTATTGATAGTGAAACTGGTAGTACTTTATATAGCGTGAGTGCAGATAATGCTCAAATAACTATTAACTATACTGAAGACGCATCAGAGATAGTTGATAAAATAATAGCAAAAAAGCCATCTAATTCAAATGTCGTAAAAGGAACAAAAATTTAAATAGGTTAGGAAGAAGTAATGAATACTTCTTCTTTTTTATCTTAAATAATTATATAAGAAATAAATTTGTCAAAAAAAGAAAAAATTAGCACTCTTTATTGACAAGTGCTAATTTAAGTGGTATAGTGGTAATTGTATTAAGAAAGGAAGTGTAACAATATGTTACCAAGTAGAGTATTTTTTGATAGTTTCTTTGATGATTTAGAAAGTCCAAAGAAATTAGAAAGTGTTATGAAATGTGATATTTATGAAAAGGATGGTTTATTCAATATTGAAATGGATATTCCTGGATTTAAGAAAGAGGATATCAAAATTGAATTAAATGATGGCTATCTTACAATATCTGCTGAAAAACAAAATAGTGAAGAAAATGAGGAAGATAAGAATTATATCCGTCGTGAACGTCACTATGAAAAAGCCATGCGTCAATTCTATGTAGGCGATATCGATGAAAGTGCTGTTAAGGCAGAATTCAAAGATGGTATGTTAAAAGTCTCTTTACCTAAAGAAGAAAAGGAAAAAGAAACAAAGAAAATGATTTCTATTGACTAAACTAGTGAACTTCACTAGTTTTTTAAGGAGGTGTAAAAGATGAATCCAAATGGAGAAGAACTTAAAGATGTATTAGAAAAATATGGACGTGATATTACAGAACTATCGAGAAACAATAAGATTGATCCTGTAATAGGCCGTGATGAAGAAATTCGTAATTTAATTCGCATTCTTTCAAGAAAGACAAAGAATAATCCTGTTCTTATTGGAGAACCAGGTGTTGGTAAAACGGCAATAGTAGAAGGACTTGCCAATCGTATTATCAAAGGCGATATTCCTGATACCTTAAAGAACAAAAGAGTGTGGGAGCTTGACTTATCTGCTTTAGTTGCAGGAGCGAAATACCAAGGTGAATTTGAGGAACGATTTAAAGCTGTCTTAAAAGAAATTGAAAAAAGTGATGGCGATATTATCATGTTTATCGATGAAATTCATATGATTGTTGGTGCTGGTTCTAATAATGCGATGAATGTTGGCAATATGTTAAAACCAATGCTTGCAAGAGGAGAATTAAGACTTATTGGGGCTACCACCTTAAATGAGTATCGTGAATTTATTGAACGTGATGGAGCCTTGGAAAGACGTTTACAAAAGATAATGGTTGCAGAACCTACTGTTGTTGATACGCTTACGATTCTTCGTGGTTTAAAGGAGAGGTTTGAAATCTTCCATGGGGTTACGATTAAAGATAACGCATTAGTTGCGGCTGTTAATTTATCAGACCGTTATATTACAGATCGTTTCTTACCAGATAAAGCAATTGATTTAGTCGATGAAGCTTGTGCAACGATTAAGATGCAAATGAATTCAGTCCCTACAGAACTTGATACTTTGACAAGAAATATCATGACATTAGAGATTGAATTAGAAGCGATTAAACGTGAAAAAGATGAGATAAGCAAACGAAGAGTTGAAGAGATTAAGACGGAAATGGAAACTTTGAAGGCCAAAGAATCTGAAATGCGTAAATCATGGATGGAAGAAAAAGAGTTAAAAGATCTAATCAATACGAAGAAGAGTAAATTAGAGAAACTAAAGTTTGAATTGGAACAAGCTGAAGACCAATATGATCTAGAAAAAGCAGCACGTTTAAAACATGGAGAAATTCCTGAATTAGAGATGGAGATAAGTCAGTTAAAACTTACGATGCAATCGCAAATATTATCGGATGTTGTAAGTGATGATAATATTGCCGATATTGTCAGTCGTTGGACGAATATTCCAGTATCTAAATTAGTGGGTGGTGAAAAAGAAAAACTCTTAAAACTAAAGGATCATTTAAAACTTCGCGTAAAAGGGCAAGACAATGCGATTGAACTTGTTAGTAATGCCATCATTCGCGCAAGAAGTGGTATTAAAGATCCAAATCGACCAATTGGCTCTTTCATCTTCATGGGACCTACTGGTGTTGGTAAGACGGAAATTGCCAAAAGCTTAGCCAGTGAACTATTTGATGATGAACGCCACATGATCCGTATTGATTGTTCAGAATATATGGAAGCTTTCAATGTCTCTCGTTTACTTGGGGCTCCTCCAGGATATGTAGGATATGATCAAGGTGGAGAATTAACAGAAGCTGTAAGACGTAATCCTTATTCTATTGTCTTATTTGATGAAATTGAAAAAGCACATCCTGATGTTTTCAACATCTTACTACAGATATTAGATGATGGCCGTATTACAGACTCCCAAGGAAGAACCATTGATTTTAAAAATACGATTATTATTATGACTTCTAATCTAGGTAGTGACATTATCTTAAAGAATGAAGAAAATCGTGACGAACTTGTCATGAAGCTTCTAAAGTCGACGTTTAGACCAGAACTTATAAATCGTATAGATGAAATTATTACGTTTAATGCGCTAGATAAATCAGTGATGATGGAAGTCTTAGATCGTATTATAGAAGATACAAATCATCATTTAGATCATGTTCATATTCATATTGAGTTAAGTGATAAAGCAAAAGAGTTTATTATAGAACAAGCTTATACCGAAGAATTTGGTGCAAGACCAATAAAAAGATATGTCACTAAAAATATAGAAACTCTTCTAGCAGAAGCTTTACTAAATGAAGAAATACATGAATTTGATTCTATATTAATTGATGTAGAAAATAGTAAGTTTATCTTAAAAGTACAAAATAAATTTTAAAGGAGACTGAGTAGATTCAGTTTCTTTTTCTTTTGTATGAAAGTGTATAAATTGATGTAAACAAGGAAGAAAAAGTATCGAACAAATAGACAAAAAAAAAAAAAAAAAGTAAAATTATCCTAGAGAGTAATTCTTTAGGAAGAAGGAAAAATATGAAAAATAAGAAAATGATTATGGCACTAGCGATTACTTTAATGGCGATAGGTTTTGCCTGTGTATCAACAGTACTATACTTGAATGGACAAACCTTTGTAGCAAGTAATACAGGAGACTTTGATGTGTATTATAGTAAAGCAATCGAAAATGGCATTGAGAATGCAAGCATCATCAAAGATAAAACACATATAGAGTTTACAACCGAGTTAACAGGAATAGATGATAAGTATGTGTTAGATTATGATGTAACAAATGGAAGTAAACAATATGATGCAAACTTAGTGATGAACTGTGTTGGAGGAAATGAATACTTACGTGTTAGTAATAGATTTGATACAACAGAAATACTTCCAGCAAGAACGACAAGAAGTGGGGTATTAACATTAACTGTAATAAAAGTTCCTCTAACTGAGATGAGTGTATCTATTGCATGTGAAATAAGTGGAAATGCAGTTGAAAGAGATATAGCAGGTGGAGATGCAATAGAAAAAGAACCAGTGAATGGCTATTTAGCAAGTGCAGTACAACTTTCTTGGGAAGAAGAGGAAAATTTAAGTAAT